>NZ_JBFBCI010000044.1:0-78443 GCF_040683095.1 Sphaerisporangium sp. NPDC051017
CAAGGGCCTGGCAGGGGAGGGTGCCCTGCGTCGCCTGGGCGCGGGGCGTGTGGATCGGGGCCGGGTGGGGCCGGTCTTCGACCGGTCCTTGCGGCCTGTCTGGGGCGCGGCCGGGGTGATGACCGCGCGTGTTTCGAGCGTGTCCACCACCGAGCGGATCGCCATCTGCCCGGTGGTGCGGTCGGCGACGGTCTTGGCCTGGTGGGTGAGGCCGCGCGCGGCGATCCTGCGCCATGCCCCTTGATCACGGTCGCCCTGCCAGCCGCACCTCTGGCTGGGGCAGATGGCCCACTTCCAGCCCGCGACCGATGGCCGGTCGGGGGCTTTGCGGTGCCGCAGCGGCGTGAGGCACTGCGGGCAGTGCTTGGAGGTGTTGCGCGCCGGTACGGTCACCACGGCGATGCCGGCCTCGGCGGCCAGCGAGCGCGGCGACGAGGGTGGTGGCGGTGCGGACGGGGCGGGACATGCCCATGTATCCCTGTACCTTCATACGTCCTCTCCCTAGGGGGGTGTTCGGGCGAAAGATGAGGAGAACGGGAGAGTTAAGAAAGCTTCTTAACTATACTTGACCATAGGAACACCGTCGTTTGGGCGGAGTCAAGCACCTGCGGCCCGGTATTCCGCGAGACTTGTCCGCGCAGTTCAAAGCAGCAACAGGCCCCGGTACGGCCTGGCCGTACCGGGTCAGTCCTCACCCCCCGCGCGGCCGGCTAGGACGGCCAGGGCACCTGCGGCGAGTGGTAGAAGTTCACCGAGCGCGCGGACCAGCGGGGCCCCTGGGCCGCGAGCCGCACGCGGTAGTCGTCCCACGAGCGTCCCCTTGCCGGGGACCAGCCGATCTCGGCGATCCCGGGCAGGCGCGGGTAGGCCAGGTATTCGAGGTCTCGGCTCGTGCGCGCCGTCTCGGTCCAGAGCGGCGCCTCCACGCCGAGCACGTCATCCTCGCCCACCCCGGCGACCAGCCGGGCCGGATCCCACGCGTACGCGCGGCGCACGTCCACCAGCCCCGCCCAGTCCGTCCCCAGGCGCGTCCGGGCGGTGTACTTCATGTCCAGGTACGCGTGGTCGGCCGGGGCCATGACCAGCTTCACGCCCCGGCGGGCGGCCGAGCGCGCGAGCTCGGTGCCGTCCTGCCGGCCGGTCACCGGGTTCCAGTGCTCGGCGACCGAGTCCGGCGAGGGCTTGGCGTCCGCGATCTCCTCCCAGCCCATCATGCGCTTGCCGTGCCTGTGGACGATCTTCTGGACGCGGGCCACGAACGCGCGGTAGCCGGCGCGCCTGGTGCTCTTGGCCTCGTCGCCGCCGATGTCGATGTACGGGCCGGGGGTGAGCCGCGCCAGCTCGCCGATCACGTCGTCGAGGAACCGGTAGGTCACGTCCTTGCCGACGCACAGCGAGCTGAACCCGACGTCGGTTCCTGTGTACGGCCTGCGGGCCCTGCCGTCGCAGTTCAGCCGGGCGTACGAGGCCAGGGCGGCGTTGGTGTGCCCGGGGGTGTCGATCTCCGGGATGACCGTTACATAGCGGTCCTGGGCGTACTTCACGATCTCGCGGTAGTCGTTCCGCGTGTAGAAGCCGCCGCGGTCGCCGCCCACCGCCGTCCGGCCGCCCACCTCGGTCAGGCGCGGCCATTTCCCGATCGCGATCCGCCAGCCCTGGTCGTCGCTCAGGTGCAGGTGGAACATGTTGACCTTGTACGCGGCGGCCAGGTCGATGTACCGCTTGACCTGCCTCACCGTGAAGAAGTGGCGGGCGACGTCGAGCATCGCGCCGCGGTAGGCGAACCTCGGGCGGTCGGTCACCCGAGCTCCGGTGATCCGCCACGGGCCAGGCCGCCGGGACGGGCTCTCGGCCTTGGCGGGCAGGAGCTGGCGCAACGTCTGCACGCCGCGGAACAGGCCCTCGCCCGTGTCCGCCGCCAGCAGCACCCCCTTGCCCGACACCTCCAGGCGGTATCCCTCCGGGCCGAGCCCCTGCGGCGCGGTCGCGTCCAGGACGATGCCGCCGCCGGCGCCCGCGTCCTGGACGATCGGCAGGGCGTAGCCCGTGGACCGGCGCAGCAGGCGGGCCAGGTAGGAGGCGGCCCGCGCGCCGGCCCCCGACCGCACGACCACGCGCGTCGCCGAGGTCAGGGTGAACGGGTCACCGGTGGCCTCGACGCTGACGGGGGCCGGCACGAGACGGGGCGCCGCGGGGTGTGCGGCGCCGCCGTGATCGGCGGCCCTGGCCTGCCCGGGGGCGAGGCCCGCGATGACGACCGCCGCAGCGATCGGTAGTCCGAGTCGTCGGGACGGGCGCACCGCACCTCCAGGGCTTTATTAGTAAGGTTTCCTTACCTGCCTCTGCGGAGGAACCGTAAAGGCGTAGCGGCCATCCGTCAAGGTCGTGCCGTACCCGGGCGCCGCGCGCCCTAACGTGTTCCCGCGGCGCCGGGCCTTCATCCGCGCCTGCCGCGCCTGGACTTATGAGCGCCCGCGGCGTCTCGCCTTTCAGCGCCTGCGGCGCCGGGGCGGCTCGAAGAAGTTGAGCAGCCCGTCCCCCTTGCAGGTGCGGCACGCGTGGCCGCCCTCCCCCTTGCCTTCGCCCCCGCAGGTGGAACAGGCGACCACCCGGTCGAACCGGGGGTCGCGGTAGCTGTGCCGGGTCCGCCGGCGGCTGATCGCCCAGCCCTGCACCAGCGCGAACCCGTCGATCTCGGCGAAAAGCGCGTCACTGAGCTCCCAATGCCGGGCCAGTGCCTGGGCGCGGATGAGCGTCCACAGATTGGCCGTGACCCCGGCGGGACCGACGTTCATGGAGGATCGTCCTCTCGCTCCCTGATCTTCGGGTGACTTCCCGGGCCGGAACGGTGCCCCACCACCGGCCCGGCCATGACACGGCGCCGCTGAGGCGGTGCCCCGACTCCGCGCCCGCCCGGCGCGGCCTCCCCGTCCCACAGGAAGGCGCCGCCCGCGAGGGTCCGGCTCGCCGGGCGACGTCTGCTCCGTTGGGGACTAACCTTCTGTTTACCCTGGTTCGTGCTAAAGGCAACCGCCGATGGCAATTGCCAGCAAACACTCCCCTGTTCGATACCTTTGGCGTTCAACGCGTGCCAATACGTTGGCCAATACGCTGGACTGGTACCACGTAGGACCGCTGTAGACCGCTGTAGACCACTGTTGGCCGCTGACGCCCGCGACGGGCGCCGCGGCCGTTGCCCGGCCCCGCCGGCCGCCGCCCCCTGCTTCGCCACGACCTGGCGAGCACGCGGCGGACGCCCGCGCCGGCGCGACGCCAGGGAACGCCAGGGAACGCCAGGGAACGCCAGGGAACGCCAGGGAACGCCAGGAAGAGGTGAGCGCCGGTGGCCGAAGCCAACCCGACCCTGCGGCGCCGCCAGCTCGCCACGCGCCTGCGCGAGCTCCGCAAGGCCGCCCGGCTGAGCATCGAGGAGGTCGCCCACAGCCTGGAGTGCTCGCCCGCCAAGATCAGCCGCATCGAGACCGCGCGGCGCGGCGTCATCCCGCGCGACGTCCGCGACCTGTGCCAGATCTACGGCGCCGGCCAGGCCGAGACCGAGACGCTCATGCGCATGGCCCGCGAGGCCCGCCAGCCGGGCTGGTGGCAGACCTACGACGACCCGGACTTTCGCCTCTATATAGGGTTGGAAGCGGAGGCGTCCTCGATAACCATCTACGACACCTGCGCGGTGCCAGGAATACTGCAGACCTCCGACTACGCGCGGGCGATAATTCGGGCCGTTCTCCCGGAGATCGATGAAAGCGTTCTTCTGGACCGCGTCGAGACGCGCCTGAAGCGGCAGGAATTGCTACGGCAGGCGACTCCTCCCCATCACCTGGTGATTCTCGACGAATCAGTCCTTCATCGCCCCGTCGGGGGCGCGGAAGTCATGCACGATCAGTTGACACACGTCATCGAATGGGCCGAGCTCACGCACGTCACCGTTCGCGTGGTACCTTTCAGCGTTGGAGCGCACATGGGATTCAACAGCGCTTTCACACTGCTGGAAATGGACGACCCGACCGTGTCGGACGTCGCCTACGTCGAGTCCATCACCCGGGCGGACTACCTGGAGAAGCCGGCCGAGTTGGCGGTGTGCCGGGAGGCCATCCGCCAACTGAAGGCACTCGCGCTGGATCCCGAGGCATCGGTGCTTCGTATCGCCGAAGTAAACCAGAACTACGCTAGTTGATCAAGCGGCACGGCGGCGTCCCCACCAAGGATCTTGGGATGGGATACTGCGAGGGGTGGACCACCGACCATCGGTGGCCATGTCACACCCAACACCGCCAGAGGAATCAATGAGGTTCTCGTCAGCCGCGTATTTTCCTGCGGTCGAGTGGCGTACGGCCGCTCGTTGCACCACCAAGAATTGCGTCGAGGTCGCGATCACGGACGGGATGATAGCCGTGCGTGACTCGAAGGACCCCGCCAACCCCGCCCTGCTCTACACAGAGAGCGAGTGGCAGGTTTTCATCGACGGCGCCAAGAACGGCGAGTTCGATGTCCAGAGTCTCAAAAAGGGGCCCAGCGAGAAGTGAGCGACGCCGGGGTGGGTCAGAACGGCCCACCCCGGCCTCTGCCGAAGCGCTTCTCATCGCCGCCCTCATTCCATAGATCACCCCAGCGGCGCAGAGCGCCAAGGTGAGGCCGCGCATGACGTGGAGAAGCGGCCGGGACCCCGGCTGTGAGCCGGCCTTCCCGCCGCCGGGCGCCGGGGCCGGCGGGGCCGGCTTCGTGTACTCCTCATCGAGGATACGCAGGAATTCGCGATCACTTCGCGTGATCATGGACATCTCCCGATAAGGGCGGGCGCGCCCTCACCGATCACGCATCATGCGATCGGAGAACATCGCCGCGAAGCCCTCCTCACGCATAGAAGATTCGGAGATCACCCCCGATCCGTATCCCATGCGATGGTAGTTCATCACCGTCATCGCGAAAAATTGCCGCCTCGCGGCCATAGGGTCCGCATCGCCGGAAATTCCGAGCACCGGCATGTACCACTCCGGCTTTTTCCATCGCCATCGTCGTGAGCTCCAACCGACCGCCGTCAGCACGACCATCGTCCATCGCACTTTCATTTCACTCGCCTTCGTCGAAGCCTTGCTCGGGCGTGAGTTCCGTGGCCGTCCCCGCGGACGCGAAATGCTGGACGGAGCCGCACCTTCCCGGGACGGCGGCGAGAAAGTGTGAGAGGATTCTCCGCGTCGACGCCATCACGTATCATGGCGATTCTCTCACCGAATGCCAGAGAACGGAGCGGCTTTCGGCCCCGTCCACCCGACGGCCACCGGCAGAACCGGGTGGCACCGCGTCGCGGGTCCGCTCGGCCCGGAATGGTCTGCTGGCGGGCAGATGGGTGGCCGGATGCCTTCACCCCCCCACAAGCTCTCCCCGGAGGAAACCAAGAATGGGCGGATTCAGGAAGTTCCTGATGCGCGGCAATATCGTCGAGCTGGCCGTGGCGGTCGTGGTCGGCGCCACGTTCAGCGGGCTGGTCGAGGCGATGGTCGCCGACCTGATCACCCCGCTGATCGCCGCCGTCACGGGCGGCCGCCAGCCGGACTTCTCGCAGTACAAGTTCGTGGTGAACGGCGCCGAGTTCAAGTACGGCGATTTCGTGAACCACCTGCTGACGTTCCTGATCATCGCCGCCGTCATCTACTGGCTCGTCGTGATGCCGATGACGCGGCTGATCGCCTTCTTCGACCGCGACAAGAAGGCGACCGAGAAGCAGTGCCCGCAGTGTCTCAGCGACATCCCGGTGGACGCCCGCCGCTGCGCCTTCTGCACCGCCGAACTGCAGTCCGTGCCGGCCGGCGACCGCCCGCCCGCCTGACGCGGGGCCGGAGCGCCCGGCCCGCGGGCCCGGAGCGTGAGGGAGGTGCCGCCGAGGCGGGCCGGAGATCGATCTCCAGCCTGTTCCCGGCGGCACCTTTCGCTCTTCGGCGCAGACCTCCAGCCTCGCCCAGGACAGGAACTCGCTGAACGGCAAGATCCTGCGGATGACCACCACCGGCGCCCCGGCCCCGGGCAACCCGTTCGGCACGCTGGTGTACTCCATGGGACACCGCAACCCGCAGGGCCTGGCGTTCGACCGGAACGGCCGACTGTGGGAGGCGGAGTTCGGTAACAGCTCGCAGGACGAGCTCAACCTGATCAAGCCGGGCGCCAACTATGGCTGGCCGACCTGTGAGGGTACGTGCAGCGTGGCCGGCATGATGAACCCGAAGGCGTCCTGGCCGGTCGCGCAGGCCTCGCCGAGCGGCATCGCGATCATCAGGAACGTGGTCTACATGGGCGCGCTGCGCGGAGAGCGGCTCTGGCGGATCCCGATCAACGGCGACACCGAGTCGGTCGGCACCTCCACCGCGTACTACGTCGGCGCCTACGGGCGGACGGTCACCAAGGTGCCGAACGCCGACCAGCTCTGGATGTCGACCACCAACGCCGACAACAACGGCGGCGGCGGTCCCGGCTCGGACCAGATCTTCCGGATCACCATCTCCTAGCCCGCGCTCCCGCTCGCGCCGGGTACGGCCGCCCGCCGTACCCGGTGCCTTCCCGTCCGGAATAGCCCTCGTCCGGCCTGGGTTGTCCGATGGTGTGAGCGATCAGATCCGTGGCGTGGCCCGCGGCGAGTCCGGCGTCCCCCTGTCGATCCTGGACCTGGCCACCGTGGGCGCGGGTGACACGCCCGCCGATGCCCTCCGCACGACGACCGAACTGGCCCGGCGGGCCGAGGGCTGGGGCTACCACCGGTTCTGGGTGGCCGAGCACCACGGGATGCCCAGCGTCGCCAGCTCGTCCCCGGCCGTGATCCTCGCTCACCTCGGCGCCAACACCCGCAGCATCCGGCTCGGCTCGGGCGGCGTGATGCTGCCGAACCACGCGCCGATCATCGTGGCCGAGCAGTTCGGCACCCTCCACGCCCTGCATCCGGGGCGTATCGACCTCGGCCTCGGCCGCGCCCCCGGCACCGACCAGGCGACCGCACGCGCGCTGCGCCGCAGGGCCACCCCGGACGCCGACGACTTTCCCGAGCAGCTCGCCGAGCTGATCGCCTTCCTGGACGACACCTACGACCCCCACGGGTTCGACGACCCGCGCATGCGGATCCGGGCGATCCCCGGCGAGGCCGGCGCTCCCGGCTCGGGACGCCCGCCGATCTGGCTGCTCGGCTCCAGCGGGTTCAGCGCGGGGCTGGCGGCGCTGCTCGGCCTGCCCTTCGCGTTCGCCCACCACTTCAGCTCCGCCAACACGATCCCCGCGCTGGAGCTCTACCGCTCGCGGTTCGAGCCGTCCGAGGTGCTGGACAAGCCGTACGCGCTGATCGGCGTGAGCGCGGTGGCGGCGGACACCGGGGAGGAGGCGCTGCGGCGGGCGCGCACCGGAGCCCTCGGCATGCTGCGCCTGCGTCGCGGCATGCCGACCCCGCTGCCCACGCCCGAGGAGGCGGAGGCGTACCCCTACAGCCCGATCGAGGAGCAGTTCGTCCAGGAGTGGCTCGGCAACGTGGTGCACGGTGACCCGGCGACGGTCCGCGCGGGCCTGGACGCGCTGCGCGAGCGCACCGGCGCGGACGAGCTGATGATCACCACCGGCGTGCACGGCGGCGAGGCCCGGCTGCGGTCCTTCGAGCTGATCGCTGAGGCGTACGGCATGATCGGGGGCGGTGCGGCCGAGGGCGCCCGCGCATAACACCCTGGTAACGCCGGCGGCCGCGCGGGGGGCGTCACGACGCGGAATGGGGGGCCCGAGGCGGGGGCTGAGCTGCCCGACCGGCGGTCGGGCAGTGATCACCGGCGGGGATGCGCGGGTGGGGCCGGAGGTCTCCCAACCTCCACCAATCTCTGACAGGGACCTTTCTTCGCCTGGAATATGTCCGTAACATCGCCTCCAGATCCGCGCGGAACACTTACTGGAAACATCTGTTGACACGGAAGAAACACTGTTATTGTAGTGGGAGCGCTCCCACACCTTCGCGATAAACCCCCTAAGCGGAGGAAGCCGGATGGCTGACCAGCCCACCCTCGCCCAGGTAGCAGCCGAAGCAGGGGTCTCCCCCGCCACGGCATCACGGGTTCTCACCGGCTCGGTCCGAGTGAGCACCTCGACGCGCCGCCAGGTCCACGACGCCATGTCGCGACTCGGTTACGTACGGCATCGAGCGCCTCGGGGCACGTCGGCGCGACGCTCCGACCAGCTCGTCGCCGCGGTGATCTGCGAGCACACCCCGCGCATCTTCTCCGAACCCTTCTACGCGCGGTTCCTGTCCGCCGCGGACGAGGTGTTCAACGCCTACGGTGTGCCGTTCGTCGTGATGACCGCCACACCCGCCACCTCCACCATCGCCGC
The DNA here is from genome assembly GCF_040683095.1 of Sphaerisporangium sp. NPDC051017. Taxonomy (NCBI): domain Bacteria; kingdom Bacillati; phylum Actinomycetota; class Actinomycetes; order Streptosporangiales; family Streptosporangiaceae; genus Sphaerisporangium; species Sphaerisporangium sp. NPDC051017. Next base: position 8,362 of record NZ_JBFBCI010000044.1, read on the forward strand.
GCCCCCGCTCGTCACCGGATCCTTCGACGGCGTCCTGCTCGCCGGAGCCAGGGAACGACATCCTCTGGCGATCACCCTCGCCGCCTCGGGAGTCCCGGTGCGCAGCGCCGGGCGGCCCCCGGACGGCGTCGACCTGCCCTACGCCGACATGGACAACCGCGACGGCGCCCGCCAGGCGGCCGAGCACCTGCTGCTGACCGACCGGCGGAACATCACGGTGATCGCGGGCCCGCCCACGCTCCCGGGCGCCCGCGACCGCCTCGACGGATTCCTGCGGACGCTGCACGCGGCCGGGATGACCGACGTCCCGGTGGCCTACGGCGACTTCAGCCACGCCTCGGGCGCGCACGCCATGCAGTGGCTCCTGCAACGCTCCCCTCATCTCGACGCCGTCTTCGCCGCCTCCGACCCGATGGCGGCCGGAGCCCTCCAGGCGCTCCGGCGCTCCGGGCGGCGCGTGCCCGACGACGTGGCCGTCATCGGGTTCGACGACGCCCCGCTCGCCCGGCACACCTCCCCCACGCTCACCACGGTCCGCCAGCCGGTCGAGGAACTCGCCGTCCTCACGGCCAGGATGCTGCTCATGGCGATCGCCTCCGAGGACGAGGTCCCGCGCGGCAATCCGATCCTGCCCACGGAGCTGGTGGTCCGTGAATCCGCATGACTCGGGGGCCATGCGGGAGGGCGATGTGCTCACGCGCCGGTACCGGCTCGTGGAACAGATCGCCTCGGGAGGGATGTCCGCCATCTGGCGGGCGTTCGACCAGTCCCTGCACCGCACCGTCGCGATCAAGGTGCTGGACGGGAGCCTCGGCGGCGACCACGGCGGGCGCGAGCTCATCCGCCGGGAGGCGCGGGCGACCGCCCGCCTGATCCACCCCGACGCGATCGAGGTGTACGACTACGGCGAGACGGTCACCGCGCGCGGGCGCCTCGCGGCGTACGTCGTGATGCGCCTGCTGGACGGGCGGCCCCTGTCCGAGCGGATCACGGAGGGGCCGCTGCCCTGGCGCGAGGCCGCGGCGATCGGCGCCCGGGTGGCGACGGTGCTCGCGGCCGCCCACCAGCGCGGGATCGTCCACCGCGACGTCACCGCCGAGAACGTCCTGCTCACGCCAGAAGGCGCCAAGCTGCTGGACTTCGGGATCGCGGCGTTCGTCGGCGAGCCGGTCGACCAGCGGCTCGCCGACTTCGGCACGCCGCCGTACGTCGCGCCCGAGCGGCTGACCGGCGCCAGCGTGCATCCGGCCGTCGACGTGTACGCGCTCGGCGTGCTCCTGTACGAGATGCTCACCGGGGTCCCGCCCTACCCCGAGACCACCTGGGAGGCCGTCGAGGCGGCGGACCGCGGCGGGCCGCCGCCCGCGCCCTCCGGCGTCCCCGGACTGCCCTCCGAGATCGCCGCGCTGTGCGCGGGCTGCCTGGCCGAGAACCCCGCCGAGCGGCCCGGCGCGCAGCATGTGGCCGACGTCCTCACCGCGGCGCTGAACGCCCCCGCGATCCCGGGGCAGGAGACCGCCCTGTGGATCCGGCGGATGCGCAGGGCCTCCATCGCGGCGGCGGCCCTGTCGGCGTGGACCGCCGCCCTTCTCTGGATTAATCCGGATCTGTCGCCGCCCACCGCGGCCGTCGACACTCATCCCACCGGCGCCGCCACCCCCGGCGGCGCGTCCGCGCAGGGCCCGGACACCACGCGGACCTCGCCGCCCCTTCCCAAGCGAACCGCCCATTCCGCCCCCTCTGCCGCCCCCTCTGCCGACACCGCCGACACCGCCGCCATGCCGCGCACCACACCGACCCACGCCGCACCGCCGGAGACGGCCCTGACGGATTCGGTCCCCACCCCGCGCACGGTCCTGATGATTCCCACGACGCCGGCCACGCGCGGCGGCGAGACGGATGCCGAGCCCGCGGCCGACCTGGTTCCGACCCTCGCCCAGGCGGTGGGCCGGTTCGACGCGGCCGTCTCGGCCGGAGAGGTCGCCGGGGACATCCGCGCCGACGTCGCGCTCGACCTGCGCCAGGTCGTGCGCAACCTGCTCAACGGCCCGGCCAGGGCCGACGGACTGATGGACGTCCGCAGAAAACTCGAGGACCGCAGCCGCGAGGGGGCGCTCTCGCCAGGCCAGAGGCAGAAACTGGAGCACGACCTGAACATGATCGACACCGCTCTCCGGCACGCCTCCTGAGGCTCGTCCGGACGGCCGTTTCGCCGGTCCGATATCTCATGGCATACGCGGCGATACCGCGGAAAGCTCTTGCCTCCGGCAGTTGACGCGACGCCCTCGGAAAATTCATCAATGCGGCGGATGGGAGCGCAATCCCGGGAGCCTCGAACATCACCTGCGCGTGATCTCGCCCGGCGCGTGAGCGGCGCCGGTAGTGATCCGAGGGCGCGTCACCCGTGGTGACGCACCCTTTTCTGTGCGGCGCGTGCCGGCGCGCGGATGCACGCCGTCCCTCCGGTCTCCTCGACGCGCTCCTCGACGGCGCGCGGTGACCGCTTTGGCATGAGTCCGCCCCGGCGCCGCGCCCGAGGGACGATCGCCGCGAACCATCACTCGGACGCGCTGAACTGGCGGTTCCCGCCCGATAAACACCCGGGACAATACCGGCGAAAAGCAATTCGTTCTCGCGGCAGACCATCACTGGGCGGACATTTCTAGCTTGTCTGAATATGGGGCTTGATTCAAAATTTCCGCATGTCGCATGACGATGGCGACCCCATCGCTAAGTACCGTGGGATCTCGGGATGCATTATCGATAATGCGTTTTCGCTTAGCGATGGCAACAGCAAAGGACCGCTTCATGAATCATGCCAGTCGGCCTCGCGTCGGGGCGCGACATATCATTCGTTCCTTGCTGGCGGCGGCTCTCACGGCGACCGTCGCGGCGTGGGTCGTCGCCGCGGCGCCCGGTGCCGGCGCGGCGGCACAGCCGATACCGGTGCCTCTCGGCGCGGCCGCCGAATTCGCGGTTCTGGCCGGCGCCTCGGTGACCAACACCGGCACCTCGACCGTCACCGGCGACATCGGCGTCAGCCCCGGGACGTCGGTCACGGGCTTCATGCCGCCGAGCATCGTGAACGGCGTCATCCACCACAACGACGCCGCCGCCATCGCGGCGCAGGCCGGCCTGGCCACGGCGTTCGCCAACGTCACGGCCCGGCCGCTGACCAACCCGATCGCCGAGGCGCTCGGCGGCCAGACGCTGACCCCGGGCTTGTACGCCACCGCCGCGGGCGCGCTCACGCTCGGCGGCACCCTGACGCTGAACGCCCAGGGAGACCCGAACGCGGTCTTCATCATCCGCGGCACCGGTCTCTCCGTCGCCACGGGCGCCACGGTCGCGCTGACCGGCGGCGCGCGCCCGTGCAACGTGTTCTTCGCGCTCACCGGCCCGGTGTCGCTCGGCTCGGGGGCCACCCTGCGCGGCAACCTGCTGGTGGTCCCGACCACCGCGGGCACCGTCACCGTCGGCCCGAACGCCACCATCGAAGGCCGGGTGCTCGTCGGCCTGCTCGGCACGGTGGCCGTCAACGCGTCCACGATCACGCGGCCGCTGGGCTGCGCGGACCGCAGGCCGACCACCACCACGGTGGTCTCGTCCTGCACCAAGCACGGCAAGCAGGGTCCGATGACCCTCACCGCGACGGTGCGCGCGGCCGAGGGACCGGTGACGAACGGCCGCGTCGTGTTCACCCGCGACGGCATCGAGATCGGCACGGCCACCCTCGACGCCGCCGGGCACGCGACGCTGACGAACCCGGGCGTTCCCGTGGGCACACACCGGATCGACGCCCGGTTCACCGGGACCACCGAGTTCGACCCGAGCGCCGCACAGCCGCTGAGCGTGACGGCCGGCCCCAACGGGACCTGCCCGGAGGAGGAGTGCGAGGAGGAGTGCGAGGAGGAGTGCGAGGAGGACGAGGAGGAGGAGGAAAAGGGCGAGAAGGACGAGAAGGGCGAGGTCAAGCAGGTCCACGACAGGAAGCGCCGGCACCACGTGCGCGATGACCGCCACCACCGTGACGACCACGGCAAGCTCGTGACGCTGCAGAACCTGCACACGCTGCACGGCTTCTTCAACGAGGGCGGCCACCATGGGCACCGTGGCCACCACGGCGCGGGGCACCACCACCACGGCTACAAGCCGCACCACAAGCCGTACGAGAAGCACTTCAAGCCGCACTACAAGCCCCGCTACCACAAGCACTACCAGGCACCGCGTCCGCGCGTCGCCGTCACCGGGTGACATGACGCCGGGAACGCACGGGGCCCGTCCGATCCTCTCGGACGGGCCCCTCGACGTACTGGTGACTTCGCTACAGGTGACCGCCGCGTCTTCCCGGAACGCGCGGCCCGCCTCGGAGGCTAGGTTCCGGGCGCGTCCCCGGGAACCGCGGCACCGGACGGGGCGGACGGGGCGCCCTCTCCGCGGCGGCGGGCGAACTCCTCCTCCAGTTCGCGGGTGCGGGACGCGAAGTCGTCCACGGCGTCCTCGGAACCGCACAGCAGCGTCTCCATCCAGGACTTCTCGAGCTCACGGAGCTCGTCGCGCAGATCTCGCACGCTCAGGTTTCTCGGATCGGCTCTGTTCATGACTCCACCCTCCACCCGCACCCCCGATTCCGTCACCCCATAACAAAGCGGGATATCTCACACTGTCACCGCCGCCCGGTGACGCCCCGGAGCGGACGGGACGGCAGGTCGGAGACGGGGCAGGGGAGCGCGGGACGGCCTTGCCGACACTGTCGCCGGAGGGGTGAAACTTTCAGCTCGCCGGTCCGCCCGGCCGGCCGGCCGGGCGGTGAACGGGCAGGCAGGGACGGAGGGGCGCGTCAACAACGCGGAATCAGCCGGACGTGTCATTGACATATTCGGCCCGCCCACCAGAATCCGATGTGGGAGCGCTCCCATCGTACAGACACTTCCGCTTGACCCCGGTGCGACCCAGGACGTGCCGACCCCCGTACCGTCCATCGCATTCTCACCTTGGAGTACGTCCAGCATGTCAACATCATCGTTCGGAGCGGGAGCGCTCCCACGTTCACGGGCGAAACGGCGTGGCGTGTGGGTGGCGCTCGTCGGCCTGGCGGCCGGCCTCCTCACCGTCGTGGCCTCCTCCCCTGCCTCGGCGGCCGTCGCCTGCTCGGTGGACTACACGACCAGCGACTGGAACAACGGCTTCACCGGCGCCGTGAAGATCACGAACAACGGTGACGCCTGGACCAACTGGACGCTGCGCTTCGCCTTCCCCGGCGGCCAGCAGGTCACCCAGGGGTGGAGCGCCGACTGGTCGCAGACCGGCGCCAACGTCACCGCCACCAACCTGAGCTGGAACGGCAACCTGGGCACCGGCCAGTCGACGAACATCGGCTTCAACGGATCCCACACCGGCACCAACCCCAAGCCGACGTCGTTCTCGATCAACGGCGTGGTCTGCACCGGCGGCACCCCGACCAACCAGCCGCCGACCGTCGCGCTGACGTCGCCGACCGCGGGCCAGACCTTCACCGCGCCCGCCACGGTCAACCTGGCCGCGAACGCCGCCGACTCCGACGGCACGGTCTCCAAGGTGGAGTTCTACAACGGCACCACGCTGCTCGGCACCGACACCACCGCGCCGTACACCTACAGTTGGACCGGCGTCGCGGCGGGCGACTACTCGCTGACCGCGAAGGCGACCGACAACGCCGGCGCCACGACCACCTCCAGCCCGGTGGGCATCACGGTGTCCGGCACCACGGCCCAGGCCATCGTGGTCAGCCCGACCACGCTGGTCGTCCCCGAGGGCGGCACCGCGTCGTACGGGGTCAAGCTGTCCAAGGCCCCCACGGCCAACGTGACGGTGACGACGGCCAAGGCGGCGGGCGGCGACCCGGACCTCACCGTGCAGTCCGGCGGCACGCTGACCTTCACGCCCGCCAACTGGAACACGACGCAGCCCGTGACCATCGCCGCGGCCGAGGACGCCGACACGGCGGCCGGCACGGCGACGTTCACCTCCACCGCGACCGGCTGGACCTCCGCCTCGCTGGTGGCCACCGAGGCCGACAACGACGGCTCGGGCGGCAACAACGAGTACATCCAGCGGTTCACCACGATGTACAACAAGCTGCACGACCCGGCCAACGGCTACTTCTCGCCGCAGGGCGTCCCGTACCACTCGGTCGAGACGCTGATGGTCGAGGCTCCCGACCACGGGCACGAGACGACCTCGGAGGCGTTCAGCTACTACCTGTGGCTGGAGGCGGTGTACGGCCAGGTCACCGGCACGTGGCAGCGGTTCAATGACGCGTGGGGGATCATGGAGAGGTACATCATCCCCTCCACGGCCGACCAGCCGACCAACTCCTTCTACAACCCGTCCAAGCCCGCGACCTACGCCGGCGAGTGGGACGACATCCGGCAGTACCCGTCCCGCCTCGACGGCGGTGTGTCGGTCGGCGCCGATCCGCTCGCCAACGAGCTGAAGTCCGCCTACGGCACCGGCGACATCTACGGCATGCACTGGCTGCTGGACGTCGACAACACCTACGGCTACGGCCGCTGCGGCGACGGCACCACCAAGCCCGCCTACATCAACACCTACCAGCGCGGCCCCGAGGAGTCGGTGTTCGAGACCGTTCCCCAGCCGTCCTGCGACACCTTCAGGTTCGGCGGCCCGAACGGCTACCTGGACCTGTTCACCGGTGACAGCTCCTACGCCAAGCAGTGGAAGTACACCAACGCCCCCGACGCCGACGCGCGCGCCGTCCAGGCCGCGTACTGGGCGTACACGTGGGCGAAGGCGCAGGGCAAGGAGTCGCAGATCTCCGCCACGGTCGCGAAGGCCGCGAAGATGGGCGACTACCTGCGCTACGCGATGTACGACAAGTACTTCAAGAAGCAGGGCTGCACCAGCACGTCCTGCGCGGCCGGGACCGGCAAGGACAGCTCGGCCTACCTGCTGTCGTGGTACTACGCCTGGGGCGGCGCGAACGACTCCTCCGCCGGGTGGGCCTGGCGCATCGGCTCCAGCCACAACCACTCCGGGTACCAGAACCCGCTCGCGGCCTGGGCGCTGTCCAACGTGGACGTGCTCAAGCCCAAGAGCCCGACCGCCGTCACCGACTGGAGCACCAGCCTGACGCGGCAGCTCGAGTTCTACCAGTGGCTGCAGTCCGCCGAAGGCGCCATCGCGGGCGGCGCGACCAACAGCTGGCAGGGTCACTACGCGGCCCCGCCGGCCGGCACGCCGACCTTCTACGGCATGGCCTACGACTGGCAGCCCGTCTACCACGACCCGCCGTCCAACCAGTGGTTCGGCTTCCAGGCGTGGTCGATGGAGCGCGTGGCCGAGTACTACTACGCCACGGGCAACGCCACCGCCAAGTCCATCCTGGACAAGTGGGTGGCCTGGGCCATGGCCAACACCACGGTGAACGCGAACGGCACCTACCAGATCCCCTCGACGCTGCGGTGGACCGGCCAGCCGAACACCTGGACGAACCCGCCGACGCCGAACACGGGGCTGCACGTCACGATCGCCGACTACACCAACGACGTCGGCGTGGCCGGGGCGTACGCCAAGGTGCTCATGTACTACGCCGCCAAGGCCAACAACACGGCGGCGAAGAACATGGCCAAGGCGCTGCTCGACGGCGTCTGGGCCAACAACCAGGACGCCAAGGGCGTGTCGGTGCCGGAGACCAAGGCCGACTACGACCGCCTCGACGACCCGATCTACATCCCCGCCGGCTGGACCGGCAAGATGCCGAACGGCGACACGATCAACTCCAGCTCGACCTTCATCTCGATCCGGTCGTGGTACCGCAACGACCCGGACTGGCCGAAGGTCCAGGCCTACCTGAACGGCACGGGCCCTGCCCCGACGTTCAACTACCACCGTTTCTGGGCGCAGGTCGACGTCGCGGTCGCCCTCGCCGAGTACGGCCGGCTGTTCCCCTGATCCACCCGGACGCGGCGACGCCTGAGTGACGCCGCCGCGTCCGGGCCGGGTGCGGGGTGTGGTGGGCCCGACCCCCACCGCATCCCGCACCTTCCCCCCGCGAACGCGGTCCCGGCCACGGTGACCTGCACGCCCGCCTGACCTTCCAGACGTGGTCTCGAAACGCCCTGGGAGCGCGAGACCACAGCCCGGCCGGGCCTTTCAAGCGGGCCCGGCCGGGCACCCCCACGTCCGCGTCATCGCCCGGCCTGGCCCGCGTGCCCCGGGCGGGGGCCAGGCCCGCCGCCGGCACGGCGATGAACGGACAGTGATCGCCGCATTCTCGCCATACAGCACTATGCGTGACATTTCATCAAACCCGCGCATCCTGCGATGACCCGATCAGAATGAAGAGGGCGGACATCGACCAGGGAACGGGGGTTCCACGTGCGGCGATCCGTCCGGCTGGCGGCCGCGGCGGCCGTCCTCACCCTCGCGGCGGGGTCGGCGCCCCTGGTCGTCGCCAACGAGCCGAACCGGGTGGTGGCCATCGCCCAGGCCATCCTCAACGGGCAGGAACAGAGCCGGTGGAAGGGCGGGGCGATCCCGTACGTCTGGGGCGGCGGGCACGACACGCTGCCCGGCCCATCCCTCGGCACCTGCCAGGGCTACCACGGGTCCATCCGGCCGTGCCCGGCCGACACCACCGTCGGCCTGGACTGCTCGGGGCTGGCCCGGTGGGTGTACAACCTCGCCTACAAGCAGGACGTCCTCGGCGGCGGGACCACCGACGACCACATCCGGCGCATGCGGAGGATCCCCGCCAAGGCGGCCCGCCCCGGCGACCTGGTCTTCTACGGCAAGGTGCGCAAGCGGACCGTCCGGACGCACCACGTCGGCATCTACATCGGCGGCGGGAAGATGATCAACGCGCTGCGCACGGGCACCACGATCCGCACCGACCGCGTCACCGTCCTGCCCGACCTCGCCGGGTACTACCGGTACGAGGACTGACCGCTCCCCGCGGCCCTTCCTGTTCGAGCTCGAGGTAGGCGTCCAGGTCGCCGGATACGCCGTGGACGACCATCTGCATGACGGCTCCGGTGAGGGCCCTCGGCTCAGGCCCCCTGGTACGAGGGCGACCGTTCCGGCCCGGCCTCGTGGGCGGCGGGGACCGGCCGCGCGTCCCCGGACGGCTCCCCCACCGCCGGAGCCCGCCTCTCCCACCGCTGCGCGAGCGCGCCGAGGCCGGTCGCGGCGGCGGCACTGCCCAGGCCGATCACCCAGCCCACCGGGCCGAGGGGACGGCTGCCGAAGAAGTGGCTCACCCCCGGCACGGAGACCGCCAGCCACAGCACGACCAGCGATCCGAGCGAGGCCAGCACGACCAGCCGGTCCCGCCCGCCGCCCGCCACGGTCTGGAAGAGCTGGGCCGAGACGAGCGCGACCAGCCCGACCGTGTCCGCCCGCCCCTTCGTGCCGGTCAGCCGCCCGGCGAGCCAGGCCGCGATGGCGGCGCTCGCCGTGACGACGGAGCGCAGGTAGATGTCCCGGGTCAGCGACGCGCCGAGCGACGCCTCCGGACCCTCGGCGAGCAGCTTCTCCGGGTCGACCGACGCGGGCGGCCGTACGGCGACCGCCAGGGCCGGCGCCATGTCGGTGAGCAGGTTCACCAGCAGGAGCTGGCGGGCGTTGAGCGCGCTGCCGCCCGCGAGCAGTCCGGTGCCGACCGTGAAGACGATCTCGCCGACGTTGCCGCCGAGCAGGATGCTCAGCGAGTCGCGCACCGAGGTCCACATCGCCCGGCCCTCGACGATGGCGTCCACGATCGTCTCGATGCGGTCGTCGGTCACCACCAGGTCGGCGGCGGCGCGCGCGGCGGGCGTGGCGCGCGAGCCGAGCGCGATGCCGACGTCCGCCATGCGGATCGCGGGCGCGTCGTTGGCGCCGTCCCCCGTGACCGCCACGACCTCCCCGGCCTGGCGCAGGCAGGTGACGATGCGCGCCTTGTGCGCGGGAGTGGCGCGGGCGAAGACGGCGACGTCGGGCAGCACCTTGGTCAGCGTCTCGTCGTCGAGCTCCTCCAGCTCGGGGCCGGTCATCACGCGGCGGCCGTTCAGCGCGTCCAGCTCGGCGGCGATGGCCTCGGCGGTGCTCGGGTGGTCGCCGGTCACCATCACGATGCGCACCCCGGCGCGGACCAGGCGGCGCACGCTCTCGGCGGCCGTCGGGCGCACCGGGTCGGCGAGGCCGAGGAATCCGAGGAAGCACAGTTCGTCGATGCGCGACTCGTCCAGGTCGCTCCGGTCGGAGGCGGGGCGCTCGGCGACCGCCAGCACCCGGTACCCCTGATGCGCCAGACGGTCGACCTCCCGCTCCAGCGCGTGCCGCGCGACGTCGTCCAAGGGGACGACGGCCCCGTCGGCGAGCACCTTGTCGCAGTGCGTGAGCACGATCTCGGGGGCGCCCTTGACGCTCAGCAACTGCCCGCGCTCGGTCGCGCCGAGGACTGCGTGGTACCCGCGGCCCGGCTCGAAGGGCATCTCGTCGACGCGCTCCCAGCTTTCCAGCCCCTCCCGCGGGGTGACGCCGACGCGCTCGGCCCCGCCCAGGACCGCGCGGTCGGTGGGGTGCGGGATCACCCGCCCGCCGCCGGCCGTCGGGCTCGCCCGGACGGCCGCCGCGAGGATCCGCCTCAGCCGGTCGCCGGCCTCCTCCACGCGCGCGCCGGCGTGCCCGTCCGAGATGTACCGCAGGCTGATGTGGCCCTCGGTCAGCGTCCCCGTCTTGTCGAAGCACAGCACGTTGACCCGCCCGAGCGCCTCGATCGTGGACGGGTTGCGCACCAGAGCGGCACGCTTCGACAGCCGCCGCGCCGCCGCCAGCTCGGCCAGGGTGGCCACGAACGGCAGCCCCTCGGGGACGGCGGCCACCGTCAGGCTGACGGCCGGGGTGAGCGCCGCGGCCAGGGGACGGCCGCGCAGCAGGTCCGTGAACAGCAGGACGACACCGGCGCCGATCGAGATCGGCAGGATGCGGCGGCTCAGCTCGCGCAGCCGCAGCTCGACGCCGGTCGGCGGGCTCGGCTCCGCGGCGAGCCGCGCGCTGCGTCCGGCCTCGGTCATGTCGCCGGTCGCGACGATCACCGCGCGCCCGCTGCCCGCCGCGACCGTCGTGCCCTGGTAGACCATGGAGCCGCGGTCAGCGATGGCCGCGGCCACCGTCGGCGCGGCCGTCTTGGTGACGAGCTGCGACTCCCCCGTGAGCGTCGACTCGTCCACCTCCAGGCCGTCCGCCTTGATGACCCGCGCGTCGGCGGGGACGTCGTCGCCCGCGCGCAGCTCGACCACATCGCCCGGAGCGAGGTCCTCCTTGGTGGCGGCCACGGTGCCGTCCGGACGGCGTAGCCGCACCCGGACCTCGGTCGCCTCGGTCAGCCGGTGCAGCGCCCGGCCCGCGCGAAACCGCTGCACGCCGCCGAGCAGCGCGTTCGTCGCCATGACCACGCTGATCATGATGGCGTCCAGTACCGAGCCCACCAGGGCCGACAGGACGGCCGCGGCCGCGAGCGCGGGGGTCAGCGGGTTCGCCAGCTCCTCGCCCAGCGTGCGCGCGAGCGACGCCGCACGTTCGGCCTCCTCGGTCACGCCCTCGCGGCGGCGCCTCTCGGCCTCCTCGCCGGTGATGCCGTTGGACGACGAGCCGAGGCGCGCCAGGACCTCCTTGACCGACATGGCGTGCCACGGGGTCGTGTCGGCGCGCAGCGGGGTGGGCATGCGGCCGGCGGCGCGTCCCGACCACTCGCCCAGCAGGACGGCGGCCAGCGAGGCGGCGGCGTCCAGGAAGTACGCCCGGCGAAGCGCGGTCGCCTCCGGCCCGGCGATCGCGAGCAGGCCGCCGACGACCGCGGCGGCCGCGCCGAGCCGCACCCCGTTCGTACTCGTGCCCATCGCCCGGGGCAGGCAGCTCAGGAACAGGTGGACACCGGCCGCGTCGGCGACGACGTCGGCGTCCCAGGGGACGAGCCCGGCCGCGTCCGGCACGCCGACGCCGATGTCCGCCCGCGCCAGCGCCGTGCCCGCCCCCCGCGACACCACGACCACGCCGTGGCCGCGCGCCTGCAGGCCGTACACATGGGAGGCCGCGTCGGCGCCGGCCGGGAGCACGTTCTTGATCGAGAACCGCCGGGCCAGATCCTCGCCGCCCGCCAGCACCACCGTCCCGGCGGCCTTCGCGGCGGCGACGATCGCCTCGGCCAGCGGGTCCACCTCGCGCGCAAGCCCGGCGACCGCGATCGGCCTCCCGTCGCGGCGCACCTCGAAGGCGCGCAGGCCGCGTTCCCCCCACGCGGCGGCCCAGGCCGAGGGCAGGACGTTCAGGTCGTCGAGCGGCGTGACCGACCAGCCGTCCCCGCTCTCCCCGGCCCTGTCACCGGCCGAGTTCCCGGTCCCTTCCGGGGACACGCCGTCTCGGCCGGAACGGGCCCCGCGCCACGGATCGGAGAAGTCGATCAGCGAGTACAGGCGGGCGTAGAGCTCGCCGGTCGTCATGCCGTCCGTGAGCGGCTCGACCCGGTCGATGGTCCAGGCCCCGGTGGTCAGCACGTCCGGGTGCAGGATCACCGTGTCGACCCGGTCCATCGCGCGCAGCGCGTGGGGGTTCAGGACGACCGCCTCGCGCGCCGCCAGCGCACGGCCGACCGCCCCGGCGAACGCCTCGCGGGCCACGTCGGCGATCTTCGGGGTGCCGGCGACGAGGACCGACAGCGCGCGCGGGCCGTGCGCGGTGACCAGCCGGGTCGCCCCGTAGGCGGCGGCCGACGCCGGGCCGGCGATCTCCGCGTACCGCTCGGCGGGGCCGTGCGGCAGATGGTCCGGACGCGGCCCGGCGATCGACCGGATGTGGCGGTAGCTCCCCGGAACGGCGGCCAGCCGTTCCTCCAGCAGCCTCCAGGATCCGAGCTCGGCCCTGGCCTCCACGTACCGGCAGACCGACCCCATCGTCTGCGCGACCAGCCCGAGCGGACGCGTGGCGAGCGTCTGCGTGACCATGAGGACCGTCGTGAACAGCGTGTCGGCGGGACCGCGGCCGAGACGGGCGTCGAGCGCCTCGCGCGCGGCCGGGCTGAAGTTCAGCAGGTTCGCGATGGCGGGCACCGTCGGGTTCAGCGGCCGTACGCGGACGATCTGGCCGGCGATCGCCAGCCCGGCCGCGACCGCGCTCGCCGTCAGGCGGATCGCCGTGCGCCTGTACTCGTCCGCCGGGCCGGCCGGGCCGGCCGGGCCATCGCAGGCCGTGCCCCCATTGAAGTCCCTATTGACGTCCACGTTGATGTCCACGTTGACGTCGCCGTTGACGTCGAACTCCTCGACGATCGCCAGCAGCGTGGCCTCGTCGGGCCGGCGCGCGCCGGGGTCCGCCTGCGCGAACCCGACGAAGACGCAACCGAGACGGCCGTTGACCTCGGCCCGTGCGACGCCGGGCACCGCGCGGAGCCGGTCCTCCAGCGCGTGGACCGCGTCCACGGTGCCCGCGCCGCCGATCGCCCGCAGGTCGACGCGCACTCCTCCGGGGCAGGGCACGAGCCTGCGCGGGGAGCGGACGGCGCCCCGCAGCGGAGTGGGCAGGACGGCCCGCAGCAGCGACAGCGGGGTCGCCAGCACACGCGTCAGCGCCATGCGGCTCTCCGGCGGGCGCGCCTCATCATCCCTCCACGCGGGAGTCCGGGGGGCGTCCAGCGGAGCCGTACGAATGACCAGGTCAGCCGCCGTCTCCAACGACCGGGCGGCCGTCCCCGACACTCTTCCTCCCAGAAGGACCCCATAAACCAAGCTCACGTACACCACCGCTCAGACGGCTCAGGCCATCGCGGACCGGACCGGGGGTCTCTAGGCTGGGCAGGCCGCTCGATGAAGGCCGTCCCCCCGATTCCGAGGAGCTCGTATGACAGTGGTCGCCGACGTTGTCGTGGCCGCGATCGCGCTGCTGCACGTCTACATCCTGGTGCTGGAGATGTTCCTCTGGACGACGCCCCGGGCGATGAAGGCCTTCGGCACCGACCCCGACCTCGCGCGCAGGACGCGGACCCTGGCCGCGAACCAGGGCCTGTACAACGGCTTCCTCGCCGCAGGCCTCGTCTGGGGCCTGCTCGCCGCCGACCCGGCGGGCTTCCAGGCGAAGATCTTCTTCCTGAGCTGCGTCGCCGTCGCCGGCCTCTACGGCGCCGCCACCGCGAGCAGAAGAATCCTCTTCGTCCAAACCATCCCGGCCCTGATCGGCCTGATCCTCGTCCTACTGACCCACTGACGCCGCGCGCGTCGCCCCCGCGCCGACCTCCGAGCCCCCGCCGGCCTCAGACCGCGAGCAGTTGGTTCTCCAACTGATGTTTGACCACCATCGGGGACACGTCGAAGCGGTCGGCGATCGCTTCGAGATCATCCGGCAACGCCGCTTCGGGAGCGTTGCCGAGAAGCTCACTGATGCCACCGGCCGGAGCGAGAAGCTCCGCGGCGAACGCCCGCTCGACTTTCTGGCGTTCCGTGTACGCGGTGGTCACGATGAAGATCGGTTCCGGCTCCCACAAGTAATGCCACAGCGCACGGGCAAGCGTGAACCGCCGCGAAGTGGCCGGACGGTCGGGCTGGATGATCGCCAAGGGACCCGAGTCCTCCGCCGCGCCGGCGACCGCCTGCAGCCCGCGATCCGCCGCCCGCCGGTCGAGGCCGACGATGTAGGGGTCCAGGACGAACGCATCACCGTCCGGAAGCCCCAGCACCTGCCGTACCGCTCTGGCCTGGTTCCAGCCTCTCTGCCATGACCGGTCTCCGGGCGACGTTGGAGGCATACGCAGTTCGTTACGCAACTCGAGCGCGTCCATCGCCTGGCGAGAAGACGCTATCTCTGCTCGCGCCCTGTGCAGCCACTCCAACGCCTTGCCCATCGACGCCGGTTCGACCGCGTCCAGAAAGTCCCCGAAGAGCTGCCCCTGAAGGTCTTCGGAGGCTTGGAGTATCAGTTGCTCGTATGGCTCCGCCTCGGCATAGGGGTCCAGGCCCAGTCGGGCTGCGGCAATGCAGAATTCCGCCTCTTCGGGTTCCGCCCGCTGGATCTCCGCCCACTCTTTCTCCAGAGGTGTGCCCGTAATGCCCATTTCAGCGAGCCGGGTCAGCACAGCGGAGATCAAACGGGCGAACTCCCGCTCGACAGCTTCCCGATCAAGGTACGCTTCCCCTCTGCCCAGGAATCTGATCGACCGCTGGGACGAAACCCGCCGATCCTCGTGCCAGATCAGATGCGTCTGCCGCCCGTCGGGGATGATGAGAAGGTCCGGCCAGAGAAATCCGTCCCCACTGGCCCGGAGTGAGTGCCGTTGAAACTCCGGCGTCTCGAAACGCCCCCGAGCGTCGATCGCCAGGGCGCGCGCGGGACGAGCGTCCGCCCGCAGGAACCACCAGTTGTATGCCAGCCATTCGGCGATCGGATAGAGAGGACAATAAATGGATCGGCGTGAGCTGCCCGAGCTCAGGTCTTCGACCAGAGTGACGTCTTCGGACCCCACGCTGATCTGTATGCGAGCCCACGTGGCTCGATGCTCCGGAGCGCGTACCCCCGGCGCTACCTCCCAGTCCCAGCGGAACCTCAACTCTGGAACCGTCGTCATCGGTCACCGCCTCCACTGATCTCGTTGAGCCCCTCCGGCCACTCATCTCGATCGAGCGGGTACCCCTTGTACTGACCGAGCTCCTGGTTGACCAACCTCGCCTCGTAAATCACATTATCCAGGCGATGCCAGGCGTAACGAGGGAACTCCCCCTCCCAGGGCGCGCCGACGTTGCCACACGCGATGGTCGACCGCAACCACTCCGTGATCTCGGCGGGGTCACCGAACTTCGGATCGCATTTGCCGGCGTCCGCTCGGAGCTTGGGCCGCCCGGCGAACGATGGATACGACTTGTGTTCCCCGCTGCCGACGTAGGACACCCTGAGGGCCAGCTCTTCCAGACACACGCCTTCAGGTGGCGGTGTGAGGCTTCTACGGAGGGGCGTCGGCGTCTGGGGGCACGCATGGGCTCAGTATGGCGAACCTGTTTTCCCAGGTGACAGGGGTTTTCGAGATACGTCTTAGATAGCCGTTTGCGGCATATCTGCGGCCGGACCTGCCGGTCCTCGCCCCTGACCCACGCGACCGACTGTCGGCCCTGCTCTCCGGACCTGCGTGACCGGGTGGCTGTTCATGGCTGGAAGCGGTAGCCCATGCCTGGTTCGGTGAGGAGGTGGCGGGGGTGGGCGGGGTCGGTTTCCAGCTTGCGGCGGAGCTGCACCATGTACTGGCGCAGGTAGTGCGTCTCCTTCACGTAGTTGGCGCCCCAGACCTCGGTCAGCAGGCGGCGCTGGCTGATCAGCTTGCCGGGGTTGCGCAGGAGGATGGTCAGCAGGTGCCACTCGGTGGGCGTGAGCCGGACGCCGCCGGAGACGGTCTTGGCCACGAGGTCCACGACGTGGTCGCCGACGGTGATCTCGGCCAGTTCCTCGTCCTGGGTGACCGAGCGCCGGGTGACCGCGCGAATGCGGGCCAGCAGTTCGTCGATGCCGAACGGTTTGGTGACGTAGTCGTCGGCCCCGGCGTCCAGCGCGTCGACCTTGTCTGCGCTTCCGGCCCGGCCGGACAAGACGATGATCGGGACGCTGGTCCAGCCCCGCAGCCCGTGGATGACGTCCACGCCGTCGATGTCGGGAAGCCCGAGGTCGAGGACGACCAGGTCGGGGTGCCATCCGGCGGCCTGGCGCAGCGCGGTGCCGCCGTCCCTGGCGACCTCGACGTCGTAGTGGCGCGCGAGAAGGTTGATGCGCAGCGCGCGCAGGAGCTGCGGTTCGTCGTCGACGACGAGGATCTTGGTCATACGCCGCCCGCCCTGGAGGAAATCGGCAGAGTGAGGATCATAGTCAAGCCGCCTCCCGGCGTCTCCTCGGGGAGGAGGGTGCCTCCCATCGCTTCCGTCAGCCCCCGGGCGAGAGCCAGGCCGAGGCCGACCCCGGTGTGGTCGCCGCGGTCGCCGAGACGCTGGAACGGCAGGAACACCAGGTCGTGCTGGACGGCGGGGATGCCGGGCCCGCGGTCCACGACCCGGATCTCGGCGTACCGCCCATAGGAGCTGGCCGTGACCAGCACCTTCTCACCTTCGGGACTGTACTTCAGGGCGTTGGACACCAGGTTGACGAGGACGCGTTCCAGCAGCGCCGGGTCGGCCACGACCTCGGGCAGCTCGTCGGAGATCTCCTCCAGGACGCGCTCGCGCTCGGGCCCGAGGTCGGCGATCACGCGCGGCATGACCTCTTCGAGGCCGATCGGACGCGTGGCGAGGCCGAGGGCGCCCGCCTGGAGCCGGCTCATGTCCAGCAGGTTGGCGATCAGCCGGTCGAGGCGGTCGAGGGACTCCCGGGCGGTGTCGACGAGCGCGTCGTAGTCGTCGCGGGTCCAGCGGATGTCCCCGCGCAGGCTGTCCACGGCGGCTTTGGCCGAGGCGAGCGGGGTGCGCAGGTCGTGGCTGACGGCGGCGAGCAGGGCCGTGCGCATCTTGTCGGCCTCCTCCAGAGGACGGGCGCGCTCGGCCTCCTCCGCCAGCCGCTCCTGGCGCAGCGCGACGGCCGCCTGGGCGGCGAACGCCTCGACCACCCGCCGGTCGGCGGCGTCGAGAAGGCGTCCGCTCAGCGCGAGGACCAGGTCCTCCCCCACCTCGACGTCGCTGCCGGCCTGGTCCGGGCACGCGGTCGCCGCGGGCTCCCCGGCGGTGGCGACGACGCGCCAGGCGCGCGGGTCGGACCGGTCGCCGGCGACGGGCCGCAGCCCGGGTACGCGTTCCAGCAGCGTGACGGCGTCGAGGCCGAAGGTCTCGCGCAGGCGTTCCAGCAGCGTGGGCAGGGCGGCGTCGCCGCGCAGGACGTGCCCGGCGAGGGTGAACAGCATCTGGGCGTCGGCCCCCGCCCGCGCCGCCTCGCGGGTGCGGCGGGCGGCGAGGTCGACGACGGCGCTGACCATCACCGCCACGAGCACGTACACCGCGAGCGCCAGCGCGTTCTGCAGCCGGGCCACGCCGAGCGCGTAGAAGGGCGGGGTGAAGAGGTAGTTGAGCAGGCCGAACCCGACCAGGGCCGCCGTGACGGCCGGGAGCATCCCCCCGGTCAGGGCCACCACGACGACCATGAGCAGGAACATCAGGATGTCGGCGGGCAGCGCGAGGGTGCCCCGCGCCGCGTACAGGGCCGCGGTGAGCGCGGGCAGCCCGAGCAGCGCCAGCGCCCACCCGGCGGCGCGCCTGCGGAACGGGAGGACGGCCCGCCCGGCCTGGGACAGGCCCTTCCCGGCCTCCTTGTGCGTGATGATGTGGACGTCGATGGGGCCGGACAGGGCGATCGTGGTGACCCCGACGCCCGGGGCGAGCATCTGGGCCGGCCTGCCGCGACGGGACGCGCCGAGCACGAGCTGGGTGGCGTTCACCCCGCGAGCGAAGTCGATCAGCGCGTGGGCGACGTCGTCCCCGACGACCTGGTGGTAGGTGCCTCCCATGCTCTCGATCAGGTCGCGCTGCCGGGTGAGGCGCGCGGGGTCGACGCGCGAGAGCCCGTCGGAGCGGGTGACGTGGACGGCGAGCAGGTCGGCGGCGCGGCTGCGTCCGGCGATCCTGGCGGCCCTGCGGATCAGCGTGTCGCCCTCGGGGCCGCCGGTGAGGGCGACGACCACGCGTTCGTGGGTCTCCCAGGGGCCGGCGATGCCGTGCTCGGCACGGTAGCGGTCGAGCTGGTCCTCCACCTTGCCCGCGACCCACAGCAGCGCCAGCTCGCGCAGCGCGGTCAGGTTCCCGACGCGGAAGTAGTTCGCCAGGGCCGCGTCGATCTGCTCCGGGCCGTAGACGTTGCCGTGGGCCAGGCGGCGGCGCAGCGCCTCCGGGGCCATGTCGACCAGTTCGACCTGGTCGGCGCGCCGGACCACCTCGTCCGGGATCGTCTCACGCTGCGGCGCGCCGGTGATCTCCTGGACGACGTCGTGCAGGGACTCCAGGTGCTGGATGTTCACCGTGGAGATCACGTCGATGCCCGCCTCCAGCACCTCCTCGACGTCCTGCCAGCGCTTGACGTTGCGCGAGCCGGGGACGTTGGTGTGGGCCAGCTCGTCGACGCACGCCACGCGGGGGTGCCGCCGGATCAGCGCTTCGGCGTCGAACTCGGTGAAGGTCGTCCCCCGGTGGACCAGCGTCCTGCGGGGGACGACCTCCAGCCCTTCGAGCAGCTCGGCGGTGCGGGCCCGGCCGTGGGTCTCGACCAGGCCGACCACGACGTCGGTACCCCGGGAGGCACGGCGGCGCGCCTCCGCGAGCATCGCGAAGGTCTTCCCGACACCCGGCGCCGCCCCGAGGTAGACGCGCAGCCTGCCCTTGGGCGCGGCGCCTTCCGGGCGTTCAGCCCCCATAGCGCCATCGTGCCCGACGCCGGAGCGGCCACCGTACGTGCCCCCTCGGTTACCGCACGGCCACGCCCTCCGCTACCGGGCGGCCACGTTGCGGCGCGTCGAAGAGCATGGACCCCGCAGACGCCACGTCTCGAAGGCGGCCGTCGTGGCCGCGATCACCGCCACGCCCAGGACGACGCCCGCCACCACGTCGCTGACCCAGTGCACGCCGAGCGCCACCCGTGTATAGGCGACGCCCAGGGCGATCACGGCGGCGACGACCCACGCGACCGTCCGCCATCGGCCTTTCAGCAGGGGCAGCAGCAACAGCACCAGGACTCCCACGCCCAGCGTCGCGTTGAGCGCGTGCCCGGACGGGAACGACGAGCCCGGCTCGAGCGAGACGGGGTCGGGCAGGTGGGGCCGGGCACGGACCGTGACGGCCTTGAGCACGACGCCGAGCAGCCCACCCACCGTGATCGTCGTGGCCGCCCACAGCGCGAGCCTCGGCGCCCGCCGGAAGAGGAGCCAGATCACGGCCAGCCCGACCAGGACACGCCACACGCCCGGGGAGAAGACGTCCGTCCAGGCCTGGAGGAACGTCACCCAGCCGGGGTGCGCGACGGCGTAGGTGTGCAGGTCGCGGGCGACGCCCTCGTCCAGGTCGTTCAGCGGCCCGAACGACGTCTGGACCAGCACGGCCAGCAGCGTGAACGGCACCAGGACCAGGAACACCGCGGCCGTCGCGAGCGTGAGCCGCAGGCCGAGGCTCCTGTCGTGGTCGAACCGCCGCCCGAGCCAGCCGCCTGTCCCGGCGTCGCCTGCGCTGTCGCCTATGCGCCGCTGGTCCGATCCGCCGATCGGGTTCGGCCGCCCCTGATCACCATGCGAGCCGATGTGGTCACCATGAGTGCTCATCGTTCACGGTACCTCCGCGGCCGGGCTCAGGAGGCGGGCTGGACCTCGGCGACGACGCAAGTGATGTTATCCGGCCCGCCGCCCTCCTTGGCGAGGTCGACCAGCCGCTGCGCCACCTCGCCGAGGTCGTCGATCGAGCTCAGCGTCTCGTGCAGGACCTGCGCGGACACCACGCTGCTCAGACCGTCCGAGCAGATCAGGTAGCGGTCCCCCGCGTACGCCTCGCGCATCGACAGGTCGGGCTCGACGGAACCGGTGCCGCCGAGTGCCCGCATCAGCAGCGACCGGCGCGGGTGTGCCGCCGCCTGCTCGGCGGTCATCTGCCCGTCGTCCACCAGGGACTGGACGAGGGTGTGGTCGCGGGTGATCTGGTAGAGGTAGCCGTCGCGCAGCATGTACCCCCGCGAGTCGCCGATGTGGGCGAGCGCGAAGCGCCTGCCGTCCCACAGCATCGCCGTGAGGGTGGTGCCCATACCGGTCAGCTTGGGGTCCCGGGCCGCCATATCCTTCAGCCGCAGGCCGGCTTCGGTGATCGTGGCCTCCAGCGTGCCGAGGACGTCGGCGCCCGGCGGGTCGCTGTCGAGGACGGATAGGGCCGCGATGACGGTCGCGCTCGCCACCTCGCCGTGGCTGTGCCCGCCCATGCCGTCGGCGACGGCGAGCAGCCTGGGGCCGGCGTACACCGCGTCCTCGTTGCGCGGACGGCGAAGGCCGACGTCGGTGCGAGCCGCGTAACGCAGCGTGAGCGTCGCGTTGTTCGACATGAGCTCAGTAAATCATTGGTTGAAACACTTCACAAGCATCTAGTTTGTGGATCGCAGCGGCATGGTGGACTACTCTGACCCTGGGGAGCCCGGGCAAACCACAGGCGAGCAGGGAGATGCACGACAAATGGGACACGACGCCATGTTGAACGCAGGCGACATCGCCCGGCTCGCCGACGTCGGCCGCGCGGCCGTGAGCAACTGGCGGCGCCGCTACGACGACTTCCCGCAGCCCGTGGGCGGCACGGCGGCGAGCCCGCTTTTCTCCCTTCCCGAGGTCGAGGACTGGCTCCGTCGTAACGGCAAATCGTACGAGATGTCGCTGGGAGACCGCGTCTGGCAGCGGCTGCGCGCCTCCGGCGACGACCTGCGCCTCGGCGAGCGCGTCGGCTGCGCGGGCGCGTTCCTCCTCTACCTGCGCCGCGACCCCGGCGGCTGGAAGGGCCTCGCACGCGCCCCCGAGCTCGTCGAGCCGCTGCCCGAGGCCGCCGCCACCGCCGTCGCCGACCTCCCCGTGCCGGTCGCCTGGGACCTCATCGACGCCCGCCTGTACCGCCTGCTCGCCGACCTCGCCGCCGAGCAGGGCCCGGCGGACGCGTTCGAGCTGCTCTTCGAGCGGTACGTCGAGGCGCACTCCCGCCGGCTTCCGGTGACCCGCCCCGAGATCGCCGACGTGATCACCCGCCTGACCCTGCGCGACCTGGACCTTCCCCCGACCGGCGACGACGCCACCGGACACGCGCGTACGGCCGAGGGTGAGCGGTCCTCCGGCACTGGGACGGCGGCCACCGTCCTGGACCCGGCGTGCGGCATCGGCGCGCTGCTGATCCCCTTCGCCGACGCGCGGGTGCTCGGGCAGGACGGCGGCGACACGACCGCGCTGCTCACCGCCGTACGCCTGCTGCTGCGCGGCGCGCACGCCGAGGTCGTCGCCGGAGACTCCCTGCGGCAGGACGGGTTCCCCAGCCTGCGCGCCGACGTCGTGGTCTGCGACCCGCCGTTCAACGAGCGGGCGTGGGGCTACGAGGAGCTGACCGGCGACCCCCGCTGGGAGTACGGGCTGCCGCCGCGCGGGGAACCCGAGCTGGCCTGGGTGCAGCACTGCCTGGCCCACGTGCGCCCCGGCGGGCTGGTCGCCATCCTCATGCCCCCGGCCGCCGCGAGCCGCCGTCCCGGCAAGCGCATCCGGGGCAACCTGCTGCGCGCGGGCGCGCTGCGCGCCGTGATCACACTGCAGGCGGGCGGCCCCGACCTGTGGCTCCTGCGCCGCCCCGGCCCCGGCGAGCGCCCGCCGTCGTCCGTCCTGCTGATGGACGCCTCCGTGACGCCGCCGCAGGAGCCCTCGCTCCTGGACACGGTCCTCGGCCCGGCGACGCCGGACCCCTCGCCGGGCGCACGTCCCGGGCCCGGCGGCCCTCCATCCGGCGCACCTCCCGGACCTGGCGGCCCCACGCCGGCCGACGTCGCGTCCCGCGCGGAGGCGGAACGTCCGTCGTCCCCGGTGGAGGCCGCGTGGCTGGCCTTCACCGCCGATCCTGAGGCGCAGCCGACCGGCCCGTACCGCGCGGTCCGCATCATCGACCTGCTGGACGACGAGGTGGACCTCAGCCCCACCCGCCACCTGCCGCCGCACGCCGACGAGGACCAGGCCGCCGGATTCGTCGCGATCGTCGGGCGCTTCCGCGAGGCCGCCGCCGCCCTGCCGGACGCCCCGCCGTCCCTGGGCGTGCTCGCCGAGCCGCGCGACCTGCCGAGCACCACCATCGGCGAGCTCGTGCGGGCGGGGCTGGTCACGATCCACCAGGGGCAGCCGAAGATGGCCGCCGGCCCGGGCGAGGTGCCGGTGCTCACCGTCGCCGACCTCGCCGCCGGCGGACCCCCGTCCGGACGCACCTCCCCCGACCCGGCGCACGTCACGCTCGAACCGGGGGACGTGGTGGCGGCGGGCGCGACCGGCGAGGGCGCCGCCCGCACGGTCACCGAGGGCGGCGCGGTGCTCGGGCCGCAGCTCTACCTCTACCGGGTGGACCCCGAGCGTATGGACCCCGACTTCCTGGCCGGTTTCCTGCGGTACGCGGGCGCGTGGGGGACGGCCCGCTCGCATCCGGGGGCCAGCCGCGTGGACGCGCGCCGGGTGCGGATCCCCCGGCTCTCCCTGGCTGAGCAGCGGATCTACGGCAAGGCGTTCCGCGAACTGCTGGAGCTGGAGGACCGGCTGCGCGAGACGGCCGCGCTGGGCGAGGCGCTGATCCGGTTAGGCTTTGACGGACTGGTCGGCGGCCATCTGCGGCCCAGCGGCTGAGGGTGTATTTTTCCCCCGATAGATCATCAGGAGGGGCGAGAATGGTCATCGGCGACCGCTATGTCCTTGACGACCTGCCTCTCGGCCAAGGCGGCATGGGCGCGGTCTACGCCGGCCACGACAAGCACCTCGACCGCCGGGTGGCGGTGAAGTTCCTCCGCTTCCCCGGCGGGCACGACGCCGAGCTGGAACAGCGCTTCATGCGCGAGGCACGCATCCTGGCCCGGCTGGAGCACGCCGGGGCGCCCGTCCTGTACGACTTCGGCACCTTCGACCAGCGCCTGTTCCAGGTCCTGCAGTTCATCGAGGGTGTGACCGTCGCCGACCTGGTCAGCGAGCACGGCCCACTGCCCGTCCCCTGGGCCGCCGCCATCGCCGCCCAGGCGTGCGCCGTGCTGTCCGCCGCCCACTCCCTGTCGATCTGCCACCGCGACCTCAAGCCGACCAACCTCATGCTCTGCCCCGACGGCAGCGTCAAGGTGCTCGACTTCGGCCTCGCGATGGTCCGCGAGGCGGACGTCGCGCAGTTCACCCGCATCGGGCAGATCCTCGGCACCCCGGCGTACATGTCCCCCGAGCAGATCCAGCGCGGCGCCGCGGGGCCGCGCAGCGACCTTTACGCGCTCGGCTGCGTCCTGCACGAGATGCTGACCGGGCGGCAGCTCTTCGTCGGCCCGACCGAGTACGCCGTGTTCGAGAAACAGGTCAACGAACGCCCGCCCGGCGTCCCCGGCGCCCCGGACACTCTGAACAGCCTGATCGCCGGCCTGCTGGAAAAGGACCCCGACGCCCGTCCCGCCGACGCCGGCACCCTGTACGACCAGCTCACCCCCTTCGCCGTCGACCTCCCCATGCTCCCCGGCTTCCTCACCCCGCCCTCGATCCCCAGCCCCGGCCGCATGTACGCCAGAATCCTCGGCCGCGTCCTCCCCTGACGCATGTTCCGGCCGCACGATGCCCCCGCCCCGCGGCCTCCCCACCTCCACACGCCACCCCGGCCTACCCATCGGCGCCGGGTCGGAGGGACGGTGTGCGGCGAACCCGGCGCCGCCGTACGGCGAGCGACTCGGCGAACGTTCGAGCCCGCCGCCCATGTCAGGACATGTACCGAGGGAGCCCACTTCGACCGCCGCTCCCGGGCCCGTTCACCCTCGGTCCGGCAGCACCGCTCTCAATCCCCGTCTCCGGAGGTCAGGCCTGTCAGCACGCTGTCGAAGATTCCCTGGAGTTGCCGTACCTGCTCGGGGCTCAGGTGGTCGAACAGCACCCGCCGGACCTCTTCGACGTGTCCCGGCGCGGCCTCGACCAGCACCGCGTACCCCTCGTCCGTCAGCTTGGCGAGGTTGGTGCGCGCGTCGCCCGGACGCTTGCACCGGCTCACCCAGCCCTGCGCCTCCAGCTTGGCCACCGCGTGCGACAACCGACTCGGCGACGACTGGACCAGCCGGGCGAGATCGCTCATCGTCAGCTCCCGCCCGGGAGCCTCCGACAGCATGGCCAGGATGACGTAGTACGTGTGCGGCATGCGGGCGTCCCGCTGCAACTGCCGATCGAGCGACTCGTGCAGCAGCCGCGACGCCCAGAGGAAGCTACGCCACATCCTCTGCTCGTCCTCATCCAGCCACCGCGTCTCACCCATGAGCCCAGTCTACCAATTTAGTTGAGCATTCAATCTTCCCGCCTCACTCGTCCCCATCGCACCGCTTCATTTCCCGACCGCGAGCGCCCGCGTGCCACCAGGACCACGACCGGGGCGCGGACCCGGCCGTGACCACCTAGATCACGCGCTGCGCTCGACGTCCAACCACACCAGGTGTAGGCCGAGCAGACCGGCCACCCGGTCGCAGCTCGACCACGACCCGTGAAGCCGCCCGCTCACAGTGATCGTCGCCACGGAGCCATCGGGCACCTGAACCCCGTACAGCTCCACCCCACCGTCGTCGCCGTACTCCTCGTCCGGGTACCGCAGCAGAGCGAACAAGCGCGCCCGCTCCTCCAGCCGCGGCGAAGGCATGATGCCCGCCCCCTGGCCGCCGCCATCGTGATAGACAGTCGGCAGGCTGGAATGGGGTTGCTGATCCATCCGATCACCTCTCTTCCGGCACTCCGGCCGGGACGGGACGACCTCGCACGCCAACCCGTCCCGGCCTTTGCACACCTCTACGAGTTCACACCACTGCGGTGCGTAATCGACCCCTCGAGAGTAGAGTGGCATCCGTTTCAGCGGCGCAATATTGATAAAAATTCGAATTGAAATATCCGCCAATGAACTGTATGCCCGCTTTGATCCTCAGGAGAGACCATGGCACCGAAGAAAGGGCCTACCCTCCGCGCCCAGTGGCTCGGCAAACAACTACGCGAGCTACGCGAAGCGGCCAAGCTGACGCTGCGAGACGCAGGGGATTACGTGCAGCGGGACCCGGCCGCCATCAGCCGATGGGAGCAGGGGCTCACCCCGGCCCGGGCGCCCGACGTGCTGGCGCTACTCAACTTGTACGGCGTCGACGATCCTGAGCTCCGTGACGGCCTGGAACGCCTCAGCCGTGACATCTGGCACAAGGGCTGGTGGGATGACTACGCCCGTGAAACGTCGGGCAGAGTCATCGATCACGCGTGGCTGGAATCTCGCGCCGAGATAGTCCAGTCATTCGACGCGCTGGTCATCCCCGGCCTGCTCCAGACGCCCGAGTACGCAGAAGCCGTGATCACCGCCGTCGACCCGGACGCCCTGGAAAAGTACATCTCACGTTGGGTGGAGTTCCGGATGACCCGGCAGCAGGTACTCGCCAGAGACCAGCCAATCCAACTCACCGCCGTGTTGGACGAGGCCGTTCTTCGCCGCACGGTCGGCGGTGCCCGCGTGATGCGCGCCCAGTTGGAGCATCTCATCCAACTCGGCAATCACTCGAACGTCACGATCCAGGTGCTGCCCTTCGACGCCGGAGCCCACGCGAGCCCGCACGGCGCATTTATGATCTTCGGCATGTCCGCCCCTTACCCGGACGTGGCATATGCGGAGACCCACGCAGGATGCATTTATGTCGAAGCCGACGGCGTTGAGAGCTTCGCCCGAGCCTACGATCAGTTGCAGCGGGCAGCACTCAGTCCAAAGGACTCACTGAGCTTAATATTGGGCATAGCGCAACATACAACGTGATCGAAATGAGGCGCACGATGGGTACCCCCGAAGAACTGACCCGGGTCGCCTGGCACATCAGCACCTTCAGCCCCAATGGTGCCGCCGAATGTGTCGAAGCAGGCCCGCTGGCTGACGACACTGGACGCGTCGCCGTACGCCACAGCCACCACCCCGACCGCGAGGTCATCCTCTACACCCGCGGTGAATGGGAAGCGTTCATCGCCGGCGTCAAAGCGGGCGAATTCGACTTCTTTACCCCATGACACGGACTACATCAGTAGCACCGCGCGTCTCTCAGGGAGTACCGAAACGCATGGCCGGAACTCAGTACCGTAGGCAGTGACTACTGATCTTAAAGGGCTAGTGCTACCTAACGTGTTCCTCTAGATACAGTAACGAGTTCCCGCAGTACAACTGCAAGGTGCGTTACCCCCAGGGCGGAGGCCTGTCGACCCAGGCATGCGCCAAACGCGAGCAGATCCGCTTTCAAGCAGCCGACATGTTCGAGCGCGGCATCGCCCCGCCCGAGGTCGCCCGAAACCTGCGAGTCACCCGCCGGTCGGCCTGCGCCTGGCGCCGAATCTGGTCCAGCGGCGGCAGACAAGCCCTGGCCTCCAAGGGCCACGGCGGATCACCATGCCGGTTGAACACCGAGCAGATCCTGCTGCTGGAGGCCGAACT
The DNA here is from genome assembly GCF_040683095.1 of Sphaerisporangium sp. NPDC051017. NCBI lineage: Bacteria > Bacillati > Actinomycetota > Actinomycetes > Streptosporangiales > Streptosporangiaceae > Sphaerisporangium > Sphaerisporangium sp. NPDC051017. Next base: position 35,541 of record NZ_JBFBCI010000044.1, read on the forward strand.
CCGCCACGGACCGGTCGCGCACGGCTGGGATGACCAGCGATGGACCCTCGCCCGGATAGCAACCGTCATCGCCGAACTCTTCCGGGTCGACTACACCCTGCCCGGAGTGTCTTATCTGCCGCACCGGCTCGGCTGGTCACCACAGGTCCCCATCCACCGCGCCGCCGAACGCGACGAGGATGCCGTCACCACCTGGGTGAAGGAGACCTGGCCCTATATGAAAGACAGGCAGCCACCCACAGCGCCTGGATCTGCTTTGCCGACGAATTCGGAATCTATTCGCACGAGGTTGCCTGAAAGCGGAGGGGCAAGTTATGTCCCCCGCTATCAGGCAATCTACGATGCTACCGAGGGGATCGCAACAATGGGTGTTAAGCCGGGTGACGTAGCTACTGGAACGGTGGTGGAGTGGAACGACGACGAGGGCTGGGGGTTCATCAGATCCGCCGATGTACCCGGCGACGTTTTCGCTCACTTTTCGTCGATTGTCGGAATGGAAGGTTATAGATCCCTCGTACCGGGGCAGCGTGTTAGGTTCACGTGGGAGCAGTACCCTCAAGATGGTTTCAGTTTTCGGGTGATTCATGTGTTCGTCGGTGATGCCCCCACACCAAGCACACAACGTCTTGCGGGTGAGAGCGACATCGATGCTTACGCGAGCCGTCTACAAATCCAGCCGGACGATCAATCGGAGTAACTGCAGGTCGTACTGCGCTCGACTAGCGTTTAAAGGATGTGTCGCCTATATGCGCCACCTTCTGACGAGTGCAGTTCGGCCGTTTTCGAAGTACAGCCGCTCGGACCGCTGCGCGACCTCCAGGTCCATCAGGCTGTAGCCGAGGTCGGACTGACCACTGGCCTGGTTGTAGGTGACGAGACGTACCGAGGTTAAACGACTGGCTTTACGATGGTTCGAGGTGCAGGACGGTTTCGGCGAGCAGGCCGTCGAGGAGACCGGGCCGGTACTGCATGCGTTTGAGATGGCTCTTGATGACGGCGGCGAGTTGGTCGATGCCGCCGCGGAGTGCGAGGTTGCCGACCACCTTCATGGTCACCCCTGAATCCGGCGCGATGCCGCGCACCCCACGGGTGTCTCCGGGAGTACCGGCCTCGTCCCCCGCCACGCACATCCCCGTTCACCTGCTGAGCAGGGGAGACAAATGGTGATTTGTCCGAAGTAGGATGCGCGGGTACCAACCAGCCCCGAGTCCGGGCACGGCGGCGGTGAGCCCGCCCGCGCCGGTCCGGGGCCCGGGTGCGGTGGGGTGGATCCGGCCATCGGAGGGGAAACGTGGGACGCCGACTTCGCAGGCTGGCGTCCAGAGTGCCGTCCATCCTCCAGTGCGCGGCGGCCGCCGCCATCGCCTGGGTCGTCGCCAAGGAAGTGCTCGGACACCCGAGCCCCTTCTTCGCGCCGGTCGCCGTCGTCATCTGCATCGGCGTGGCCCTCGGACGGCGGGTCCGCCGCATGCTGGAGATGGTCGCCGGGGTCGGGCTCGGCGTCGGCGTGGGCGACCTGCTCATCGCCCGCATCGGCTCGGGACCCTGGCAGATCGCGCTGGTCGTCGTGCTCGCGATGGCGGTCGCCGTGCTGCTGGACGAGGGACCGGTGATCGCCCTGCAGGCGGGGTCGTCCGCCGTGCTGGTCGCGACCCTGCTGCCTCCCAGCGGCAGCGGTGGCACCGACCGCATGATCGACGCCTTCGTCGGCGGGTTCATCGCGATCGCCGTCGTGGCACTGCTGCCGTCCGACCCGGTCGCGCTGGTCCACCGGCACGGGCGCGTGGTGCTGGACGAACTGGCCGAGGCGCTGGAAGGGGCCGCCGAGGCGATCGCCGCACGTGACGTCCCGCTGGCCGTCGACTCGCTGGAGAAGGCGCGCGGCTCACAGGCCGCCGTCGAACGACTGCGCGACGCGCTCCAGACGGGACGCGAGATCGCCGTCCTCAGCCCCCTGCGCTGGAACACCCGCAGCAGGCTGGCCCGCTACCAGGCGGCGAGCGTTCACATCGACCGCGCGCTGCGCAACACCCGGGTCCTCCTGCGCCGCACGCTCGCGGCCCTGCGCGACGGCGAGCCGATGCACCCGGACTTCACCGGCGTCCTGCACGGCCTCGCCGAGGTCGCACGGCTGCTCCGCGACGAACTCGCCTCCGGCGTCGAACCCACCCAGGCACGTCAAGTCGCCCTCGCACTGGCCCACGGCGACCACACCGCCCTCGTCGACGACACGGGCTTCTCCTCCAGCGTCGTCGCGGCCCAGGTCCGCTCGATCATCGTGGACCTCCTGGTCGCGACGGGCATGACCCGCGAAACCGCCCTGGCGTCCCTCACACCCGCCGCCCCGATCGAGCAAGAAGAAGAGGCGGGCCAGGGCTGACAGGACCGCACCGGCCAACCGGCAGACGCCCGGGCCGGGTTGGAAATGTGGGCCAAAGATCGACGGTACGGGGCTGTTCACCGCGCGCGTGCCCAGCCGCTGGCTCAGTGTGAGAAATCGCCACGAAATGCGTCAAGAGGTTGCCGTCTGACTGGGACCTCATGGACCTGGGCTCCGCGCTTTTGAGCGTTTTACCAGGGCTTATACCTCACGTATACCCGCCTGTCCGATGCTCGTCCCGAGCCGATCCCGGCTTCGTCCCCGGTGGTGAGTCGAAATCGAGAAAGGTGTGATCAATGCTCAGGACACGCGACCACTGTCGCGGCCTTCGTCGTGCGGCGGACACGTCCGCGCCACTCCTTCGATGGACTCCCGCTGGGCCGACACTGATCGTTTCGCCCCGGAGGCATGATGTCCCGCCCGAAAAGATCCCATTTGATAGTTGCGGCGCTCTGCACGGTCCTGGGCCTGCCGGCTCTGATGAGTGCGCCGGTGGCGGCCGAACCTGCGCCGCCCACCTCCGAGCAGCTCGACAAGGGCGTCAGCGCCGCGCAGGAGCCGCTGCGCAAGGCCGCCCACATCATCCGTCAGGTGGTGGAGGACACCAAGCCCGCCGGGTACATGAGCGTCGCCTTCGGTGAGGGCGAGGTGGAGCTGTACTGGAAGGGCGCGCTGCCGGCCCCGATCGAGGCGGCGGTCGCCGAGGCTCGCAAGATCGTCCCCGTCAAGGTGGTACCGGCCAAGTACTCCTACAAGGAGCTGGACGCGGCGTCCGAGCAGGTGCGCAAGGCGGCCTACGCCAACCGGTCGGCGGGCGTGCGGTCGGTCCGCATCCCGTACGACGGCAGCGGCCTGCGCGTGGGCGTGGACCAGACCGGTCTGGGCGTCGCCCGGGCCACGAGCGCCTTCACCGCCGCCGCGAACATCCTGCCGAAGCTGCCGGTGGCCCACACGCTGGAGAAGGCGGACCTCATCACGAAGACGGGCCGGTTGAACGACCACGAGCAGTGGCTCGGAGGCGGGCGCATCCGCAACTACAGCCGTAACTTCATCGGCTGCACCGGGGGCTTCGGCGTCCAGGGCTACGACGGCTACAAGTACATTCTGACCGCCGGCCACTGCGGCAAGCCCGGTGACTGGTTCGTCGACGGCGTCCAGAACAACGACTGGGTGGGCCAGGTCAAGTACGAGAACACCGGCCACGACACGATGCTGATCGCCTCCAACGCCCAGGGGTCGATCTGGGACGGGCCCGCCGACAGCTACTACCACAAGCCGGTCGTCGCGTGGGACTGGGTGTACCCGAACGAGCTGTTCTGCTCGTCGGGCTCGTACACCGGGGTGCGATGCGGCCTGAAGCAGCACGACTTCACCGCCTGGTACTGCGACTTCGACATCTACAACAACTTCGAGTGCTATGACGACCTCATCGAGGCCCACCAGGTCGACGGTCTGCGCGCCACCCAGCCCGGCGACAGCGGCGGCCCGGTCTTCACGCTCTCGGGCTCCGGCGTGGTCGCCAAGGGCATCATCAGCGGCCACGGCGTGAGCCAGAACATCATGTACTTCCAGGACTTCGCCACCGCCCGCAACGACTTCCCCATCCGGTTCGACCCGCTCTACTACTGACTCCGAACGTAACCCGGACCACGGCGGGCCCGGCACCACGCGCACCGGGCCCGCGCGCGGAAGATGTCGGCGCTCAGCAGGTGGGCCGGTAGGCCACGGAGGGGATGTAGGTGGCCCACTCCTGGCGGGTGAGGTCACGGCCGATCTCCTGGCAGAGCTTTCCGACGAGCGGGTCGGCCCGGAGGGGCCAGCGGATGATCCTGCCGTCGTCGCCACCGGAGATCAGGTCTCCGTCAGCGGTGAAAGCGAGGCCCTTGATCGGGGCCGTGTGGCCTGTGAGTGTGGCGGCAGGCCTTCGCGACGGGAGGTCCCAGACGGTGATCGTGCGATCGTCGCCCGCGGACGCGAGCGTGCGGCCGTCCCGGCTGAAGGCGAGTGCCTGGATCGGGGCGGTGTGGCCGGGCAACGTGGCGTACGGCTCGCCGGTCCGCGTGTTCCACAGCCTGACGGTCCGGTCGGCCCCCGCCGTGGCGATCAGCTCGCCGTCCGGGCTGAAGGCGACGTCGAGCACCGAGCCCTGCCCGGTCCTGAGGGCGCGGACCGCCCGGTCCCGGGCCAGGTCCCAGACGAGCAGGTCTCCGGTGGGGCCGGTGGTGGCGAGCAGGGGGTCTCGCGGGCTGAACGCCAGCGCCGAGGCGAGCTGCCCGGGGGCCGAGAACGGCGCCTCGACCGGGTTCCCCGGATCGCGGATGTCCCAGCGGAAGCGGCCGAGGGCGGTCGCGACGAGGAAGCGGCCGCCGGGGTCGAAGGCGGCGTCGGTGGAGGCGCCGAGCCCCCTGTATCTGATCGTTGCAAGCCTCCGGCGGCTGCCGACGTCCCAGATCGTGACCGTGTGGCTGCGGGTGACGGTGGCGAGCCGGTGGCCGTCCGGGCTGAAGGCGACGGCCCGGACGTGGTCGGGATGGTCGCCGAGCGTGGCGATCGGGTTTCCGCGCACGTCCCACAGCCGGACGGTGGTGTCGCTGCTCGCCGACGCGACGAGACGGCCGTCTGGGCTGATCTCGATGTCGTTCACGGCCTGGCTGTGCCCGCTGAACGGGGGGAGAGCGCGCTCGCGGATCACGATGGTCCGGCCCAGTCCGGCCGAGGCGAGCATCGAGCCGTCCGCGCTGAGGGCGAGGGACAGCGTTTCGGTGCGACTTCTGTCCTGGTAGGTCTCGACGGGCTGCCGCCGCGCGATGTCCCAGACAGTGATCAGGCCGTCCTCGTCAGCGACGGCGATGCGGCCGGCGACGGGGGCGGACATGTCCCAGGTGTACGGCGACCGCCTGGGCAGCCCGAACACGGAGGTCACCCCACCATCGCGGGCGAGTCGCCAGAACCGCACCCCGTAATAGGACGACCCCGTGGCGAGCACCCCGTCGACGTGGTCGAAGCCCAGCCGGTGGACGTGATCGTCGGCGGGAATCTCGGCCACCGCGGCCCCGGAGACGACGTCCCACACGACGGGTCTCTGCGTTCCGCCCGTGGCCGAAACCAGAAATGCCTGGTCGGGGCTGAACGCGAGAGCCACGACCTCCTCCCGGTGTCCCCGCAGGGTGCGCCTGGTCCCGTCGCGCAGATCCCACACCTCGATCGCGCCCTTTCCTGCGCCGACGGCGATCTTCGTCCCGTCGGGGCTCAGTGCCATCGCGTCGGTGAGATCGCCCCGTGACCGCTGGAACACCGGCCGGTGGGAGCGCAGATCCCACACCACGATCGCGCCCTTGCTCGCCCCCAGCTCGGCCTGTCTGACCACGGAGGCGAGTAGCCTGCCGTCGCGGCTGAACGCCACCGCCCTGGCGTGGACCACCTCTGCCTCCGCGAGTGACGCGGGCTCGGGGAACGTCGCGACCCGGGTGCGGCCGCGCGGGTCCCAGAGGCCGACCGTCCCGTCGTCGCCGGCCGCGGCCAGCCGCGAGCCGTCCGGGCTGAACGCCACCCCGAAGATCGACGGCCCTCCGGCGTTGAGCTCGATCCGGCGGCGCGCCGCCGCCGACACGCTGAGGAGGGCGCCCCGCGTCTCGGCCTCCCGATCGAGTCGGAACGCGTCGATCGCCAGCAGCCCGGCCAGATCGGGATCGGTGTCGAGGAGCGATCGGGCCTTCAGGGACAACTGCCGGGACAAGGCGACCAACTGCTGGTGACCGGCCTCCTGACTCTGCCGTACAGCCACGCCGCCACCGAGCAGGGCGATCAGGAAGAGCGAGGCCATCCCGGCCAGGAGGCGTTGCAGGAGCCGGGTGCGGCGTCTCGTCGCGGTGTGCTCGCTCTCCGCCAGCGCGCGGCTGGCCCGCAGGAAGGCGGCCTCGATGTCGTTCAGTTCGTGCAGGTGATCCTCCGCCCACGTACGCGCGGCGAGCAACTGGACGCTTCGATACAGGGCGCCGGAGTCCCGGTCCAGCTCCTGCCACGTCTGCGCCGCGGCGGTGAGCCGACGGTGGACGAACAGGTCATCGCGGTCGTCGGTGAGCCACCGGTGCAGCCGGGGCCAGGCACGGATCAGCGCCTCGTGCGCCACGTCGACCGTCTCCTCCGCGAGGACGACCAGCCGCGCCGCCGCGAGCCGGTCCAGCACGCCGGAGACGACGTCCGGATCGGCCACGCCCACGAGCTCGGCCCGCGAGATGGGACGCCTGGTGTCCTCCGTGCCGTCTCCGAGCGCGGTGAGCCTCACGAAGATCCTGCGGGCGGCCTGCTGCTCGGCGAGGGAGAGCTCGCGGAAGACCCGTTCCGCGCTCTGCGCGATCGCCCCGCGCACGCCGCCGGCCGCTCGATAGGCCGCCAGCGTCAGCCTCGAGCCGGCGCGGTTCCGCCAGGTCTCCAGCAGCGCGTGCGAGACCAGCGGCAGGCTGCCCGGCTCCTCGTCCGCGTCGGCCAGCACCGTGGCCAGCAGGTCGGGATCCACGGTGAGCCCCGCCCGGGCGGCGGGCCGGACGACGACCTCCCGCAGATCCGGCGGCGACACCGGTCCGACGAGCAACTGCGCCTCACCACCCAGAGCCTCGACCAGGTCCGGATGCTGGGTCAGGTGAGCGAGGAAATCGGCCCGTATGCCGAGCACCAGAACGACGCGGCGGCCGGCACCGAGCGCCAGTCCCAGCAGGGCCTCGACGAACCGGCGGCGCTCCGCGTCGTCGGCGCAGAGCGTGAAGATCTCCTCGAACTGGTCCACGACCAGCAGCAGGCGGGCGTCGGTCTCGGCGTCCAGGGCGCGGTCCAGGGCGGCGTGCAGGGCACCGGGATCCGTCAAGACGTCACGGAGCGCCCCGGGATCGCCGCCGGACGCCTTGGCCACCAGCTCGGCCAACGTGTCCAGCGGGTGCTCGCCCGGCGTGGTGATCAGGCTCCGCCACGACCCGGCCGTGCCGTCCGCGTCCGAGATCGTCCCCAGCAGGCCGGCGCGCAGGAGGGAGGACTTCCCGCTTCCCGACGCCCCGAACACGGCGACCACCGGAAGCCGGTCCACCAGCTCGCGGAGCCGCGTGACCAGCTGGGAGCGGCCGAAGAACCATGCCCGATCCTCCGGCTGGAACGCCATCAGGCCGCGGTACGGGCAGTCGTCCTCGGCCCATCCCTCCGTCTCACCCGGCCCGGCGGGCGTCCGGCCCAGCTCCGGGAGGAGGTCCTCGTCACCGCGGAGCATCGCCTCGTGCAGACGCTGGAGCACGGGACCGGGCTCGATGCCGAGCTGCGCGTTCAACAGGTCGCGGGTCCGGCGGAAGACCGCCAGCGCCTCGACCTGACGGCCGGACCGGTACAGCGCGAGCATGAGATGGCCGCGCAGGCTCTCCCGGTAGGGATGTTCCCGGGTGAGATCGGCCAGCTCGGCGGCCGCCTCGGCGTACCGGCCCAGGCCGAGTTCGGCCTCTGCCAGCCGCTCGTGAGCGGTCAGCCGCGCCTCCTCCAGCCGCCGTGCCTCCTCGGCGATGACCGTGCAGTCGCCGAACTCCGCGAACGCCGGCCCGCGCCACAGGTCGAGCGCCGCGCGCAGACGGTCACGGGCCGGTTCGAGATCTCCAGAGGCCAGGGCCGCGCACCCCTGCGCGACGAGGTCGCGAAAGCGGGTCGCGTCGAGCGCGTCGGCGTTGATCACGTACCCGCCCGGCCGTCCGGCCAGGACGTCGGCGCCGAGCGTGCGCCGCAGCCGGTGGACGTAGAGGTGGATGTTGCGCCGCGCGGACGCGGGCGGCGGATCATCCCAGACCGCGGCGATCAGCCACTCGATCGACACCGGCCGACCGGCCTGGGCCAACAGCGCAGCGAGAGTGCGCCGGAGTTTGGGTGCTCCGCCGACAGGTACCAGGCGACCATCGCGGGAGATGCTGAGCGGCCCGAGAACGTGAAATTCCACCCAAACTCCGCCCCCGGTCGGACTTCTGCACAAAGAATCACGGACCGCCGCCTCATTGTCAATCATTCCCTCATGCGGGCTCCTGCCCGCGCCGCACCGGTCCGCAGGGGCGAAAACCGACGCTACCAGGGCCTATACCTCGCATATACGGGCGTGTCTGATGCTCGGCGTCGGCGAGGCGGGGAGATGCCCCGGCCCGCGTGACGGGGAGGTTGAGTGATGCGTGTGCTAGTGCGTAGGACGGCGGCGGTTCTCCTGGGGCTGTGCCTTGCCCTCGGGAGCGCGGCGACCGTGTCCGGCCCGGCGAACGCCTATGTCGGTCCCAACGTCCAGACAGGCGCCGCTCTCGGCATGAACGCCGACGGACGGCTGGAGGCGTTCGTCGTCAGCTACGGGACGATGTGGCACATCGCGCAGGGTTCCAACGGCTGGGGTTTTTGGGACATCATCCGCGACGCGCCCAGGGGTTTCGAGCAGCATCGCCCGGCGGTGGCACTGAACAAGGGGGGATGGCTGGAGGTCTTCGCGGTCGGCACCGACGGGAACATGTACCACTCCTACCAGGCCAGTGGCAGGATCGGCGGCTGGAGCCCCTGGTACAGCATGGGCGCCCCGAGCGGGCTCAGCTTCTCCTGGGCGCGGGTCGTGGTCGGCACCAACAAGGACGGCCGGCTGGAGGTCTTCGCCCTCGGCTCCAACAACGAGTTGTGGCACGCCTGGCAGCTCACGGCCGGCGGCGCCTGGAGCGGCTGGGCGAGCCTGGGCGGGCAGTTCGAGGGAGAGGCCCTGCCGGCCGTGGGCAAGAACGCGGACGGGCGATTGGAAGTGTTCATCACCGGCGGCGACGGTCACCTCTGGCACCTCTGGCAGCTCTCGCCCGGCGGCGGCTGGAGCGGCTGGCTCAACGAGGGCGGGTCCTTGCAGCACGGGGCGAACACCGGTCCCGCCGTGGGCGTCAACCAGGACGGACGGCTGGAGCTGTTCGCGACCGGCACCGACGGGCGTACCTACCACAAGTGGCAGGGGTTCTCGGGCGGCTGGAGCGGCTGGGCCAGCATGGGCAGCGGCGGGTCGTTCCCCGTGGTCGAGAGGAACCAGGATGGCCGGTTGGAGCTCTTCACCAACGGCGGCTCCCACGTCCTCCATGCCTGGCAGGTGGCCCCCAACAGCGGCTGGTCCGGCTTCGGTGGGGTGGGCGGGCAGACCAACCCGTACAACCAGCCGAGCGTCATCCGCAATCTCGACGGCCGGTTGGAGGTCTTCGCCCATGCGGGCATAAACAAGACCGGCGCGATCATCCACTCGTGGCAGTCGACGCCGGGCGGCGCATGGTCTGGCTGGATCCCCCTCGAAGGTAGCTGATCCGATCTCCGTCCTGGCGGCGGCCGAGACGATGTGGTCCCGTGCGGAGCCCCCGCACGGGACCACATCGTCAGCCATCATGATCGTCGGTTGGTCAGAGTTAGAGCGCGCTGGTGCAATCTTGTACCTCAGAGGGACCGCAACATTGCGAGCGTTTCCGGCATCCAATGACGCATGGGACTTCGTACGACTCTCGCGGTACTTCTCGCGACCGCCGTGACACTGACCGGACAACCTGCGGCGGCCGACACGCCGGTCCGGATCGCGTACGCGCAGGGAACACACGTCTGGGAACTGGTGCTGACCAACGGCGATGTGGTGGAGGTACCGGAGGCGCTGGCCAAGGCGCCTGCCGACGCGGTCAATACCGGTGAGCGGGCGCCGTTCCTGGTCAGCGGGGACGGGCGGCATTTCCTCTATTTCCGGAAGTCGGATCGGCTGTTCGTCGAGCGGACTCTGAACGGCAAGGAAAGGGTGGTGTCACGGCGGCTCACGGCGTACTCCATCGACGAGGAGTGGCCGTTCGTATCGGACGACGGCAGCTATGTGGTCACGGCGACCTCGGCGCCAGGGGTAGGGGTCTTCGCGGACCTACGGACAGGCAGGACATTGCCGCATCCCGGAGGGACGGACGCGTGGAGCTTCCTGGGATTCAGCCCGGACGGCAAGGGACTGCTGCTGGCAGGGGAACGGCTGACGACGGTGTTCGATCGAGCGCTGCGTGCCCGGACGCGCTCGAAGACGCGACTGCCCGTCGTAGCGCTGGCGAATGACCACGTCACGGCGGCGACCCTTACCGGCACGGGGCCCAAGAGCCGCAAGCTGCGCCTGCTCAACCTGCGCACCGGCCACGCGAGCGGAGCGGTGACCCTGCGCCTGCCCCGCGGGCAGTACATCGACGACCTCGACTTCGACCAGGCCGGACGCGTGATCGTCCGATCGAAGACCGCTACCGGCGTGGCGATCTACCGCATCTCGAAGACGACCGGCAAGGCGACGCTGCTACGAACGATCGCGCGGCCTGACGCGGACGTCTGGGTACTCCCGGGCGACACCACGTACGAGCCCTGGACAGAGAGAAAAAGCCAGGCCCCTCAGTAATCTTCAATCGCTCGGGCAACAAGCCGACATGGCCTTCCGCCAGAATGCCCCCGTCTGATAGTCCATGGACACGACGTCGAGGGAACTTCGTGGAGTTACCGGAGCTTCTGGGTTGGCGGATCAGTTTCCGCCTCACGGGAGTACCGGTTTGCTATCAGCCGTACCGCCCGCTTTACACGGGTCTCGTCGGGGTGCTCGCCGAACCTTCTGGCTAGGCCTTCCCGGACGAGTGCCTCGATCTCGTCCGTGGACAGCAGGTGGAGCGCTCCGTTGACGGGTGCCATCAGCACGATCATCTCGGCAACAACATCACTGTACTCGTGAGGATTATCCGGGTACACGATATCAAAAGGGTCGGCCTCCTCGAGCGCCTCCTCCAGTATCGCAATCGTCTCCGGAAATCTTTGCCGGAGAACCCTCATCACAACCTCTCCCTCCGATACTAAATCAATGTTCCAGAAAGGCTCCTTCAATGGCGCCTCGTCCGGGCTCAGTTCCATTGTTCTCTCTTTCCAAGGAGCGCGCCATACGGGTCGCCCCGATGGGGTTTTGATGGGTCTATCAGAGGGCGTGGGTGCCGTTGGGGGTGTGGCGCAGGGTTTTGCCCGGTAGGGCGCCGGTGGGGGTGCCGTTGTTGATCACTGCTACGCCGTTCACGTAGACATACGGGATGCCGGACGGCCGGCGGCGGGGGGTTTCGTAGGTCGCGGTGTCGGTGATCGTCTTCGGGTCGAAGAGGACGAGGTCGGCGTGGTGGCCTACACGGATGAAGCCTCGGTCGACCAGGTTCAGGCGCTTGGCGGGGCGGCCGGAGAGGTGGGCGACGCACTCCTCCAGGGTGAGGACGCCCTCGTCGCGGACATAGTGGCCGAGGTAGCGGGGGAAGGTGCCCCAGGCGCGGGGGTGTGGGCGGGCGCCGGTGAGCAGGCCGTCGCTGCCGCCCGTGTGCGCGGGGTGCCGCATGATGGCCCGGACGTTCTCCTCGTTGCCCACGTGCAGCAAGATCGTGGTGCCGAGCTCGTCGTCCAGGAGCTGTGTGCGGAACACCTCGAATGCCGTGTGGCCTGATTCGTCGGCCGAACCAGCGCTCGTCCGACCCGCACCTCCGGAACCCCGACCGGAGATCGTCTCCCCCACGTTCCCGGATTGGCCGGGTAGATCGTTCACTCCGGCTTCGCGGGCCAGGTCGGCGATCGTCTTGCCCACGCGGTCGGTGAGGGACGGGGAGCGGGTGCCGGAGATCTGGATGGTCGTCCAGTCCACCGGGACGCCGTGGCAGCCGTCCGAGCCGACCGCCTCCATGTCGTGCCGTATGCGTTCGGCGGTGGCAGGGTCGCGCAGGCGGGCGAGCGTGGGGCCGGGGCCGCCTTCGGACGCCCAGCTCGGCAGGAGCGCGGCGAGGGTGGTCGAGCCGGGCAGGTAGGGGTAGGTGTCGAGGGTGAGGTCGCAGCCACCGGCGATGGCGGTGTCGAGCAGGTCCAGCAGGTCTTGGGCCCGGCCGGCGTTGACGGCGAAGTTCATGGTGGCGTGGGCCAGGTGCAGCGGGCAGCCGGACGCGCGCGACACCTCGACCATCTCGGCGTACGCCTCCAGCGCGCCCGCGCCGTACGAGCGGTGGTGCGGCGAGTAGTAACCGCCGGCCGAGGCGACGACCCGGCACAACTCGACCAACTCCTCCGTGCTCGCGTACATGCCGGGGGTGTACGTGAGCCCGCTGGACATGCCGACCGCGCCCTCGGCCATCGCGGCGGCGACCAGTTCCTTCTGCCGCTGAAGCTCCGCGTCGGTGGCCGGGCGCGCGTCCCAGCCCATGGCGAGCGCCCGTACGGTGCCCTGGGGCACCAGGTAGCAGGCGTTGACGGCGATGCCCCGGTCGAGCCGGGCAAGGTACTCGCCGACCGTCCGCCAGTCCCAGTCGAACCCCTCGGGGTCGCCGTTCCACCCGGCGATCTGCTGCCTGAGCTGCGCGAGCGTGGTGTCGTCCACGGGCGCGTACGACAGGCCGTCCTGCCCCAGCACCTCGCAGGTGACCCCCTGTCCAACCTTGGCGAGGTGGTCGGGCTCGGTCAGCAGGGCCAGGTCGGAGTGGGCGTGCATGTCGACGAACCCGGGCGCGAGGGCGAGGCCGGTGGCGTCCAGGACCCGCCGCCCGTCGGCGACGGCGGAACCGGGCGCGCCGATGTCGGTGATACGGCCGCCGGTGACCGTGACGTCCGCGACGTACGCGGGGTCGCCGGTGCCGTCCACGACCGTGGTCCCGCGGACGACCAGCCCTGTCGTTCCGGGCCGTCGGCCCGCCATAGCGCTCATCCGTGCTCCCGAATCATGCCGCTCATCCTTCCTCTGAGCCGTGCCCGACCCGGCGCTCATCCGTTCCACCCATAGGTCTAGAAGAAGGTTCTCACGAGGTCCACGACCTCCGGATCATCGGCCTCGACGTCGTCGACCACCGGGATCAGCGTCCACTTGTCGAAGGCCGTGCACGGGTGGGAGAGCCCGAGGCGGACGACGTCGCCGCAGTCCAGCGCGGACCCGGCCTCCACCGACAGGAAGGTGAGCTGGTCGTTGAGCGCCGTGACCCGCGCCCCGCGCAGCGCCTCGGCGGGCCGGCCGCGTACGGTCTGCGGCTCGGGGAGGCCCTCGTCGAACGGCAGGTCACGCTTGCCCGCGTCCAGCAGGGCCAGCCCGGGTTCGGGACGCGAGACCACGCGGGCCCAGCCGTGCATCGCGGGCCGCAGCGGACCCGGCCCGGCGCCGCGCGAGGACCCGGCACCGCTCGACAAACCGCCACCGCCCAAGGACCCGGCCCCGTTCGACGGCCCGGCACCGCCCGGCAAACCGGCGCCGCGCGAGAACGGGGAGATGGCGCGGTAGAAGCCGTCGTCGTGGACGATGTAGGCCCCCGAGCGCAGCACCAGCCGCCCGTCCAGCCCGCCGAGGACGTCCACGACTTGGTCGAAGTACGCGCTGCCGCCCGCGGTGACGACCGGTTCGTCCACCTCGTACGGCAGGTCCGCGTGCAGAGACGCCATGCGCTTGAGGAAGGCGTCCACCGCGCCGAGGCTGGACGGGGACGCGTCGTGGCCGAGCGCGCCCTCGTACCCGGCGATCCCGGCCAGCCGCAGCCGGTCGGAGGCGCGGATCGCCTCGGCGACGGCCCGCGCCTCGGCCTCGTCCCTGGCACCGGTACGGCCGCCGGGCGCGCCGAGCTCGACGCAGACGTCCACGGGCCGCGCGGCGCCGCGCAGGGCGGCGTCCATGATCTCGACCGTGCGCGGCGAGTCGGCCCAGCACACGAACGAGAACCCGGGGTCGGCGTCGAGCTGGGCGCCGATCCAGGCGAGCCCGGCGGGGTCGGTGAGCGCGCCCGCGAGCATGAGGCGGCTCACGCCGAAGGCGCGGGCGACGCGGAGCTGCGGCAGGTTGGCGAGCGTGAGCCCCCACGCCCCCGCGTCGAGCTGGCGTTTCCACAACGCGGGGGCCATCGTGCTCTTGCCGTGCGGGGCGAGCGACACGCCGGCCGCGGCCGTCCAGGACGCCATCGTGGCGAGGTTGTGCTCGATGGCCCGGCGTTCGAGGGTGAGCAGCGGCGTGCCGAAGCCGGTGAGCCGGGGACTCCCGGCGAGGTACTCGCCCACGGTGACCGGCGCGCCGGAGAACCCCGGCGGCAGGGCCTTGAAGTGCCAGTCGAACGGCTCGTCCCGCAGCGTGGCGACGGCGGCGTCGTCGATGAGCACTGCGGCCTCCCTCGGGGGACGGGCGGGGTTCGTGGCCCGCTCGGTGATCTGCGATATTTTCTACCCGGCATGCACGACGCGTGAAAAGCCGATCTTGGGGAGACTGTCATGAGTGACAAGACCGTGATCCGCACCGACGGCGCGCCGGCGCCCGCGTGGGTGTTCTCCCAGGGCGTCCGCAAGGGCCCGTTGCTGCAGGTCTCCGGCCAGGGCCCGCAGGACCCGGCGACCGGCGAGTGGGTGCACCCCGGCGACGTGAAGGCGCAGACGCGCAGGACGCTGGAGAACGTCAAGGCCATCCTGGAGGCGGGCGGCGCGAGCGTCGAGGACGTACTGATGTTCCGGGTGTACCTCACCAAGCGTGAGGACTTCCCGCTGATGAACGAGGTGTACGGCGCGTTCGTCGAGGAGAACTGCCCGAGCGGCGTCCTGCCGTGCCGCACGACGGTGTTCGTCGGGCTGCCCCACGAGTCGATGCTGGTGGAGATCGACGCCCTGGCCTCGGTGTAGTCAGAGCCCTCGCCGAAACGACAACCGCTCACGACCCCGCTTGCCGAACAGGCGGAGGCCCTTGAGGCGAAGGTCGAGCATCCACCCGGCTCGTTACCTGCGGCCGCGTGGTAGGGCGAGTCCGAGGTGCGCGTGATCTTCGGTCCCCGGGACGACCCCGAAATGACCGCGTCGCGTGCACGTCCCGGCGCGTCTACCTCAGTGTGGATCGGACGATCTTCGGTCTGCCCGCGCCGAGGAAGAAGATGCCCGGGTAGCCCTTGGTCTCGAATCCGGCGCTGCGGTTGCGGCGCAGCGCCGAGTCCTCGATGAGGAGGGTGCCGGTGCGGTCGTTGCTGACGAAGAAGACCGCCCCGCCGCCCTCCTTGGCGGAATTGTTCTGGATGACCGATCCGGCGACGCGCACGCTGAAGCGGTTGCCGTCGGTGTAGATCGCGCCGCCGCTGCCGCCGCCCGGGGTGCCGCCACGCGCCGGGTTGGCCCCGCGTCCGGTCGCCGTGTTGTACGTCATGACGCTGTTGAGGATCTCCCAGGACACGCCGATGCCGCTCACCGCGCCGCCGTTCGCACACGCGCCGCCCTGGCCCGCGGCCCCGCCGAATGTGCTGTTCACGACGTAGACGGGCCGGTCGCGGGACTGGTCGAGCACGCGGATGGCCGCGCCGCCGACGTCCGGGCCGGTGGGGTCGCAGCGGTTGCGAACGAACCGCGTGTTGACGACCTTGACGCGCCCGCCCCGGACGAAGATCGCGCCGCCGCCTCCGCCGTCGGCCCGTTGCCCCGTCGCGTTGCCGTCGGCGAAGGTCAGGTTCTGGACGGTGAGCTGGGGCGTCTCCTGGTCGTCGCAGTGCGAGGTGGTCCATCCCTGCGCTTGGTCGCAGGTGTTCATGTAGAGGATGCGGCGCTTGCCGGCGCCGCTGAGCGTCACCTTGCCGCCGCCGTCCAGGACGATCCTGGGCCGGGCGTTGCGGACCTTGGCGGTGGCCGTCATCGTGATCGTCACCGGGCGGGGACCGCAGGAGAAGGTGATGATCCCGCCCGCCGCCACGGCGTTCACCACGGCCTGTGACGTACAGCTCGCGGGTGTGCCGTTGCCGACGACCCGGTTCGGGCGTGAGGTGTCGACGGCCCGCGCCTCCAGCGGCACGACGGCGCGACCGTTCGGGTTCCCCGGGACGGGACCCGCCAGGGACCCCGACGCGGGGACGGTTGCCCCCAGGACGGACGTCGGGACGGACGCGGATGCCGACGTGGGGACGGACGACGCGGAGGCGGCGGCGTCCGGCAGGCCGGGCAGGCCTGTCATGGGCGCGGTGACCGCGGTGACGGAAGCGACAAGGACGACTGCCCACCTGACTCGCACACGGCCGATGCTACTGCGGCACATGTAGCCGGATTTCCGGAATCGCCGGACTCGTCGCGCGGCCCTCCCCCGACCTGGACGGACGAGCAGGATTGGACTCCTACTTCCCCGACGGCAAGGCGCAGTTGCTGCTCTCCGTGGCGCAACTCCAGGCCGAGCGGGTGCCCTAGATGAGGCTGAAGGATGCTCACCAGATGCTCGACGGGGCCCGCGAGACGCCCGAGCTCGTCGCGCGGGTCACCGGCCACCTCGGCTGCGACCGGCAGAATAGGCCGGGGACGCCACCGGCGTCGATGTCACGGTCATTCGCCATCCTGGCCTGGTCGGAGGGGTAGCATCGCGACCGCGCGGCCGCTTTCGGACCTCCCGGCGCGCGCGATTCGCCGTCCAGGCACGTGATGTTCATCCGAGGTGAGTAGGTTCCGGCGCGTGCGAGACGAGGCCCCGCTGCGGCGGACGACGACAGGCGCGGCACTGGCCATGACGTACATCTGGCTGGCCACCAGAGTGTTGCTCCTGCTCATGGTTCTCGACGTCGTGCCCCTGTTCCGCAGCGTGAGCTGGGACGTCGTCGGCGTGTACCACGGCTGGCACGAGACCATGCTGACGGGCAGCTTCCCGATCAAGGACGTCACCTGGCAGTACCCTCCGGCCGCCGCGCTGATCATCCTCGCCCCGTCGATGCTGCCGTTCAGCTATCTCGGCGGTTTCCTGGTGATCACGGTGGCGTTCGACGCGCTGACGATGGCGTCGCTGGTGCGCGCGCCCGCCGGGGGCGAGGGGCGCAGCCGGGCGGGGGCGTGGGTGTGGCTGCTCGGCGTGCCGCTGCTCGGGCCGGTCGTCTACGCGCGGTTCGACCTGCTGGTGGCGGCGCTGGCGGTGTCCGGCCTGTTGCAGCTGAACGCGTCCTCCTGGCGCGGGGGGCTGTCGCTCGGCGTCGCGGCCGGTTTGAAGCTGTGGCCCGCGCTGGCGTTGATCGGTGTCCCGCGCGGCGCCGCCACGCGCATGGCGCTCGCCGGGACGGTCGCGGGCGCGGCGGTCTCGACGCTGCTGACTCTGCTGGCGCTCGACGGCGGCATGGACTTCGTCACCGCGCAGCAGGACCGCGGCGTGGAGGTCGAGTCGGTGTGGGCGCTCGGTTTCCATGTGGCCCGCTGGTTCGGCTGGCCGGGCATGGTGAGCTACAACTACGGCTCGATGGAGCTGCTCGGCCCGTACGTCGACATGGTGAGCCGGGTCTCGCTCGGGGCCACGCTGCTGGGTCTGTGCTGGCTCCTCTACTGGCGCTACCGTGCCCGGACGTGGAGCGACGCCACGCCGTACGACGCCGCGTGCGCCGCCGTGCTCGTCTTCGTGGCCACCAGCCGGGTGATCAGCCCGCAGTACCTGGTGTGGCTGGTGGGCCTGGCCGCCGCCTGCCTGACCGTGCGCGCGTCCACGCAGCGTCCGGTGGCGGTGCTCGTGCTCGCGGCGACGGCCGTCACAATGGTGGAGTTCCCCGAGTTGTTCGAGGACGTGCAGCAGAGCACTGCGCTCGGGGTGACGGTGCTGCTCGTGCGCAACGGCCTGCTGGTGGCGGCGGCCGTCCTGTCCTGCGTCCGGCTGTGGCGGGCGACCGTCCCCCGGCCGGTGGCGGCGCGTCCGCTGGACCCCGGCCTCTCACCCGCCTGACCAGGAGGGCTCTGCCCTGGAACGCCGGTGGACCGGTCGAAATAACACCTCAATGCAATGTTAATCTTGACGTTCCTCCCTGGTCGCGGGGACTGAATAGCGTCGCTGGACGGCCCACGTGGGAGCCGACGACCTCAGGGAGAGCGACATCCGTGGGCGTGACCCAGATCGGACCGAACGCCGCGGGAACCTCCCTCGCGGCCGGTCTGCTCCGCACGGCCCGTCCAAGGCAGTGGTCCAAGAACCTGCTGGTCGCGGCGGCCCCCGTCGCCGCGGGAACCTACGACGCCGGGACGCTGCGCGGCACCGGCGCCGCCTTCCTGATCTTCTGTGTGGCGGCGTCGGCGGTGTACTTCCTCAACGATGTCGTCGACGTGCGCAAGGACCGCCTGCATCCGGTCAGGAGGCTGCGGCCGATCGCCGCGGGAACCGTTCCCGAACGGCTCGCACTCGTCTGCGCCGCGCTCCTGGCGCTCGCCGCCCTCGGCCTCGCCGCCGCCTGGCGCCCGGAGGCGGCCGGGGTGGTCGGCATATATCTGCTGGTCAACACCCTGTACTGCCTGAAGCTCAAGCACGTCGTGATCGTCGAGCTGGCCACCGTCGCGAGCGGGTTCCTGCTGCGGGCGGTGTTCGGCGGGGTGATGGCCGGCCTGCCGCTGTCGCAGTGGTTCCTGATCGTGGTGGGAGCGGCCGCGCTGTTCATGGTGGCGGGCAAGCGGTTCTCTGAGCTGGTGCTGCTCGGCCCGAAGGCCACCGCCACCCGGCCCGGGCTCGAACACTACTCGGCCGACTATCTGCGGTTCGTCTGGCAGGCGTCCGGGACGGTCGCCATGACGACCTACTGCCTGTGGGCGTTCGAGTTACCCGGCCGCCAGCTCACCGTCGTCCCCCTCGGCCTGGCCTTCCTGCGGTACGGCTGGCACGTGGACCGGGGTGAGGCGGGCGAGCCGGAGTCCGTCGTGCTCCGCGACCCGTGGCTGCTGGGGCTCGCCGCCGTGTGGATCGTCCTGTTCGTGGCCGGGACCGCCCGTGGCTGAGCCGACCACGCCCGACCGGGCCACGCCGGGACCGTCCTCGGCCGGTCGGACGACGCCGGAGCCGCCGACGGCCGCGCCGCGCACGCCGTACCTCATGGCGGGGCGGGCCGCCGCCGGGCACCTGCTGCTCCGGGGCCGCGCGCTGGCCGGCGCTGGCCGGCGCCCCTCAGCGCGTGCCCGGCACGTGACCGCGCTGGCGGCGCTCGTCCTGGCCGCGGCGTGGGCGTACGCGCTGCTCGGCCTGGTCAGGTACGACCTGTACCGGGCGACGAGCATGGACTTGACGCTCTTCGACCAGGTCGTGCGCGGATTCGCGTCGTTCAGCACCCCCATGAGCCCTTTGCGCGGCGTCATGATCGACAAGGGCATGGACTTCAACCAGCTCGGTGAGCACTTCTCCCCGATCCTCGCGCTGCTGGCCCCGCTGTACTGGATCCACGACGGACCCGAAACGCTGATCGTGGCGCAGGCGGCCCTGCTCGCGCTGGCGATACCGCCGCTGTGGCTGTTCACCCGGCGCACACTCGGCACCCACTCCGCGTACCTGGTGGTCATCGCCTACGCCGTCTCCTGGCCTGTGTCCCGCACCGTGGACTTCGACTTCCATGAGGTGGCCTTCGTCCCCCTCATCACCGCCGTCATGATCGAACGGTTCAGCGCGGGCAAGCACGGCCACGTCGTGACCGCCGTCGCGGCGTTACTGCTGGTCAAGGAGGACATGGGGCTCATGGTCGCCGGTTTCGGCGGCTACGCCCTGCTGCGGGGCCGGCGGTTCGACGGGATCGCCTACATCGTCTGCGGCCTGGGGTACACCGAGTACGCCCGCAACGTGATGATCCCGGCCATGGGCGGCGACTCGGGGAGCTTCTGGGCCTACGGCTGGCTCGGGCCGGATCTACCGCATGTGGCGGCCAAGATGGTCACCGACCCTCTCACCGTCCTCGGCGCCCTCGTCAGCCCGCAGGTCAAGCTGGACACGCTGATGTTCCTGCTGTGGCCCTGCCTGCTGGCCTGCCTGTTCTCGCCGCTGACGCTGATGGCACTGCCGCACATCCTGGAACGCATGCTGTCGGACCACCCAATGTGGTGGTGGACTAACTTCCACTACAACACGTTCACCGTGATCGTGCTGATGTGCGCCGGTGTCGAGGGAGCGGCACGGATCGCCTGGTGGCTGCACCGGCGACATCCCACCTTCCCCGAGCGCCACGGCGCGCTGATGTGGTCCGTGGGCGTCTTCGTGGTCGCGATCACGTTGATACCTCGCTTCCCGTTCGACCAGCTCATCCGGCCGGAGTTCTACGAGAGGCACCCGGACGTGGTGGCGGCCGACGAGGCGGTCGAGGTCGTGCCGTCAGGGGCCGTGGTGGAAGCCGTGAATCACGTCGGGCCCCATCTGTCCGCCCGTACGACCACGCTGCTCTGGGAGGACAGGCCGCCTTTGGCGCCCTGGATCGTCGCGGACACCGCGCGGCCCTCGTTCCCGTTCGGGTCGGCCGACCGGCAGCGGGACCGGGTGAACGAGCTGAAGCTGCTCGGCTACCAGGTCGTCTTCGATCGCGAGGGTTACGTGGTGCTGCACCGCCCGGGGGCCGCGCCTCCCTCCTGAGGCGCGGCGTCACGCCTTCCGGGTGGCGACCAGAGTGAAGGTGAGCAGTGCGAGTTTCGACGACGCCTGTCCAATCGGCTGACGGCTGCCGACGCTCAGGGGCGGCGCTGGTCACCCGGCCGGCGTAATGACCGGCCATGGTGTGGAGCGACGCAGATCACGTCACGAATACCTGGGCGCACATCATCGGCGCCTCGTCGGCGACCTGATAATCGGATACCGTCGGGGCTGTGCCCGGGAGTGCCCCGGTGCCCTGATTGAACCGGAACCCTGCCCCTACCAACAGGCTTGCATCACTCAAACGCACATTTGGCAGGCATGGGACGGGCCCGGACAGGCTTCGCCACGTCTGACCCGTGCCCGCGGTGATGGTCTTGATGGCCAGCCAGTAGAGCCCGGGATCGAGTGGCAGATAGATCGCCCCGGCGCCGGATGCGGGACTTTGCTGCAGCCCGGTCGCCAAGGGGACGGTGAACACGCCACCAGAGGTGGCCTCCTGGATCAAGGTCTGCGGCTGCCCGGTCCACCCGACGTCGTCATAGAGGCCCCATCGGAGCGTGGGCGACACCGAGCCGGCCGCCGACACACTGATCGCGAGGCGGACGATCACATCGCGAGCGCCGGTGATCATGAGCGGCATGAACCACAGGTCCCCGATCGTCGGCGTATAAGCCGGACCCTCAGCGCGGGCCTCAGCGGTGTACCAGCCACCCTGGATCCTTGGCCGCGCCAGCCCGCCGATCCGCGGCGATGGAACGTTGAAGCTCGCCGTCGCGCCGAGACCCGACGTCGACTGGAGCCGGCTGATCGCCGCCAGGACCGCGTCGGCGCATTTCGCGGCACCCCGTTCGTTCGGGTGCAGGCCGTCGACAAAGAGCGTCGGATCTTTGTTCAGCGCGGCATCGAGGTCGGCGACCTGCACCATCCCGTCGAATTCGGCGGCCAACGCCTTGATCGCGTCATTCGTCGCGACGACGTCGGCGTCTTTGGCGGCCTCGCTCCCCGACCAGCCGCCGTAGAAGCCGTACCCGGCGGTGGCGAGCCGCGGAATGTCGCAAACGATCACTGGGGGCGCGGCCTTGGCTTCGATCCACCACGCGTCAAAGGCGACGGTTCCGCCGGCGCCGAGGCTCGTTACGGTGCCGGTGATCGTCTGCCCCGCATTCGCCGACGTCAGATTCGTGATCCGGTGGACCACCTTGGTCCGCGAAAGCAAGCCCGTCGGCATGATATTCGAGGTGCTCACGGTACCCGTCACCCCGGCCGAGCCGGTCAGTGTGACAGTTCCCCCGGCGCCGTTCTGGCCGTCAAGACAGATCGCCACCGGGCTGCCGTCGTAGTCGGCGGGCAATGTGATCGTGAACGTCGCGTTGCCGGTCGACGTGGCGTTACGCGTCGAGGAGCCGAACGACCATTCCGCGGTATTGCCGACAAGGGCGAATCCGGCGCCGTAGACGATCGAGGTATCGGTGTTGTCGAAAACTCTCGCGGCCCGCCACAGCGAGATGGCCGCCCGCATGGCGTGGATGAACGCTCCCCGCGTCTGCGTCATGCCGAGTGGCCCGGTCGTGCCGAGATCGTTGATCCCGTAGCACATGAGCAGGCCACCACCATCACCGACGTACGGCGCGCCCCCAAAAGTGCGTTTGCCCGCCTCCTGGAAGATCCTCGCGAAGCCACCCTGGCGGCGGCCCTGGAGCACCAACTGAGCACCCCATACGCCCCGGCCGCGCCACCCCGTGTGGTCGATCCCCAGGGCCAAACGGACCAGAGAGTCAATGCGGCCCGTTTGATTCGCCGAACCCCCGGCACGCGAGCAATAGGAGTGTGAAAAGACCGTCCACATGCCCGTCGTCTGAGAGGTCTGTGTCGGAGCTTGTAGGGATGTAAGCGGCTTTTCCGCTATTGCTGCGGCGGGGATGAACGCCCCGGTGCCGAGCCCTGCGAAAAGTTGCATCGCATTGCGACGCTCGAGTTCCATGTCGTCCTCGTCGGGGGTGCGTGCGGGCTTGTTGCCGATGTGCGCAGCCGGGCAGGCGGTTGACCACTGGCGCCTTGGGCGTCATCCAGGACCTTCACGGGGAGCGAGACGGGGTTGCCGCTCGCCTTGCTGCGCAGCCTTGGCCACCAGGGAGAACGATCAATGAATCAGGTCTACCAGGACGCGTAATCCTGTGTGGCGAACATGTTCGCGCCATGTGGTCATGGACCTTGCCGGTGCTCGATCGTGCGGAATTCGAACCCGGCCTCCAGACCGGCTCGCCCGCCGCCTCCCCGACCAGGGGATTGCTGTACCCCGGCAAGATCAGCCACACGTAAGGCCGGCGAAACGAAAGTGACGGCGACTGCATATTCGACAGCGGGAGTCATCATCGGGGAGTTCCGCGAACGTTCCGTGCGCGCTTGTCGAATGCTCATCCCGCGTCGATACGGTTGCCCACCGCAGCTAAGATCAGCCAACTCTCAGGGCGGGCGGTATTGGTGGACCGGGTTACAGGGACGCATGAATCGGCCCCCGCCGTGGGCGGGCCGACGCGCCAGGCGCAGCGCCTCCCCTCCCTAACTGGCTTGCGGTGGTTTGCGGCATTCGCGGTGTTCGGCTTCCACCTCTACCACTCCCCTGTGCGAATGATCGACCCGAGCGTCGAAACCGTGCTCCGGGTTCTGTTCGGGCCGGGATCGGTGGGTGTGCCGTTCTTCTTCATCCTCTCGGGATTCGTCCTCACCTGGTCCGCGCGTCCCGGTGACAGGGTGGTGGCGTTCTGGCGGCGGCGGGCGGCCCGCGTGGTGCCCAACCACGTCGTCACGTGGCTCGCCGTGCTCGCCGTACTCGCCGCCGCCGGGCGTGTCCCCGCACCGGGCCCCACGCTGACCGGGCTGGTCCTGCTCCAAGCCTGGATTCCCGTGGAGGCGTACTACTACGCGGTCAACGTCCCCGCGTGGTCGCTCTCGTGCGAGATGGCGTTCTACGCGCTGTTCCCGGTGTTGCTGCCGCTGCTCCGGCGCGTGCCGGGGCAGCGGCTGTGGATGGTCGCCGCGATACTGCTGGCGGGAATCTGGGTGGTCCCGTTCTTCTCACTGCCGATGTCGGCCGAGCTCGCCGAATGGTGGGTGTGGGTCTTCCCGATCACCCGGGTCCTGGAGTTCGCGCTCGGCGTGACCATCGCGCTGATGATCAAGGATGGCCGGTGGCGGGGCCCCGGCCTGGCGGTCTCGGCGGCGTTGACGCTGGCCGCGTACCTGACCCAGCCGTTCGTCTGGGAGGCATGGCAGCGGGTCGCCTGGATGGCGGCGCCCCTGGCGCTCCTGGTGGCCGCCGTCGCCACGTCTGACCTCGCGGGGCGGCGGTCCTGGCTGCAGTCCCCCGTAATGATCTGGCTGGGGGAGATCTCGTTCGCGTTCTACCTGGTCCACCAACCGGTGATCAGGTTCGGCGCCCGCGTGCTCACGGGAGATCGTCCATCGCCCCTCGCGCTGCTCGCCGCCGGCGTGGGCATGCTCGCCCTGGCGGTCCTGCTGTCGTGGCTGCTCTACCGGCTCATCGAGCACCCCTTGGAACGACGGCTGGGGAGGCCAAGAAGAACCTCCCCAGCAGTCAGCGGGTCGCGACCAGGGTGAAGGTGAGCAGCTCGAGGTCCTCTGCGTCGCGGTATGCTCGGCTGAGCCCCGGGCGCACCCACTCGATGTAGTCCGGCCGGGCGACCAGCACGGGCACGAGCCTGGCGTTCCACCCGGTCGCGGTCGCCGCGGCGAGGAAGTCCCCCGCCCGCAGCCGGTTGGGGATGCCGGGAAAGCTCATCACCCGGTACAGCCAGCCCGGGTAGCGCAGCATGTTGAGCGGGTCACGCTGCCTGATGCCCCGCATGTGCACCATGCCGTCGATGTGGTGGCACATGACACCGCCCGGGACGACCAACTCGGCCAGGCGCGCGAACGTCGCCGTGACGTCGTCGAAGTGTTCGAGTGCCGCGTTGCTCACCACCAGGTCGAAGGGACCGGAGACGTCGGGCATCGCGGGAAAGCTGGTGACGTGGTAGCCGATCCGGTCTTTCTCCACCTCATGGCCGAGACGGCGGCCCAACTCTTCGTAGAAGGCCGGGTTGGTGCCGGTCGCCAGCGGGAACCGGTCCGCCGCGGCATAGGACGCGGCGCCCCTGGAGAGGAGCACCGCGCCCGTGCCGAGGTCGGGGCCGGGCCCGAGCTCCAGGATCCTGCGGCCGTCGACGTCCAGATCGCCGTCTTTCAGCCATTGGTCGACCACGCCGAGGACGTAGTCGACGCTGCGGCCGACCTCGTCCGTCGTGAAGGGGCGTGGCGTGCGGTACCCGCGCAGCCGGTGCCGCACCGCGTTCGCCATGCCCATCGCGAGCCCGGCCGTCCACCATGCCATGCCGGACTGGCCGGTGGCTTCGCGGGTGACCGCGCCGGGCCCGCCTTCAGGAGTGGCTGTGGTCATGAGGTTTACCCGTATTCCTTCCGAAGGTCACGGGGCGACGGGGCGGCTTCGGCCCCACGCCTCCGCGACGGTCGCGGGATCGGTGACAGTGGCCTGGCCGCGGGCCGTGTTCAGCGCGGCCATGAAGTCGTCGATGCAGTAGGCCTCAGCGGAACCGGTCCAGTGGGTGCGCCAGTCGGAGCCGGTGCAGTCCCACGACTCGCCCTGCCCCTGGTTCACGATTCGCTTGCCGCGCATGAACCTGTACGCCTGCAGCGACCGCCATGTGTTCGGGTAGCCCTTGAGGAACTCACCCAGCCGATCCGGAGCGATGTAGGTGTAGTTGTTGCCATCGGTCGGGCTCGGCACCCACTTGGCGCACAGCTTCGAGGTGTCGTTGCACCTGCCCCCCGGGATGCTCCAGGTGTTCTGGAACCACGGCGTCGCCACGCCGCCCGAGGTGCCCGGAGGATTGTTGGAACCGGTGCCGTACTTGCGGCCGAAGGCGAAACAGGTGGATACGACGTCCTGCTGGATCTGCGTGGTCAGCTTGTCGTTGGGGTAGACGAACAGCCCCCATGCCCGATTGTGACCGTGGTTCTCCAGCGCCGTCAGGGAGCCGCACGATTCGTCGCGCTGCTCCTGCGGGGTCAGGGTCGTCATGTTGCGGTAGGCGGCGCCGTGGCTGATGAAGGTCCAGCCGTACTGGTCGCGCAGCGCGGCGATGTCGGCCCAGTTCGCGTAGTCGGTCATCTCCAGACACTGCCGGCCCTGGTCCAGCGCGCGGTTGATCACCACCGTCCCGGTGGCCGTGAATCCTCTGTCCTTGAACAGGCGGGCGGCCTCCTCCAGCGGCACGGCCGCGCGCAGCGGACGGCAGGCCCCGTCCGTCGCGACCCGCTGAGTCCGTGACATGAGCAGGGTGACGAACCTGTCCTTCTTACCAGGGTCGTGGTCGAAGCTCTGCCAGCGCGTGAGCTCCTTGTTCGCCGTGTCCACGATCTTCGCGGCGAGGACGTATCGGCCGGCGGCGGGCGCGTGCCAGGTGTACGACCAGTCCTCGCCGACCAGCGTCGCGGGGAACCACACCACGCTGTTGCCCCAGGTCCCGTTCGCCTGCGACCACTTGCCGGTGTCCAGGTTCTGGACGCCGATGACGACCTTGGCGACCGCGACATCGTCTGTCGCCGTACCGCGCATCTGAATGTCGGCCGAGGTATAGCCCTGGCCTCCGATCGGGCTGGTCACCGTCCCCGCAGGCGGCGCGTTGTCGGGGCCGGGCGGGACGACGGAGAAGGGTACCCAGGGATGGGCGGTGTCGACGAGACCCGTCACGTCGAGTGACATCACCGCCAGGCCGTAGTCTCCCGTGGTGGGCGGCATCCAGGTGAAGGTCCAGCCGGTCTCCGTGAACGACAGCTGCCCTGACGCCGACGCCTGCCAAGGCTTGCTGTTCGGCGGCCCGGTGAGCGGGACCGTCCGGTCCTGGTAGTCGCCCCAGGTGCCGTCATTGTGCCACCACAGCTTGCTGCCCCTATCCAGGATCGCCATGCGGACGGAGGCGACGCCGCGGTTGTCACTGGCCGTGCCGGTCCAGGTGATCGGGTGCCCGGCCGGGTATGTGGCCTGCCCTGCGGCGGCCGTGACGGCGGGAGGGGCCGCGTCCGTCTTCAGCAACACCCCCGACGAGGGAGTGGTGACGCCCTGAGCGTTCCGGATCCTGACGCCGAGCCAGAAGTCCCCTTCGATCGGGGGTGTCCAATCATAGGACCAGGTCACCCTGGTGGCGCCCGGCGAGTCGATCGTCACGGGAAGCGCCTCGAACGCCCCCCACGTGCCATCCGCGTGCCAGAAGTTCCCGCTGGCCGCATCGAAGATCGTCATGCCGGCCCAGATCACCCCGCCGGACGCCTGGCCCACCCCGCGCATCGTCACCTTGGTACCCACCCGCGCGATCGTGCCGGCGGCGGGCTCCGCGACGAGCCCGGCCGACTCGGCCGCAGCCGCGGGAAGGTCCACGACGGTGAACCGTCGATACGGATACGTGGTGTCGACGGAGCCGTCGGCCGCGACCGCCTTGGCCTGGATCAGGTAGTCACCGGGCTCGGGGTTCTGCCAAATGAAGCTCCAGGAGTCGCCGTCGAGGGGCGCCTCCTGGCCTTGGTAGTCACCCCAGGTGCCGTCCGTGTGCCACCAGACGTTGCCGACGCGGTCGGAGATGGCGACCACCATCTTGACGGCACCGCTCAGGGTGCCGCGGAAGGTGATGGGCGCCCGGGTGTAGAGGACGCCGTCGGCTGACGGCTCTCTGATCACGCCGGACGGGGCCGCGGAAGCGGGCCCGGCGGACACGGCAACCAGCGCGGCGGCGAGCACCGCCAGGGCGGCCAGGCCGGTGAGGAGTCTTCTCAACTTCATCGTGCTCGTACTTGTCTCACTCGCCACCGGGACGGCTCAGGCGGACCAGACGGCGGACCCCGCCAACGATCCCCGGCGCGAACACGATGGCGATCAGGAGTAGCGCCAGCCCGAACAGGCCCCATGGCGCGCCGGCCGAGGACGCGACCGTGTTGACCTCGCGCGCGGCGTTCGCGGCCAGCGCCGGATCGATCATCCCGTTGCCCGTGGCCCCTGGTGTGCCCGGAACCTGCGGGGCGTTGGGATCGGTCGACTGCGGGAGGCCATTGGTCGCGGGGGCGTTGGGGTCGCCTGTGGCGGTGGTGCCGTTCGCACCGGGCTCGGCCGGGCCGTTCGTGCCGGGCGCGGTCGGGCCCGCCGTGTTCTGGCCGGGCTGCGGCGCGCCGGTGCTCGCTCCGGGAGTGGGCGTCTTACCGCCGGTGCCGTTTCCTGTGGGGGTGCCGTTCGGCGACTTGGTGCCGTTCTGGTTGTTCTGGTTCTTATTCTGCTCGTTGTTCTGCTTATTGGCGTTGTTGTTCTTCTGGTCCTTGTTCTGGTTGTTCTGATTCTTGTTCTGCTCGTTGTTCTGCTTATTGTCGTTCTTGTTCTGGTTGTTGTTGTCGTTCTTGTTCTGATTGTTGTTCTGATTGTTGTTCTGGTTGTTGTTGTTCTGGTTGTTCTGGTTGTTGTTGTTGTTCTGGTTGTTGTTCTGCTGCGGCGGGGGGTCGTTCTTGGTCTCCTGGCCTTCCTGGTCGCAAGAGGTGCCGTCCGGAAGCTTCAGGCTCTTGTAGTACACGCCCCACTTGGTATCGGCCAGGCTGTCACTCGGAATAGCGGGGTGACCAGGGACCTGGCCCAACACCGCGAAACCCTGCTTGATCAGGTTCGCGGGGAGTTGTGAATAGCCGATCTGGTCGACGTTCTTCTGGCCGTCGGTGATGGAGTACAGCACGAACTTGGCGAGCGTCTCACCCTTACCGGGGTCCAGGCCCTCCGTCGGGACGATGATGTAGTTGTAGCTGGAGATCGGGTACGCGCTGGGGGACGGATGGGTGTGCACGTTGTCCAGGTTGTACGTGCCGTCCGGGTTGCGACTGGCGCCCGTGAGGGCGATCGCCTGGTTGCACGCCGTGGGCAGCGTGTAGTTGCCGGCTACGTTCTTGATCGTCGCCACCGGAACGTCGAGCTGCAGGGCGTAAGCGTATTCGGCGTAGCCGATCAGGCCCCAGTTTCCGCTGCCCTGCTGGATCTTGATGGCCAAGGTGTCGGAGCCGTCCGCCTTATCGGTGTCCGCCCGGTCCGGCCACTCGTCCGTCGGGCCGCAGATCTTGTCGACACACTTGGACGAGGGATTCTGAATGCACGCGGAGTTGCGATTGTCCCCCTTCATGTATGCACCCACGCGGGCCGGGTCGAGTTGGTACAGGTAGTCCGTGAAGACAGCGGTCGTCCCGGAACCCCCGGCGCGCACCACGGGTCGCACCCGAATGTGGGGGAGCGAGTTGGCGATGGTCGGATTGTCCGCCTTGACGGCCGGGTCGTCCCAGTACATCTCTGGATTGTTGGCCGGGTCGACGCAGCTGAACATGTTCTGCGTGAACAGCTTGACGAGCAGCGGGCCGGAGAGCTGGAGGTTCTTGATCGGGCGGCCCGCGTTGTCCTTGATGTTCACCATGATCGCCGTACCACCGGCGACCAGCGGCATGTAAGTGAATGGGAAGGACGGCGGCGTGTCGTTGGGCCCCAAGCCGTTGGGGAACTGGTAGGACACGTCGCTGGACGCGAAGTCGACCAGCCGAGCGGCGAAGTCCCTCCGGCCCTGGGTCGAGCCCTTGGACTGGAAGTTGACGCTCAGGCCCTGCAAGCGTGCCACGTCGGACATCCACTGCTGGATCGCGACGAACGCGAAGCTGGAGCCGGACCCGTTGACGGGTGAGGCGGCCCACGCGGGAACCGTGATGACCTGTATCAGTAACGCCACCAGCGGCAACAGAGCCAGGCGGGCGGCTCGACGCCGGATTGTCATTCCTCTACTCCTACGATCGCAAGCACTCAGCCGAACCGGCCGTTGACGTAATCGGCGGTTCTCGGGTCGTGCGGGTCCGAGAAGATCTGCTCTGTGGGGCCCTGTTCGACCACCCGTCCGGGTTCGTTCTCGGCCGCCAGGAAGAAGGCGCAGTGTTGGGACACGCGCTGCGCCTGCTGCATGTTGTGGGTGACGATGATGATGGTGACCTGGTCCTTCAGCTCGTGGATGGTCTCCTCGATGCGCCGGGTCGACGTGGGGTCGAGGGCCGAGCACGGCTCGTCCATGAGAAGGATGTCCGGGCTCACGGCCAGCGACCTCGCAATGCAGAGCCGCTGTTGCTGGCCACCCGACAGGCCGCCCGCCGGGGCGTCCAGCCGGTTGCGGACCTCGTTCCACAGGCCCGCCCTGCGCAGGCTGGTCTCGATGAGCCCGTCGCGGTCGGAGACCTTCTTGCCCGTCAGCTTCAGGCCGGCGGCCACGTTGTCGGCGATGGTCATCGCCGGGAACGGATTCGGCTTCTGGAAGACCATGCCGATGCGGCGGCGGACCTCGGTGAGCCGCAGGCCGACGCCGTAGATGTCGTGCCCGTCGAGCAGGACGGAACCGGCGAGCGAGGCGATCGGCACCAGCTCGTGCATCCGGTTCAGCGTCCGCAGGAAGGTCGACTTGCCACATCCGGAGGGACCGATGAGCGCGGTCACGACGCCCGCGTCCATCTTGATGTTGACGCCTTCCAGCACCTTGCGGGCACCGAACCAGCAGCTCACGTCGACGCCCTCCAGCACGCCGCCCATCGGGCCGGGCGTCGCCTCCTGCTGGGGCATGGGGCGCGTGTGGTCGAGCTCTGGCGCGGTCATGGGTTCTGTCCTTCCACGATGGGTACTGCGTCAGCGGCCACTGCGCCGCCTGCCTCGGCCGGGAACGGGGATACGGAACCGGCGCTGTCCGGGCTTGGCGGAGCCGATGACCCGCGCCAGGATGAACAGCAACAGCACGACGACCAAAAGGATCAACGCGCCCGTCCATCCACGGTCCACCTGGCTGTCCTGCGAGCTTCTGATCTGCGCGAACACGAAAAGCGGCAGGTTGTCCTGGAATCCGGAGAACGGGTTGGTGTTCAGGGCCGTCGTGCCGCCCGTGGTCATCAGCACCGGAGCGGTCTCACCCACCACGCGCGCCATGCCGAGGATCACTGCGGTCGACAGACCGGCTCTGGCCGTAGGGAGCACCACCATCAGGACGCTGCGCCAGTACGGTGCGCCCAGCGCCAGCGCGGCCTCGCGCAAACTGCCCGGCACCACGCGCAGCACCTGCTCGGCGGTGATCGTCACCGTCGGCAGCATCAGGATGGACAGCGCGAAGGCGCCCAGGAGGCCGGACTGGGTGAAGATGTGGGGTTTGATGAACAACGAGAAGATGAACAGGCCTGCCACGATCGACGGCAGAGCGGTCATGGCGTCGGCGACCAGACGGACGGGACGTGCCAGCGGGCCCTTGATCTCGCTGAGGTAGACCGCGGTCAGCACGCCCAGCGGCACCGCGATGATCGTGGCGAGCGCGAGCTGCTCCAGCGTGCCGATGATCGAGTGGATGGCACCGCCCTCGGTCGCCTTCGCGAGCGGGCCGACGACCTGCATGGTCTCGGTGAAGAAATTCGGCCGCAGGGACTTCAGACCGCGAAACAGAACGTACGCGACCACGGTCACGATCGGCACGAAGGTGAACATCGCTCCCGCGATGACGAACGCGGTGGCGAGCCGGTCTTTCGCCGCCGTCGCGCCCTGTCCGTCCTTGATCACGAACCAGTAGATCGGAAGGAACAGAACAAACCAGATCACGAAAAAGGCGAGCGGCATGATCCGGAAGGGCAGCAGCCTGTTGAAGATCAGCCACGTCAGAAAGAAGGAGGCGGCGAGCGCGCCGGCGGACTCCGCCACGTCGCTCCATCGCCACGCTCGCGGCCTCCGACGCGGCGGCACCTTGCGGGCCGGCCCCGTGGACGGTGCTGTGGATGGCCCCGTGGATGGCGCTGTCCCGGGCGCGGTATCGGAACCGGCGGCCAGAGAACGGGGGCTCGCTCCGGGAACGGCCGTAAGCGCCTTGGTCTCCTGTGTCGTCACGTGCTTGCTCCGGATCGCGACCTGCTGACCACCATGGCCGCAAGGAAGTTGATGACGAAGGTGACCAGGAAAAGGGCGAGGCCGGCGGCCATGAGGGCGCTGAGGCCCATGTCCCTGGCGTCGCGGAACTGAATGGCGATGCCGCTCGCCACCGTGATGCCGCCGTTCTCGAGGATCCTGGGCTTGATCTCGAAAGCGATCGAAAGGATCAGCGTCGCGGCGAGGGTCTCCCCAAGTGCGCGGCCGAGGCCGAGCATCGAGCCGCCGATGATGCCGCCCTTACCGAACGGGAGGATGACCGAGGTGATCATCCCCCAACGCGTCCCGCCAAGGGCCAGCGCGCCCTCGCACTCGTGCCGAGGTGCCTGGGAGAGGACCTCACGGATGATCGAGGTCGTGATCGGGATGGTCATGCAGGCGATGATCAACCCCGCGTTGAACAACGACGAGCCCGTGGCCGACGCCGCTGCCAGCGGGAACCAGCTTCCGATCTGCTCGACCACCCAGTCTTCGATGGGCGTGAGCGTCGGCACGAGGAAGAACAACCCCCAGATCGCGAAGATGATGCTCGGGATCGCCGCCATCAGATCGACCAGCGAGGTGAGGCCGTTGCGAACGGCCGGGGGCGCGTACTCGTTGATGAAGAGCGCCGTGCACACCGCGACGGGCACAGTGATCCCCATCGCGACCACGGCGCTGACCAGCGTGCCGAACATCATCGCCGCGACACCGAAACTCGGCGACTGACCGTCGGGGTTCCATTCCTTCGTGGTCAGGAACGAGAACCCGGCCTCCTTCAGCGCCGGCAACGCGCCGATCAGGAGAAAGATGCCAATGAGAGTGATGAGCAGCAGCGTCGCGGCCGCACCTGACGACACGACGGCCCGATAGAGGCGGTCGGCGTCGGTGAGCCGAGCCTCGAGCCTTCGTGGCTCCTCCGTACGCGGCCGCCCTTCGGGCACCTCACTCGGGACCGACCCGTCGGGGTCAGTTATCTGCACGTCGATCCCCTCGTCAGCGGGCGCTGGTTCGCCAGCGATTCTTCGACGGATCCTCATGGCCGTCGCTTGGTCCTGGCAGGTTGCTAGGGGTCCGCGGCAAGTTTCGGACATCTCGTATGACCGACGCGCGAATGGCACGTGAACAAGCGTGGGCGAGTGCCCGGCGACCTTCCTCCCCCACTCCATCTCGCTATGGGCCCATATCCAGGGTGCGAATCCAGGATGAACGAGCTCTGACGACTCCGCGACGAATGCCCGCGCTCGTTGTCCCGAGGTGGCTCAGCGCGATTCCCTATATACGGGGCATATGCAGCGGAGTCGAACGCCCCGTTCCGGGCATCGAGGAGAGCGGACGTGTTGCGAAGAAGGCGTTTGGCGCTACTGGCCGTGGTGGTGATGGGGGGTTCCGCGGTCCTGGCGGTCGGCCCGGCAACCGCGCAGTCCCCGGCGAGTGCGGCAGAGCCGACTCCTACGGTCGAGGTGTGGTCCGCGGATGGCAAGACCAGGCTGGACGGAATCACCAGCGAGCTGCTTGGCGCCCAACAGGCCGTCACCGTCAAGTGGACGGGCTTCACCCCGAACTCGCGGGTCGTACTCAGCCAGTGCCTGACACCCGGCCGGGCCTGGTACCAGCACGGGAACTTGACGAACAGCACTACATGGGACCCGTACAGGTACTGCGCTCACCAACTCCGGCAGGCGGTCACCACCGACGCCAACGGCAGCGGCTCGGCGACATTCACCGTCAAGCAAGGCGAGATGGCGGCGTCGCGGATTGGCCTCCAAGGGAGCGGGTCTGCGTTGGATAGTCTTGTCTTCAGTTGTGCAGCAGGCTCCGCGTGCACCGTCATCGCCAGCGAGTGCGAATGGAGCCAGCCACTGGACTGGCAAATTCCTCCCAACTTTCCGGTCATGCTGCATCCCCGGGCGGTGACACCTGAGGGCATTAAGGACCCCGCGCGGGCTGCGGCCAGCCAGCCCCTCAATTTCGCCATGGGCAGCGATGGAAAACCGATCAACATCGTTGTCCCCGCGCTCCCACTGCCGGACTTCCCCGAGGACAAGCCGCCGCCCGTGCCACCGCCGATCACGGGTGAGCTCGTGGGTGCGTCCATCTATGGGACCGGGTCCGCCAACGTTGGGACAGTATTCGACGCATGGCTGGCCGGCGTGCGAGGCACATCCAAGGCAGCGGACGTGGGCTTCTCCCGCACGACGTCCGAACAGGGTGGCGGCGTACTCAAGAGCGGGTTCCAGAGCAACTTTGACCGCGGTGGCGATTTCGCCGTCACCGGCCTCGACTACGACAAGGAGACGGTCGGCGGAGACGTCGCCTACGCTCCCATCTCGCTCACGGCGCTCGCGATCGCCAACTCGGTGGAGATCGCCGGCCAGCCGCTCCGCGACGCCCGGATGAGCCCCCGCGCCTTCGGGGTCATGCTCGGCATCGCCGGCGTGCCCCAGGGCAACAACACCCAGAACTGGGGGGGACTGCCCGCACCTGGGCAACAACCCATCCTGCCTCTGGACAACCACGGCTGCGAGCTGCCTCCCAAGTCCGTCGTCCCGGTCTTCCGCCTGGGCAAGTCCGCGCAGAACCAGGTCCTGTCGGGGTGGTTGGCCGCGAACGTCCCATCTTTCGAGCCCACGGAGGGTGGCCTGAAACTCCAAGGCTCGGCGGGGGGTGGCACCCGCGGCGTCCAGTCCGGCAGCGAAACCGCGCAGCAACTCGCCACGCAGTTCGGATCTCTCACCTCTAAGAACTCAGAGGGTGTGCCCCTGCCGGAGGTGGACCAGAACCGCGCGGGCAGGGGCTCGCTGGGGTACCTGGACATCACCGAGGTGAACGCGTTCGCCGCGCGAGGGTTCACGCTCGGCGTTTCCCCGCTGCTCAACGCCGCCGGGAAGTACGTCGTGCCGACCAAGGACTCGATCCTCGCAGCGTTCGCGACGATGAAGAAGAACGACGACGGCATCTACACCCCCGTCTTCGACGCCAAGAATGCGGAGGCGGCCTACCCCCTGCCGATGATCCACTACCTGGCGGTGCCGAAGAGGGGCGCCGACGGTAAGAACCCGCTGCCGCCGGACAAGCGCAAGGCACTGGCGGCGTTCATCAGGTACGTCGCCAGCGACGCCGCCCAGGCCAAGGTCGAGCAACTCGGCGGCGCGCCGCTCCCTCAGACACTGCGCGACCAGTCGCTCCAGGTCGCCGCCATGCTGGATCTGAACGATGCCACGCCCCCGCCTGCCGGTAATGGCGGAGAAAACGGCAATGGCGGAGGAAACGGCGGCGGAGGAAACGGGGGCGGCGGTAACGGGAACAAGACCACCGACGAGGGAACGCCGGGTGCGCCCGACAACAACGCGAAGCTCCTCGACGGCGGCGCCAAGCCCGCCCCGACCGCGACCGTGAGGATCACGCACACCCCGTCCCCGCGGGCCACCACCAAGTCGTCCGGCACCGGCAAGAGCGGCGGCAGTGGAAGTGGCGGCTCCTCGAACCAGCAGCCCATCGAGAACCGCAGCGGCACGAACACGGGCACCAACACGGGCGGCGCCACGACACCGCCACCCACCACCGACCCCGGAACCGGCGGAACCGGCCAGCCCGTGCCCGACGGCGGCGCCCAGCAGCCCGGCGCCCAGACGACCACCACCCCGAGCGCGCAGCCGCTGGCCAACGAGGGCACCGTCCGCGGCGGCACGATCCCGGCCGCCTCGTGGGCCGCGCGGACGAGCCTGCTGCTGATCCTCGGCCTGATCGCCCTGTCTGTCGGCGGCACGTGGCGCGGGTACGTGCTGTGGCGGATCCGCGCCAAGGCGGCCACCGCCGCCGCGGGTACCGGCGGGCCGAAGCCGCCCACCGGTACCACGGACTCCGGCGCGGCTCCCTCGACGACCCCAGGCTCCGGCGCATGACCCCGATGGATGTCGCGTCGTCCGCCGATGGCGGCGGCGAGGAAGCGTACTCCGCCGCCTTGGAGATGGCCGAGCAGGCCGTCGCCCGGCTGGAGGAGACGGTCGCCCGCGTGTCCGCGACCGGCGGTGGGCCCGAGCACGCCAACGCCCTCGTCCAGGCGGGGTCGGCCTCGGTGCTGCTCGGGCAGCTCGAACTGACCGTCCCCGCCCATGACCCCGGGCGCAGGGCGGCGGCCCTGGCCCTGCGGGCACGCTACGACAACGCGCTCCTGCGCCTCGGGGCGGTCCCCGCCCCCGCGCAGGCGGCGCCCCCCGCGCCTCCCGCGCCGTACAACCCGCTGGCGTCGTGGATCCAGGTCGCGCCCGGGCAGTGGGCGCCGCTGCCTCCGGGAATGTCGCCCGGCCTGCCGCCCGGGTACACCCTGCCGCCGGGCTACGGGACGGCGTACGGCGTTCCCCCGCAGTACGGCATGCCGGCGCCCTACGGCGCTCCCGTGGGCCAGACGGTCCTGCCCGGCCAGACCATGCCCACCGGGCCCACCGGCCCGGCCGTGCCACCGGCACCTCCGGCCGGGGCGGCGCCGGCGCAGACGGCCATGTCCACGCCGGACTCTCCGCAGGCGCACGCGGCGGCGGCCACGCAGACCGCCGGCCATCCGGCTGCCGCTCAGGCGGCGCCGCCCGGTCAGCCGTACACGCAGCAGTACGGCCAGCCGTTCACGCAGGCGTACGGACAACCGTTCGCGCAGCCCTTCGGGCGCCCGATGCCACCGGGCCCGGCCGGGCCGATGTACCGCATGCCCGGGTACATGCCGCAGAAGCGGGAGAGTTGGTGGCGCAGGCTGCGGAAGCAGATCGACGGCCTCCCCCCGGAGGTGCGCAAGCTCGGCGGCGTCGCGATGAGCGCTCTCATCGTGACTGGCGCGCTGCTGGTCGCCTTCTCGTTCTACGCGTCGTGGTTCGGCCACCTGACCTACGAGCGCAACCAGCGGATCATGTTCGACCAGATCAACGACAAGTTCAAGATCTCGGCGGCCATCGCGGCCGCCCCCCAGCCCGGCGACCCGAACCTGGCGGCCAACCCGCCGCGCGGCGAACCCATCGCGCTGCTGGAGATCCCCAAGTTCGGCACGCACGAGGCCGTGGTGCAGGGCACCGGCACGGCCGAGCTCAGGTCGGCGGTCGGCCACTACCGGCCGTCGCCGATGCCGGGCCAGGCCGGAAACGCCATCCTCGCCGGGCACCGCGATCTGTACGGCGCGCCTCTGGCCCGTATCGGTGAGCTGGAGCGCGGGGACAAGATCTTTGTCACCACGCAGGAGGGCAAGTTCTCCTACACCGTCGAGACGACGATGCGCGCCAAGACCGGCGAGCAGGACTTCCTCTCGCAGGCCACGATCGTCAACCGGCTCACGCTGCTGACCACCCTGGACACGGGCGGCGGCGGCAGGCTCGCGGTGGTCGCGCGGCTTGACGGCCAACCCGCCTCACTGAAGACCCTGGACAAGAACCAGGTCAAGGTGGACGAACTGGGCCTCGGGCGCGATCCCACGGCCTGGTGGCCGAGCATCGGCTGGGGCGTGGTGTTCTTCGGCCTGCTGACCGGCACGTTCGCGCTGTATCGCCGGTGGCGCCGGGCGTCGACCTACGTGCTCACCACTCCCGCGCTGCTCGCGATGGTGCTGATCTGGTTCGAGGCGCTCGCCCGCCTGTTCCCCTCGACGTTCTGAGCCGCGGTGCAGGCAACGAGGCTTCGCCGCCGGCTCCCGTTCACGCCGAAGACCGCGTGGGGCATCGCCGACCAGGCCCTGGCCAGCGCGACGAGCATCGCGCTGACCGTGGTGGTGGCCCGAGAGGTGGACGTCGCGGCGCTCGGCGCGTTCGCGATCGCCAACACCCTGTACATGATCGTGCTGGGCTTCTCGCGGACAGTCGTCTCCGAGCCGCTGCTCGTCCGGTTCAGCCATGTGCCGCCGGAGCAGCACCGGCGCGGCGTGCGCGAGTCGACCGGGCTCGCGCTGGTGATCGGCCTGCTCGGCGGGCTGCTGCTATTGGCCGTCGTGCCCCTGTACGGGGGCGCGGTGGCCGAGGCGGTGCTGCCGCTGGCGGTCTTCCTTCCCGGGCTGCTGCTCAAGGACGCCTGGCGGTTCGCGTTCATCGCCGCGGACCGGCCGGGGCAGGCCATCCTGAACGACGTCATCTGGGCCGCCGGCCAGGTGGTGGGGGTCGGCTGGGTCATCGGCTCCGGCCACCCGACGGTGGGGGCGATCGTGGCGGCCTGGGCCGTCTCGGCGACCGTCGCCGCCGTGGCCGGGGCGGTGCAGGCCCGCGTCCTGCCGGCCCCGTGGCGGGCCCGCCGGTGGATCCGCGCGGTGTGGGACCTGCTGCCCGCCTACACCGTCGAGTTCTTGGCGCGGATGGGCGGGCGCAACCTCGCCATGCTGGCCATCGGCTGGGCGGGCGGGCTTCAGGTCCTCGGCGCGATCCGCGCGGCCGAGGTGGTGTTCGGCCCGCTGAACGTGCTGCTGCAGGCGGGCGGCCTCGTCGCCATCCCGCAGGCCGTGGGCGCGCTGAGGCGCTCGGTCGCGACCCTGCGCACGACGGTGGTCGCCCAGTCCGGAGCCCTGGTCGTGGTGGCCGCCGCCTATACGGTGATCGCGCTGATCTTGCCCGCGGGGGTCGGACGGGCGCTGGTCGGCGGTTCGTGGGAACTGGCCGAGTCCATCCTGCTGCCGACCGCCCTGCTGTACGCGTGTGTCGCGGCCATGACGGGCCCGGTAGTCGGGCTGCGCGCGCTCGGCGACACCCGCCGCAGCCCGGCCGTCCGCCTGATGTTCGCCCCCCTCTACATCGGCTTCAGCGTGGCGGGGGCCGCGCTCGACGGCGCCGTGGGCGCCGCGACGGGGCTGGCGCTCGCCAACCTCGCCGGGGCGGCGCTGTGGATCCGGCAGTTCCACACCGCGCTGCGCGAGACCGAGCCGCCGGACTCCTCACCGCCTCTGGTGCCGACGTCCGTGACCTCCCCCCTCCCGCCGTCCGCCACGAAGCCCGCGCCCACGGGCCCCGGGCGGGCGTCATCGGCCATGACATCCATCCGACAAGTCACCCGAGGAGACACGATGGAACTCTCCGAATATGGGCGACGGTATCGCGGGATCATCGTTCCGCTGGCCGCCATTCCCATCGTCGCCGCGGCGGGCGGCGCCGGCTGGGCGTACCTCCAGCCGCTCACCTACCAGCACGTCGTCGAGCTGCAGGTGACCACCCCGGACGCCGCCGGGGGCGCCGCCCTCACCGAGCAGTCCGTCGCCAACTTCCGCACGCTGGTCGGCTCGGCCGCGGTGACCGAGGCCGCGGCCAAGAAGGCGGGCCTCGGCGCCGCCGCGATCGCCGGTGGGCTGACCACCGCGCGGCCCGACGGCGTCAAGGAGCGCGGCACCGTCGTCCAGGTCATCTACACCGGCGAGGACCCGGTGAAGGCGGCCGCCGTCACCCGCGCCGTGGCCACCGCCGCCGTGGACGCGCTGGTCGACCCGTACATCCAGCGCGCGAAGTCCGACGTCGCGACGGCGCGGCGCACCGCCGACGACAGCGCCAAGGCCATGTCCAAGGTGGTGAAGAAGAACGGGCTGGCCCCCGACCGCTACCGTGTGCTGTACGCCGAGATCACCCGGCTGCAGTCGGAGCTGGCTGCTCCGACCGGCACCCGGGACAAGAACGAGATCCTCAAGGCCATCAGCAACCGGCAGAAGCAGCTCGCCGCCCTCACGCCCGACCTGGTGCCGTTCCTCGCGCTGCAGAACGAGTCCGACCAGGCCAACCGCTATCTGGTGCAGGTCACGCAGACGCTGCACCAGGCCGAGGCGCGGCTGGCCCAGTCCAAGGCGTCGATCCGGCCGGTCACCCCCGAGGGCGAGGTGGTCGCGAAGTCGCCGCTCGTGGCGAGGTCGGCGGCGATGGCGGGCGGCGTTGGAGCGCTCCTGGCGGTCGTCATCCTGCTGCTGCGCGAGCTGCTGCGCCAGCGCCGCCCGGTGGCCCACCTCCCGCCGCCGCGGGTCTCGGCGGTGCAAGCGATGCCGCCTGCGCCCGGCCCTGATCACGACGTGCGGGTGATCGAGTCGGACGTCCGGATGATCGACTCGGACGTCCGGATGCTCAACGGGGGCGGCGAGCGCACCGGCGAGCACCGCCGGCTCACCTGATCCTCCGCCGCCGGGCGCTGAGCCGGGCTCAGCGCTGGTCCTCCGCCGGAGCGAGCCCTCCTAAACCTCGTAGCCGAGCCGCCTGAGGTGCTCGCCCAGTGAGCGGTCGAGCAGGGCGACCTGGGCGGAGGTGAGGTCCCGGCGGAAGGCGTCGGCCCGGCCGGCGGAGAAGGAGTACCTGGCGAAGCCGCGCTCGAAGCCGGGCGTCCAGGGCAGACCGAGGAACTCCAGGATGACCTCGAGATGCTTGCGCGGGTCCGCCACGATGTCCTCGTAGCGCACCTCCAGCCAGGCGTCCTCGGGAAGGGCCTCACGGGCCGCTTCATAGGCGTCGATCATCAGGTTCCAGGCCAGGCCGGCGAGGTGGACGAGCGAGCGCCCCTCGGCGTCCCACTCGCGTCCGTAGTGCTCGGGCAGAGGCCCGAAGGACCAGCCCTCAAGCCCGAGGTGCCCGCGCCACCAGGGCATCTGCACCAGCGAGTTGGCC
The DNA here is from genome assembly GCF_040683095.1 of Sphaerisporangium sp. NPDC051017. Classification (NCBI taxonomy): domain Bacteria; kingdom Bacillati; phylum Actinomycetota; class Actinomycetes; order Streptosporangiales; family Streptosporangiaceae; genus Sphaerisporangium; species Sphaerisporangium sp. NPDC051017. The sequence continues at coordinate 75,866 of NZ_JBFBCI010000044.1, forward strand.
ACGGCGCGCCCGTCACGGACGATGTGGACGAACCGCGTCTCGGGGAAGATCTCCCGGAGGAAGCCCGTGCGCGGCCAGCCGGTGAACTTGTGCAGGTACAGCGGGGCGCCCTCGGCCTCGGCGCGGGACTCGAAGAAGGTCCGCATGCGCTTGGCCAGCCAGGGCGTGACGTCGGAGGCCAGCAGGTCACGGAACGGATCGACCAGCAGGGGGGACACCTCGCGGGCGAGCGCGCTGTACGCCTCTGAGGGGGCGTAGCGCATGCGGCCCTTCTCGGTCAGCCGCGGTGGCACCCGGCGGTAGAGCGCGCCGCTGTTCCGCCGGATCCAGCCGGGGCAGTGGGCGTACCGGTCGTCGAGGTTGGAGACGAACCCCACCTCGGGGTGCCGCGCGAGCACCTCGTGAACGAGCGTCGACCCGCAACGCCCGGTACCGATGACGAAGCTGAGCACGTGTTCTCCCGACGAACACTTGGAGCCTGTTTCTGATCCCCGCCACGCCAGGACCTCGCGGGCATGACGGACGGGAAAGCCCGCGAACGGCCGAACCGGGCCGGGCTCTGGGAGCCCGGCCCGGACGGGTTTCACGGGGGTGCTGCTGTGACCGGTGACTACGTCAGTTCACGTCGAACGTGACGCACTTGTTGCCGGTCGGGTTGACCTTCACGAAGCCGTTGGAGGTGATGACCTTGTCGATCGCCACGCCCCAGTTACGGTCGACGTTGCCGTTCTCCTGGCCCGGGTTCGGGTCGCCGACCGGCTTGCTGTGCAGGGCGTTCGGCTTGCAGATCCAGCCGGCCTCGCCCACGTAGCCCTGGATCCACGGCGGGCCGCTGCGGCGGTAGACGTTGAACAGGGTGCGGTTGAACTGGTAGGTGCCGTTCTGGATGGTGGCGGCGGTCGGAGCCACGCTGTTCACGCTGATCAGCGCGGTGGGGGCGGCGGCGGTGCTGCAGTCGGCCTCACCGGTGGTGTACTTGCCGAAGGACAGGGCCCAGATCGAGCGCTGACGGTCGACGGCGGGCAGGGTGTTGATCGGGGTGCAGTTGTTCTCGAACAGGACCTGGCCGCCGGTGGCCGCGACACAGGTGTTCGGGTCGCCGCCGAGGAAGCTCTGCCACGTCGAGTAGGTGCCGGAGCTGGTCTGGATGCCGTTCACGCGGATGGCCGCGTTGCCGCCGCCGAACTCGTTCCAGTTGTGGTTGCAGGTGCCGATGGTCCCGGGCGGGCTGCCGGCGGGGGGAGTGCCGAGGAAGATCTGCTTGAGCTGGTCCAGCGTCAGGTTGGTGACGCCGTCAGAGGGGCCGCCGGTCCACCGCGGGATGGTCACGGCGTCCTTGGCCCAGCCGACGTAGCGCAGCTTGTCCTTGGTGTCGTTCTTGCACTCGCTGGGAGCGCTGGCCGGAGCCGAGGAGGAACGCGCGTAGCTGTAGTACAGGGTGCCCGTCAGGCCGTCGTTCTCCTGGCACAGCACGCGCAGACCGGCCGAGGAGCCCTGCGGGAACATCTCGGCGGCGACCTCGTGGTCGTAGTTCTCCGTCAGCACGGTGGTGGCCGTGTCGGGACCGCAGGTGAACTGCGGCAGCGCCGGCGGGACGATCAGGTTGCAGCCCGGCGACTCGTTGAACAGGTCGTCCATGTCCTGCATGGCGAAGTAGGTCGTGTCCGACCCCGCGCCGTTCATCATGAAGTTGAACTTGCCGTCAGCGAAGTCGGGGAGCGCCGCCGACGCCGGGAGCGCGATGAAGCTCGCCGAGGCGAACACGGCGGCCACAGCGGCGAAGCGCTTGGCCATGCCGCGGAACCGGCTCGTCTTTTCGGGACTTTCGATGGACATGAATCCTCAATCCTCTGGGGATAGGGGAGCGGCGGTCCGCGGCCCACCCCCCGTAGGGGTGGTCTCATCGCGGCACCACTGGGATCATCAGGTGCAGTCGCGCCGTTCGCCAACTAACCTGGAATGTCGGCACCGAGAACGCGAGATGAGCAAAACGGGTATTACGGCATTCCGGAAACCAGTCCAAGGATTTTTCAATTCGTTTACCGTCTACGCACTCCACGGACCGGCTCGCGGCGCTTTCTTCGCCGAGAGTGCGATGTCATGAGAAGAGCGGTGATCACGATTTCGGTGTCCATGGCGGGGCTGCTGTGTGCGGCCGGCTGCGCGGTGGGCCAGGAGGACCAGACCCCCCCGAACAAGTCTCGCGTTCCGACCGCGACCGCGGCGCCGCTCACCTCCGCCGAAACCGCGCGGATCGCCAACGGCGCCATGGTCAGGCTCACCGACGCCGGGCCGATCCCCAAGCATCTGATCACCGGCGTCGGCACGACGATCACCTGGAAGAACGACACGGCGAAGAGCGCCTCGGTGCGCCTGATCGACGGCACGAAGCCCTCGGGCGACATCCCGCCGGGCGGCACGTTCACGCACGTCTTCGAAACGATGGGCTCCTACGCCTACCGGCTCACCAAGGACGGGGAACTCGTGGGGGTCGTCGAAGTCATGCCGCACGAAACCACGCAGGCCGTTCCCTCGCCCAGCCCGACGAGATGAGCGCGGCGCGCTGCCGTACGGCAGC
>NZ_JBFBCI010000045.1:0-76504 GCF_040683095.1 Sphaerisporangium sp. NPDC051017
CCCCACGACCTTGCGCTGCCCCCCTACCACCACATCACCAAAAACCTATAAAACCTGGTCGACAACACCCACGCGCGGGCGCGGGGCTCGGCCGGCCGACGACGGGTGGTCTCGGATCCCATAAGAAGTACTCGAAGGAGTTGACGATCCATCGTGGCCGAGACCATCGGCGGAAGCTCCGTTCTCCAGGTCGTGACCGAGCAATCGCGCAGAGTTCTCAGGACGTACGAGGTCGATCCGGGACTCGTCCAGGAGCATGCCAACAGCGAGCGGCGGATCACACAGGGCGGTTACGGTGATCGCCAGGTGTACGAACTCGTCCAGAACGGCGCCGACGAGATGCGCGACGCTCCAGGTGAGGTCCGTGTCGTCCTGACATCGACTCATCTGTACTGCGCGAACGAGGGTGCCTCGGTCACGGCCGCCGGCGCCGACACCATTCTTCGGATGAGCGTCTCCCGGAAACGTGGCGGCCAGATCGGTCGGTTCGGCGTCGGCGTCAAATCGGTTCTCAGCATCTCCGACTCCCCTGAGTTCTTCAGCAAGGACGAAGGTGTGGAGATCGGCTTCGGCTTTGACCGGACGTGGTCGGCCGCACAGATCAAGTCGGTGCACTCCACAGCGGACGAGACCCCGGTCCTCCGCATGGCTCGGGTCCTGGACCCGAAGACGGCCCGTGCGTCCGATCCTGTGCTGGACGAACTCATGACGTGGGCGACCACGGTGGTCCGCCTCCCTCTTCGACCGGACAGCGTCGGAAGGCTCGGCGTCGACCTTGCCAAGTTCCCTGTCGAGTTCTCGCTGTTCTCCTCGCACGTGGACACTGTCACGCTGGAAGATCGACGTTCGGGACGACCGGTGGTGCGTCAGATCTTCCAGCGAGTCGAAGGCATCGACCACACCCTTGAAGAGGTACGTCCGGACGGAGCGAGCCTCGATCATCACTGGCGCGTATTCAGGAGAACACACCGTCCCAGCACGACCGCCTTGCGCGCGGCCGGGGAGCTGCACGATCGACCAGAGATCGACATCGCGTGGGCGGTGCCCTCCCGAGCGCGCGACCGCGGCATCTTCTGGGCGTACTTCCCCACGAACTACGCGACGACGCTCCGGGGCATACTCAACGCCCCCTGGAAGACCTCAGAAGATCGGCAGAACCTGTTCGATCGCAATGAGTTCAACGACGAGCTGATCAGGGTGGCCGCGGAGTTGGTCGTCGACTCGCTGCCTCACCTCACAGACCAGGACGATCCCGCCTCCTACATTGATCTTCTCCCCGGCCGCGGACGTGAGGCCCCCCAGTGGGCGGACAAGAGCCTCACCGACGCCATCTGGGCCGTGGCCGCGCGCAAACCGTCCCTTCCAGACCAGACCGGTCGGCTTCGACACCCGCAGGCGATGAAGCTGCACCCAGCCGGCCTGCAGGAGCACTGGCGTGATCTTTGGCAGGGCTACCCGAAGCGGCCCTACGACTGGTGCCACCATTCCGTCGAGAAGCGCGAGCGTCGCGCCCGGGCGGAGAGGATCATCGAACAGTCAGGCGGTCGGCCGGCCACCGTCCAGGAGTGGCTGCTGGCTCTTGTCTCGGACCGCTCGGCGGAAGCCTCCGCGCGTGCCATCCGCATCGTCGCCGACATGCGGCAGTCCGACCATCCCATGGCGGGCGAGGCACTCAGGGCTCGGATCCTGCTGACGGAGAGCGGCGAGCTCGTCCCTCCGGTGCGCGGGAAGGTCTTCCGGCGAAGCGGGGCCGACAACCTGCAGGACACGATGGTCTACGTTCATCCCGACCTGCTCCTGGACCAGGAGGCCGTGCGGGCACTGGAGTCGCTGGGAATCCAGGAGGCGGACGCGGCAGGTCGCTTCGCGGCCATCGTCGATCAGGGATTCGACGGATATAGCGATGCCCAGTGGGGCGACTTCTGGCAGCTCGCACGACAGGCGGGCCCCACGCGAGTGCTCGCGACCCTTGAGGCGAGCGGCTTGGACGCCGCACGGGTCATCAGGGTCCGTGTGATGTCCGGCGGGTGGAAGTCGCTATGGCACTGCCTGCTCCCTGGCCCTGTGGTCCCCAGGGACGGGGCACGCGACGCCAGCCTCGCCCTCGACCTGGCCTTCCATGCCGACGATCTTTCTTTGTTGAAAGGGCTCGGCCTGGTCGACCGGCCAGTACCGGATCAGGATCCTCGCAAGGAGTGGTGGTTCGAGCAGTACGTCGAGGCGGTCTGGAAGGGGTACGTCAAGACGCTGCCCAGCACTTCACCCACTCCGCAGCTGAAGAGCATCCGCGTGGACGGCGCGCACGTTCCCGGCCCGTTGCACTTCCTGCCTGAGCTCAGCGAGGAGGGGCGAGCCGCTTTTCTCGAAGCGCTTCCCGAGCATGCCATCGTCACGAGCTGGCATCTCCAGCACGGCAGTCAGGCCGCCACCCGGACCAGGGTGGTGTCCCCCCTCGTGTGGATAGCCCGGAAATACGGCTATCTCTCCACATCACAAGGGCTGCTACCGATTAGGTCATGCGTTGGCCCCCAACTCGCCACGTACCGCGACCTCCTCCCCGTGGCCCGGGTCTCCGACACAGTGGCGGTCGCGCTCAGGTTGCCATCCGCACTGAGCGATGTCCCACAGCCGATCTGGGACAGGGCCGTTTCCACGGCCGCTGAGAGCGACGTGCACGAGTTCGCCGGCAAGGTGTACGCACTGCTGTTCGAGGCGAAGGCGGCCTGGCCGGAGAGCGCCGTGACGCGATCCCGTGTCGGCGACAAGTGGGCGACCGATCGTCCCGACAACGAGATCGCGGTGACCGCCGACCGGGACGAATATGACACGCTGATCCGCGAACAGATCCCTGCGCTGCTCGTCCCCTCCGTCGAAGCCGCCGAGGCGATGATCGAGACCTGGGGCATGCTGCGATTCTCCGAGGTGGTCGAGAAGGAGATCCGGTATGTGGCGCAGGCCGAGCCTGTTCTGCTCATCGACGAGTTCCCGCACCTCAAAGTGAACCGCCGTCCACAGGTGAACGGTTGGTCGCTTGTCCGCTGCAGCGAGTTGGACGAGATCATCAGAACACCGAGCGGGATGCGGACACAGGCACTCGCGGAAACCCTCCATGAGAGGAACGTGCTCGTCCTCCGGCCCGAAGACGATTTCGCCGCGCTCGCCGCGATCGATCGGACACTGCGGCTGGGACTCGGCGAGGCCGGATGTCGTTCGATCCTCAAGTATCGAGAGCAGCAACGAAACGACGAGCATGTGCGTCGCGCGCGCGAGGCGGTCGACCCCGCAGAGAAGATTCTTTTCCTCGTGGGCGAGGAGGCTCTCCGGCGAGGACTTCCCCAGGGGTTGCTGGAGAGCGATCAGGCCGAGATGGGGCGCGTTCCGGATGCACAGCGGATAGCGAAACTAGCGATACATGCCCACGGCGAGGCCATTCTGAGCCATCACGGGAAGGATCTGGCGGCCCGCCTACCTGAGGCCCCCACCAGTTTCAGAGGCGACGGTACGGCACGTCGTTTCACCAGCGACCTGGGACTTCCCGAGAGCTACGCGGGGACGAAGGCCATCCCTCTACCCGCGGAAGAGATCGTTGATGGGCCCATCGACCTCCCGGCCCTACACCCCTACCAAAGGCAACTGGCCGACAACATGTTCCGTCTGCTGGATCGTGCGCGACCCGGCCGGGCGATGCTGACGCTGCCCACGGGCGCCGGCAAGACCCGGGTCGCCGTCGAGGCGGTGATCAACGCGATCAAGGCGCACAGTGTCATGGGACCGGTGCTGTGGATCGCGCAGTCCCGCGAACTGTGCGAGCAGGCCGTTCAAAGCTGGCGTTTCCTCTGGTCCAAGGTCGGGCCGCCGAAGGAGCGCTTGACGATCAGTCGGTTGTGGGACGGCAACTCCGCCACAGCCGTGACCGCGAACGCGCACCTGGTGGTCGCCATCGACGACTCGCTCAAGAATCGTCTGCGGGACGATGAGTACGAATGGCTCCGGCAAGCCGCAGTGGTGATCGTGGACGAGGCGCACTCCGCCTTGGCACCCACCTACACCGAGATCTTCCGGCATCTTGGACTCACCTTCACCAAGACGGAACGGCCGCTCATCGGCCTCACGGCGACCCCGTTCCGCAGCACGAACGAAGAGCAGACCCGTCTGCTCATCGACCGTTTCGGGTCCACCCGGCTCGATGAGGGCGTCTTCGACGGCGATCCATACGAGATCTTGCAGCGACAGGGCGTCCTGGCACGCGCGGAACATCGGCCACTGGTCGGCGCGACGATCAGCCTCACGCCCGAAGAGCTCAAAAAGGCCGATTTCCGGGGGCTTCCGACCAGCGCCGAGGCACGATTGGCGGCCGACGAGGAACGCAACGACATGCTGATCAAGGAGATCGCCGCGCTGGATTCCAGCTGGCCGGTGCTGTTGTTCGCGGCCTCGGTGAATCATGCTCAATTGCTGGTGGCCCGGCTCAACGGCCGTGGAATTTCCTCTCGTGTCATCGAATCCGCGACACCCGCCTCGGAGAGAGCACGCATCATCGAGGACTTCCGCAATCGGAGGATCCGTGTCATCGCGAACTTCGGTGTGCTCGCGCAGGGTTTCGACGCCCCGGCCACGCGCGCGGTCGTGGTCGCCCGTCCCACCTACAGTCCCAACGTCTATCAGCAGATGATCGGCCGTGGGCTGCGGGGACCTAAGAACGGCGGCAACGAGGTGTGCCTCATCCTCGACGTGCAGGACAACATCACGAACTTCGGTGAGGCACTCGCCTTCACCCGGTTCGAACACCTCTGGAGCAAGAAATGACCGGCCCCTTCGAAGACACCCCGGAACTCACCGCCGAACAAAAAGAGGTCGTTCGGCTACCCGACGACGCCCGGGCCCTCGTCATCGCCGGAGCCGGTGCGGGCAAGACCTACACTTTGGTGAGACGCCTCGACACCCTCGTGGAACGGGACCAGCTGAGCGCAGGAGATCTACTGGTACTCAGTTTCTCCCGGGCGGCCGTACGTGAGCTGAAAGAGCGGCTCGCACGTCACGGTGAAGCCTCTCGGCATGTTCGTGTCCAGACGTTCGACTCCTGGGCGTTGGAACTCCTTTTGGAGATGGACCCCGAGGGTGATTGGAGATCACGCGCTTTTGACGAGCGCATCGAGGCGGCGGCCGACGTCATCGAGAGATACGGCCTCGACGAGCTGTACGACGACCTTCGCCACGTCGTCATCGATGAGGTCCAAGACCTCGTCGGCAGCCGACGGGACCTGGTGGAGACCCTGCTGGATACCCAGAACTGCGGCTTCACCGTCGTAGGCGATCCGGCGCAGGCGATCTATGGATTCCAGGTGCCCGAGGCGGAGCGCACGGGAGAGAATGGCCGCTTCTTCGACTGGCTGAGAAGCCGCTTCGGAGACGAACTGGTCGAGCTCCGGCTCACTCGCAACTTCCGGGCCCGAACCGAAGAGGCCGAGATCGCGCTCGCGTTCGGTCCGGCACTTCAGGCGGGTACCGCGAGATCCGCCGAAAAGTTGTACCGAGCATTGCGGAACTCTCTCCAGGAAACCCTCCTGATGGGCGATCTCGAGGACCCGTTCGTTCACGAGAGTCTTCGAGACCACGAAGGAACGACAGCGATCTTGTGTCGTACGAACGGTCAGGCCTTGCTGGTGTCCGGGCAGCTCCGTGCGGGCGGAGTCGATCACCGTTTACAGCGCTCGGCACGTGATCGAGTGGTGCCGGCATGGCTGTCCTTGCTGTTCCGCGCGATCGACGGCTCGATGTTGTCGCAGTCGCGGTTTCTGGAGGTGGTCGGGGACCAGGCCATGCTCGATGAAGCGGACCATTCTCGGCTTTGGAACATGCTCCTGCGCACCGGACGGGGGCGAGGGCGAGCACTCGATCTGGCGCGGTTGCGCACGGCCATCATCAACGGCGGACTTCCCGACGAACTCACGGCCCAGCCCACCGCACAACTGATCGTGTCGTCGGTGCACAGGGCCAAGGGGTTGGAGTTCGACCGGGTCATCGTCGTCGATCCCGGACCTTTACGGGAGGAGGGCGGCAGATCTGTCGATATCGGTGAGGAGGCCCGCACTCTGTATGTGGCGCTCACGCGAGCACGACAGGAATTGATGCATCTGAACTCTCCCCGAACAGTGCCGTCGTACGTCAGGAAAGTCGGTCGACAGGAGCGCTGGGGTGTTTATCACATGGGCAAGAAGAGCCTGCGGCTCGGCGTGGAATTGATCGCTGGTGATGTCGATACGGTGGAACCTCCCGGCTCGCCCGGCGACCTTCCCGGCGTGCGGTACGAGCACACGGCGCTTGACCTCCAGGATCTGCTCCTTGACAAGGTGCGATCCGGTGACGAAGTGATGCTTGGGCGCATCGACGGTGAACCGGCGGACGCGGATCGGAGTCCAAGGTACACGGTCACACTCAAGGACAACGGGTGTCCCATAGGTATCACCTCTGAATCCTTCTCAAGGGACCTCTACGACTACATGCGAATCTTCAGAAACCACGCCCCGTCTTCATGGCCCAGAACGATCAGTGGCCTCGCCATCGACACGATCGAAACGGTGGCCGGAAGTGTCTCGGCCGGCTCCCTGTCCGGACTGGGATCACATGGCGTGTGGGCGGCTCCGCGTCTGTTCGGGCTCGGCAGATTCACCTATGACGAGGCTTCGGCCAAGGAGGGCGACCGTGCCTGATCACGCCGAGCATTACCGATTCCGGGCCGAGCTGGTCGAACGGCTCCGGGAGGATCTCCTCGGACCGGCCGGCGGGGAGAATGAGATCGTCTTGGATCCCCCGATCACCACGTATGCCGCTGGAATTTTGTTCCCCCGCCGTAGAGACAAAGATGAATCCCAGGAGGAGCAGAGGGAAAAGGATGCCGATCTGGCGCCCGCCCGACTTGCCGTCGAGGAAGTGCCCGACACCGGCGTCTCGCTTGCGAACGTCCAAGCCCCCTCGTCGATGGGTCTCACATTCGCGGTCGATCCCGGTCGTTCCACAACGGTGTTGATCAACCCCTCCGCGGCGATATACGAGCCCATCGACCATGCCAGCAACGTCGTGAAGGCCCATCGGGCAGAACGCCGGTCCACCGAAAAGCTGAAGGCTCGATGGCGTCGTAAGCCGCTGGAGATCCCACCCGTCCGTGTCGATGTGACCGAACCCGGACAGCGCACAGAGACGATGGCGCCTGGATTGGAACTGAGGTTGCGGATTCGTAGGCCGACAAACGGCGCCGTCGCGATCACCGCCACCTTGGTCAACGTGCATGAACTCGCTAGGGGCGCCCTGCAGGATACGCACTGCTTCTTTCAGCCTGTACTTCAAGTCGAAGGGCCGGAAGGAACCGTCCCTCTGGTAGAACGCCCGGTGCCGGTAGGGTCCAGCGAGAACGAGGTCCTGGTCAACAAACTACTGCACCGTCATGCCCCTACCTTCGCGGTCGGGCACGGTTGTGCCGCCGCATGGCAGTGGACACCACCACCCGTACGTGGCGCGGTTCGAGAAAAGGCCACCGCTGCCGCCGTCTCGGCGGTCTGGTCGTCGTTCGTTCCGACTCATGACGTCCTACTCGCCGACTCGAACCCCGAGTTCGACATTCCGACCCTTGACATGCTTCACCTCGCCAATGCACCGGACACCGAGGTGGTCAGCGCATTGCATGGCCTGCTTTCGGGCTACCGCGCCTGGATCGCCGACCGCTCCATGGAAGCGGACGAACTGCGAGACACCGAATACAAGGAGGTCGCGCGGCAGCAGATCGACCAATGCCGACTCATCGCCGACCGCATGGCCGGCGGCATCGCCCTACTCGGCCAGACGCCCGAAGCGATGACCGCGTTTCGCCTCGCCAATCAAGCCATGGCACTCCAGCGAGGACGAAGCTCCTGGATCAAGGCTCGACGGAAGGGCGACGTAGAACTCACCGGGCGTTGGCGTCCCTTCCAGATCGCCTTCCTGCTCATCTGTCTGGAGAGCATCACCGACCACGACCATCCTGATCGTCCGATCGCAGACCTGCTGTGGTTCCCGACCGGTGGCGGCAAGACCGAGGCATATCTCGGCCTCATCGCGTACACGGTATTCCTTCGTCGTATCCGCGGAGGTGTACGCGGCGGTGGAGTGACGGCGCTGATGCGCTACACGTTGCGTCTCCTCACCTTGCAACAGTTCGAACGAGCCGCAACTCTCATCTGCGCGATGGAGACGATGCGCCGTGACGACGAGGTCCGGCTCGGTGCCGAGGAGATCTCACTGGGGATGTGGGTCGGCAAGGCGGCCACCCCGAACACTCTGAAGGCGGCCGCCGCCAGCATCGCGGCACTTCGGGACGGCGCAGAACTACTTGAGGAGAATCCGGTACAACTGCGTACTTGTCCCTGGTGCGGCACCGAGATGAGCGAGGAGGACTACGAGGTCGCCGACGATCTCGCCACGATGAGCATCACGTGTCCCGCGGAAGACTGCGCTTTCCATTCGGGCTTGCCCGTACATGTCGTCGACGAGGCGATCTACAAGGCACGTCCCACGCTCGTCATCGCGACCGTCGACAAGTTCGCCCAGATCGCGTGGCGTGCTGAAGTCGCCGCACTCTTCAACCTCGACCGTCCGGACGGAACACCGCCACCGGAACTGATCGTGCAGGACGAGTTACATCTGATCTCAGGACCGCTGGGAACACTCACAGGCCTCTATGAGACCGCGATCGACGTGGCCGCCGCCCAGCCGAAGATCCTCGCCTCGACCGCCACGATCCGACGAGCCGGACAGCAGGGAAAGGCACTGTTCGACCGAGAGGTCAGTCAGTTCCCGCCCGCGGGGCTGGACTCTCGAGATTCCTGGTTCGCGGTCGAGGCGCCGGCCGACAGAAAGGGCTCGCGCCTGTACGTAGGGCTCATGACACCGAGCACGAGTCAGGCGACTCTGCTGGTTCGTGCATACGCCGCCCTGCTCCATCACGCCGGACAGGTCAGAGGCGAGTACGCCGTGCGGGACGCCTACTGGACCCTCATCGGGTACTTCAACAGTCTGCGACTCCTCGCCGCCGCCGAACTACAGGTCAATGACGACGTCCAGGATCGACTGCAGTTACTCGCCGAACGGGCCGGCGTTCACACGCGCCCGGCGGACCTACAAACGGAGCTCACGAGTCGAGTGAAGTCGAGCGAGATTCCGACACGTTTGAAGAGTCTGGAACTGGCACTTCCGAACGAGCCCTTCGACACCGTCCTCGCGACGAATATGATCTCGGTCGGTGTGGACGTCGATCGCCTCGGCCTGATGACCGTCATGGGCCAGCCCCAGACCACCGCCGAATACATCCAGGCCACAAGCCGTGTAGGCAGACGGCATCCGGGCCTGGTTGTGACGTTGCTCAACGCGGCACGCTCCCGTGACAGGTCGCATTACGAGAACTTTCTCTCGTACCACTCCGCCCTGTACCGACAGGTGGAGTCCACGAGCGTGACGCCGTTCTCCGCCCGCGCACGCGATCGTGGTCTGCACGCCGTACTGATCGGCCTCGCGCGGTTGACCCGGGAGGAGGCACGGCCCAACAAGGCCGCAGCAAACGTGGAGCAGTTCCTCGACAAGCTACAGGATCTCTGCGATGTGATCCTTTTCAGAGTCAAAGAGGTGGCACCGGAGGAACTCGATGCCACCCGCCGAGACCTTGAAATCATCATCGACCACTGGCGTGATCTCGCCGAATCGAACTCCGAGCTGGTCTACGAGGCTCCGTACACGTACAAACGCAGTGAACCGAGAGAGCGGGACGCGGCCCTTCTCCGTTCTTACTCTGATGAAGATCTCGAGGACGGCCTCACGACCCTGTGGAGTCTCCGCGATGTAGACGTCGAGTCCGACCTGTATCTGGAGAGGTGACATGGTTCCGCGTATCGGTTCCAACAGGCGTCCGACGCCGGGTCGTCGGGAGATCACGGAGCGGACCCGTACGCCCCAAGGGGCCGTACGGCGCACACAGATGATCACGACCTATGGTGTCGGCTCGCTGGTCGCGATCGGCGACCAGTCGTTCATCATCAGTGGACTCGACACCTGGAAAGCCGACCTGGCTCCTGTCATCCACGAACCGAATCTTCAGCACTGGCTTTCCGTGAACGAGTTTCGACTCCCTCCCGCGGCGAGCCCTCCCGCAGGCGACGGGGTCAGAGTCCGACTGTTCCCGGAAATGTACTCCTGTCCGGAGTGCAAGGCACTGCAGCCCTTTTCTAGATTCGGCTCACCGAGAGGAAAGAGCCGTTGCGGCGCCTGCGACAGGCCACTGACCCCGTCTCGCTTCGTCACAGCCTGTGTCAACGGACACCTCGACGACTTTCCGTACTGGGAATGGTTGCACAACAAGTCAGGCGACTCGACCGGTGACCGAGGTGAACGTCATGATTTGACTCTGCACAACACAGGCGGGACCGCCTCCCTCCGGTCGATTCTCATCAAATGCTCCTGCGGCGTGAGACCGGTCTCGATGGAAGGCGCGCTCGGCGGAGGAGCCCTTGAGTCCATCGGTTTTCGTTGCAGAGGCAGACGCCCGTGGTTGGGACGTGACGGTGATGATGAGGCGTGTTCGGAAACGCCGCGAGCACTCCAACGAGGGTCGTCGGCGGCATGGTTTCCCGTTCAGCGCTCATCTCTCTCCATACCGCCGTGGTCTCAAGCGCTCCACAAGTTCGTCGTCAAGCATCTGGAGCAACTGCTCCAGCATGCACAGAACGAAGTGGTGCTCGACGCCGTCATCGGCGCGATCATCAAGGGGTACCCGTTCACCAAGGACCAAGTTTTGGGTGTCCTTTCTGAACATCGCCAGCTGAGGGAGGAGAATCGAGAAGAGGAGGCGACACGACTCGACGCCTCCAGCCGCCTACGGCAAAAGGAGTACAGAGAGCTACTGAACGGGACGGCCGAGGTGTCGCGTGACGACGACTTCGAATGCGAGTCCGCGCAGACGGACGCGTCCGACCCGATCCCCCCAGGTCTCGGCAAGGTCATGCTGGTCAAGCGGCTCCGTGAAGTGCGAGTGCTTGAAGCCTTCACCCGAGTCGAGGTGCCTGATCCTGCCCTCTCCGCCTCTCGGCCTGCCCCCTTATCCAAGCGGGCGATGGACTGGCTTCCGGCCATCGAGGTCATGGGGGAAGGTGTGTTCCTGACGATCGAAGCCGGCAGGCTGCGTGAATGGGAGGGTGCCGATGGCCCATCGGCCCGCGCGAACCGCATTCGCGACAACCACCGTGCAGTATTGCTGAGACGGGCGCAGCTTTCGCAGAGACGGCATGCCACCGTCGACACCGACTCCCCGATAACGCCTCGTTACATCCTCTTGCATACGCTCTCGCACGCGCTGATAAATGAATGGAGCCTGGACAGTGGCTATCCGGCCGCCGCTCTTCGAGAGCGCATCTACTGTTCGGATGACATGGCCGGTGTCCTCATCTACACCGCTACCAGTGATTCCGCCGGGAGTCTGGGAGGAGTCGTAAGCCAAGGCGAACTACACAAGCTGCGTAACTCACTCAGATCCGCAATGGACCGCATCTCCTGGTGCTCTCAAGACCCTCCATGTATGGAATCGGAGGCCAGCGGTGCCGACAGTCTCAATCTGGCGGCCTGCTATGCCTGTGTACTCCTGCCTGAGGTCAGTTGCGAAGCGAATAACACCTTCCTCGACCGTGCCATGCTGGTCGGTACTCCCGACGACCCGCAGATCGGCTTCTTCCACTAGCTCCGCCGGTTCCATCCCTCGATGGCGGCCGTTGGTCGTCGCAACGTTCACACTCAAGGTGGTGACGCCCGGGCGTTGACGCTGATCCCCGGTGGAATTCACAGTGAGCCGAGCCAGAGCGGGGCTCCCCACCGGGGATCGTTAAGTGCTTCGGCTGGGTTTCCAACTGCCCAAGGCGATGAACCGAACGTTACATCTCTCCTGCTGCCAAACCATGGATGAAAGCGGCCCACTGAGAAGCACTGAGGCAGAGAAAAGCGCGGTCGGGGCACTTGGAGTCGCGGATGGCCTTGGCGCCGTTGGGGAGGGTGGCGACTTCTACGCAGTCGTTTTCGGCAGCGCTGGCGGAGGACTTGCGCCACCTCGCGATGGAGAGGTCGTAGGCGTAGAGGTCGGTGTTCTGGTTGGTCACGGCTTGCTGCCCTTCTCCAGGCGGGCTATCAGTGCCGTGGAGTCTTCCACCGGCAAGGCGGCGGCGACAATCCTGTCGAAGGCATCAGCAAAGGTGCGTACCTCCGCGACGCCTTCGACGTAGGTGGCGCCGATCAGGTTTTCCAGGAGGACTACGTCGGGCATGGCGTTGGGGAAGCCGACGAGGCTGAAGCCGCCTGCGGAGCCTGGGTGTGGGGTGGCGTCCAGGGGCATGATCTGGACGGTGATGGTGGGCAGGTCGGCGAGTTCGCGGAGTCTGCGGAGTTGGTCGCGCATCGTCTCTGGTCTGACCGCGAAGCGTTGGTGGAGGACGGCTTCGGAGATGATCGCCCAGACTTTCAACGGGCCGCTTGGCCGGGTGAGGACAGCCTGGCGTGCCAGGCGTATTTCTGCGAGGGCTGCGATCTCTTCAGTAGTGCGGGTCATCGTGATGCCGGCGATGGTCTCGCGCGCGTAGGCCGCCGTCTGCAGTAGGCCAGGGACGAGCAGCGGGGCGAAGACCCGGATGCTGTCGGCGTCGGATTCCAGGGAGATGTAGTCGGCGTACGCCGGTGCGACGAGACCGCTGTAAGTCTGCCACCAGCCCTTCTTGCTCGCGTCCCTGGCGAGGTTCTCCAACGCGGCCACGATCTCGGGGTCGTGCACACCATAGATCTTGAGCAAGGCGGCCACTTCGGCCGGGCGGATGTGGGCATTGGCGTTCTCGATGCGCGACAGCTTCGGAGCCTTCCATCCGACTGCCTCGGCAGCAGCGTCCAGGGTCAGCCCCGCGGCATTGCGGAAGCGCCGCAGGGACTCACCGAGCCGACGTCGGCGAACGGTGGGGACGGGGCGCTCGTTCGGCATAGGCGCAGTGTTCCATCACGTCGAGTGACGGGACCGGCGGATCATCAAAGTCGCCGTTCGAATTTAGGTGACAAGGTTGCGAGCTTCGGTGCCAACCTCCATGCTGCCATCACCAGCAGCAATCACTCTGGGGCACCAGAACAGCACAAATAGTGACATCGCTCGCAGCTGCATCCCCGCCCTCAAGAGGAGGCCCCCATGGGAGAAGACCGCGTAGACGCCGGGCTCGGGTTCTACATGACGACGCGGCCGGAGGGGTTCGTCGTTCATATGAATGTGAGCGAGGAGAACCTACGTGCCGTGCGGGAGGTGACGCAGAGTGTGCTGACCGCTGCGGGGGTCGACCGTGAGATGGTCGAGTCGGCGCGGTTGGTGGCGTCGGAGCTGGTCGGAAATGCGGTTCGGGCTTGTGGGCACTGGGTGCCGGTTGTTGTGGAGATCGAGTCGGATCGGCGGGGCGTCTGGGTCAGAGTTCACGATCCGGATCCGTACCGGCTGCCCAGGCGGACGGGGATCGCGGCCGATGACGACCAGGCGGAGTCGGGGCGTGGGCTCTGGCTGCTGGACGCGCTCGCGCCCGGGTGGGACGTCGCGCTCACCCCGATCGGCAAGCAGGTCCGCTGCCTGCTCCCCGCGCCGGAGGCCGTTGGCGTCCGGATCGTCGGCCGAGATGTCTGACCGAGGATGCCGCCACGGCACCTAAGCGCGTGCGGCTGTCACTTCCGGAGCTCCTAGGTCCACTGGGAGGACGGAGTCCACCGGCTAGATCCAGCCGCGGGTGCGGGCCAGGCGGGCGGCTTCGTGGCGGTTGGCGGCACCGGTCTTGCCGACTGCGGACGACAGGTAGTTGCGGACCGTGCCCGGTGACAGGGCGGCCCGGCGGGCGATCTCCTCCACCGGCGCGCCGGTCGCGGCGAGTGCCAGAACGTCGGCCTCCCGGGCGGTCAGTGGGCTTTCGCCGGCGCTGATGGCCTCGGCGGCGAGCTGCGGGTCGACGTACCGGCCGCCGGCGTGCACGGTGCGCACCACGGTCGCGAGGATGTCGGCCGAGACGGTCTTGGCGAGGAACCCGCGCACCCCGCCGGTGAGGGCCCGTTTGAGGTGTCCAGGCAGCCCGTGGCTGGTGACGATCATCGTGCGGCAGGTGGGCAGTTCGGCGTGCAGGGCGGTGGCGACCGCGACCCCGTCGAGGTCTGGCAGTTGCAGGTCGAGGACGGCGACGTCCGGGCGCAGGGCCCGGGCGAGGTTGAGGGCCTCCGCGCCGGTCGCGGCCTGCCCCACCACCTGCAGGTCTTCCTCGAGGCCGAGCAGCGCCGCCATCGCCCCGCGGATGAGATGCTCGTCATCGGCGAGCAGGACGCGGATCATGCCGGCACCGCCCCTTCACCAAGGACAGGCGCGGCGGGCAGGTGGACCGACAGCTGGAACCGGTCCGGGGTGAGGCGTTCGACGGTCACCGTCCCGCCGAGGTCCGCGATCCGTTCCTTCAGGCCGATCAGGCCGCTGCCGAACCGGGGCGGGGCACCTGAAGGGACACCGTCGTTGCACATCGTCACCGTCACCGCGGCGGGCGACGCGTCGATGGTGACGGTGCAGGTGCGGGCCTCGCTGTGCCGCAGCATGTTGGTCGTGCCCTCGCGGACCACCCAGCCGAGGGCGCCCTGCAGGGAGGCCGGCAGGCCGCTGCCGTCGCCGATGACGCGGCACTCGATCCCGGCGGAGGCGAGCAGCGCCCGCGCCCCGGCCAGTTCGACGTCGAGGTCGGCGGCGCGGTAGCCGAGGACGACGGCGCGCATCTCGGTCAGCGAGTCCTGGGCGATCCGCCGCACCTCCAGCATCTCGTCGACCGCCTCGGCGCGGCCCCGGCGGGCGAGCTGCGCGGCCAGTTCCGCTTTCAACGCCACCACGGACAGGGTACGGCCGACGACGTCGTGCATGTCCCGGGCGAACCGGAGGCGTTCCTCGGCGACGGCGAGCCCGGCCTGGACGTGCCGGGCCCGGTCCAGTTCGCGGACCACGACGAGCATCCACAGTGACACCCGGTACGCCAGGACGACCCCGATGAGCAGTGAGCCGAGGGCGATCGCGGTCCCGCCGGTGCGGTCGTGGAGCACGCCGACGCCGCAGCAGGCCACGGCGACGGCGATCGACGTGCGGGGGCGCGCCGCGGCGGCGAGCGCCGACACGTACGTGACGCTGACGACCAGCAGCAGGCCCGCCGCCGGGCCGTCCGGGTGGCCGGGGGTCGGCTCCGGGTAGGCGAGGTACCCGGCGACCAGGCCGACGGCGGTCAACCCGCCGCCGACGAGGATGAGGCCGGTGGGGCGGGGCCGGGACCCCTGGTACGCCCCGATGCCGTGGTGGACGAGCACGAGGCAGACCGCGGTGTGCAGCACGAGCAGGGCGATGAGGACGAACCGGTGCCCGGGGGCGACCTCGAGCTGGACGAGCCCGCCGAGGAACAACGGGGACAGCGCCACCTGGGTGTAGAACGACCCCCGCACGTACCACTCGAACCGGGTGGCCTGGCTCTGCCGCCGCCACCAACCGATCACCGGTCCCCCTCCGAAGACGTCAACGACGCGGTTCCCAGCTGAACCAGCGGCGCACCGCGAGCCAGCCGAGGACCATCCACACGGCGAGCAGCCCCGCCGGGGCGGCCGCCGCACCGAGCACCCCGACGAAGTCGTGTGCGGGCCCCGGCCCGGTGGTGCCGAGCCAGCCGAGCCGCACGAGGTCCAGTGTGGGGGCCAGTGGCAGCCACCGTAGCGCCTCCGCCACCGGCGCCGGCAGGGTGTCCAGGGGGAAGGCGGCCCCGGCCATACACACCATGAGCACCGGCAGGGTGGTGACCTGCGCCAGCTCGACGGTCCGGGTGAACGCGGAGCTCGCCGCGGCGAGCAGCACGAACACGGCGGTCCCGGCGAGCACCCCGACCAGCAGCACGAGCGCGTTGACGGGCAGTCGCAGGCCGAGGACGACGGCGCCGGCGGTGACGAACAGCAGCATCTGCCCGAGCGCGACCGTGACGGTCGGCCCGGCGGTCCCGATGAGGATCTCCGTGTCGGTCAACGAGCCGGTCCTCAGCCATTTGAGCACGAGCTCCTCCCGGCGGGCGACGTAGGTGCTGACCAGCGTGTAGTACAGGACCCCGACGAGCACGAACCCGAGCAGTCCGGTCATCAGCTCGGCGCCACCGGTGGGGTCGGACCGGTTCCGGCCCGCGGCGAGCAGGCCGATGATCGCCACCGGCACGAGCACCGCGTTGAACAGGGCGGTCCGGTTGCGGCCGAGCAGCAGCAGCTCCGCCCGGCCGATCGACAGCAGCCTTCTCATGCGCCCTCCTCGGCGATCGACAGGAATGCCTCTTCCAGCGACGCCGACCTCGCGTCGAGGCGGGCCAGTTCGACGGTGTGCCGGTCGGCCCAGGCCAGCAGCGCGGTGAGCGCCGGTTGCAACTGCGGTGTGTGTACGGTCACCCGGCCGCCGTCGACCCCGCGGGTCCCCGGCAGGTCGGGCAGGTCGGTGAGGTCCAGCCCGGCCGGCAGGTCGAACGCGATCCGCGCCGGGTAGGCGCTGACGACGTCGGCGACGGTGCCGGCGGTCACGATCACGCCGCGGTGCATGATGGCGAGCCGGTCGGCGAGTTCCTGCGCCTCCTCCAGGTAGTGGGTGCTGAGCAGGATCGAGACCCCGTCGGCGAGCAGACCGCGCAGCAGCGACCAGGCGTCGTGGCGGCTCTGCGGGTCCAGGCCGGTCGTCGGTTCGTCGAGGATGAGCAGGTCGGGGCGGCCGAGGACGGCGGCGGCGAGGTCGAGGCGGCGCCGTTCACCGCCGGAGAGCTGCCGGACCCGGACCGTGGCCCGGTGGTCGAGCCCGACGAGGGTGAGGGCCTCGGCGACCGGGCGGGGCGCCGGCAGCGTCCCGGCCCACATCCGCAGCGCCTCGACCGGGGTGAGGTCCAGCGGGAACCCGCCCTCCTGCAGCATCACCCCCGTCCGGGGACGCACGACGGCCCGTTCGCGGACCGGGTCGTGGCCGAGGACCCGCACGGTGCCGCCGCCCGGCCGGCCGAGCCCGGCGACCAGCTCCAGCGTCGACGTCTTGCCGGCCCCGTTCGTCCCCAGCAGCGCGAAGAGCTCCCCTTTCCGCATGCTGAACGAGACGTCCCGGACGGCGGTGAAGGCACCGTAGCGGCGTTGCAACGCGACGGCTTCCACGACGGCGGTCACGGCAGGAACCGCATCTCCGGGTAGCGGGCCGACGGCCCGTCGAGCAGCGGTTCGCGGTGTCCGCGCAGGTACCGGTCGACGAACGCCAACTGGTACACCAGCTGCACCCGCACCGAACGTTCGCCGTCGATCGTGCCGAACCCGGGCTCGAGGTCCGCCGCCGGGACCCCGGCCTGCGGCAGGAGCACCTGGTAGTCGGTGAAGGACATGTGCCCGGAGCGCAGCAGCTGCAGCTCGTGGCGGGGCCCCCGCAGCCCGGCCCACAGCCGCGCCCACGACTCGTCGGTGTCGCGGCCGTGCCCGTCGGAGCTCAGCAGCAGGAACGGCCGGTTCAGTCCGCCGCCCGGACCTTCCAGGACCCGGCCGAGGGCGGTGCCGTCGACGTTGCCGCCGGCGACCACCCGGCGGTCGAGGTACATCATCTCGGCTGCGGTGGCGCCGCCGAGGGAGTGCCCGAGCATCCCGACCTGGCGCAGGTCGAAGGCGTCACGCAGCCCGCTCGGCAGCGGCCGGCGCCCCTTGTCGGGGTTGCCGCCGCAGGCGAGGACGGTCACGGCCTCCAGGACGAACCGGGTGTCGGCCACCCGCGCGGCGAACGCTTTCGTGATGAGCCGCTCCTCGTCGGCGGGGTCGCCCGTCGGCGGTGGCACGGCGTTCAGGGCGACCCGCCCGTCGGGGAACTCGACCAGCGGCGAGTCGTGCGTGTGGTCGATGGTGACGACGACGTACCCGTGGCTGACGAGCTCCTCGACGAGCGCGGTGGCGGCGGTGCGTTCGACGCCGAAGCCGGGCGAGTAGAGCACTACGGGCCGGCGGCCCGGCAGCGCGGGCGCGCCGGTGTGCCCGTGCGTGGTGGGCAGTTCGATGTCGGAGCCGGGCGGGGCGAGCAGTGCGGCGAGGGCCGGCGACACCCACGGGGCGCGCGGGTGGTGGCGCACGTCCCGGGCCGGGTACCAGACCTGCACCATCAGCTCGCGGACCGGGACGGACGGCACCCAGGGGTCGGGCCGGGACCGGTCGACGAGGTGCAGGGACACGGTGCCGATGCGGTGCCGGCCGGTCGGCGCGGGCAGCCGCAGCCGGGTCGACCCGGCGACCGTCGCGGACTTCAGCGCCGGTCCGGAGGCCCCGGCGAGGGCCTGCCGGGCCATCAACGCCTGGGCGCGGGTGTCCAGCGGCACGCCCGTCCGCGGGTCCAGTCGCGGGGCGGCGGCCTGGGCGGGGCGGAAGCCGAGCAGCGTAACGGGCAGGGCCACCGCGGTGGCGGCGAGGAGGGTTCGTCGTCTCATGTACAGAGTCTTCGATGGCACAACTCGTCGCTGTAGTGCCACAGCACACCGGTTCCGATGCGCCGTTCACCCCTCCCCGATGACAGATGTCATGCTCGGTATCACGTTCGCCGGTTCGGATGCGTCTAGGTTCATCGGCGGCGCATACCCTTTGACCACAATCGTCGATCTCTTGCAGGATCTGGATCTGCAGAAGCGATGACCTCGGCGGCTCGCCGATGCCGGGCCGGCCGCAATCCGGCGCCGGCCGATCTGCGGACGATTCCCTATGCCGCCGAGGGCGACCGCCTGGACGCCTGGCGGCTCGATGTGCTGGTGAACACCTGGTCGGCGACCTCGCGCTCTTGGATGCCGGGCTCGCTGCGGTGGAGGCCGCCGACCCAAGGGCACCCGCCCGATCAGCTGCCCGCGCCCGCGGACTCCGCTCGGCCGGTTCGGCAGCCTAGTTCTTTACCCTCGAACCGCCTCAGCCGTCCGTTTTGGGGTGGTTTTTTACCTATTATCGTGTTCCATGCGAATGCGAACTTCCCTCCTGGCAGTGGCGCTCGTCGTTGTGGTGGTCGCCGGTGGCGTCTCCCCCGCAGGCGCCATCACCGACGGCACCCCCGACGGGAACAAGCACCCGCAGGTGGGGGCCCTGATCGCCGATCACATGTTCACTGACGGCACATGGGCCTACTGCAGTGGCACGCTCATCTCGCCGACCGTCTTCCTCACGGCCGCCCACTGCGGCAAGCCGGGCCAGACGACCGCCCGGGTTTCGTTCTCAACCCACTACCGGGATGGTGACACGGTCTACAGCGGTCGCTACATCGCGGACCCGAGCTATGGTGGTCGCCATTCCGACCCGCACGACATGGCGGTGGTCGTCTTCACCAAGGCGATTCCGAACATCACGCCGGCGAGACTGCCCACCGCGAACCTGCTCGACCGGCTCAAGGACGACCACACGCTGGCGACGGCCACGTTCACCCCGGTCGGGTACGGATCGCCGGCCCCCACCGACGGACCCGATGGCGAGACCTACCTCTACACCGACACGCGCAACCAGACGTCCGGGTCCTTCCAAAGCCTCGAAAAGGTATGGCTCACACTGTCGCAGAACCCGTCGACTGGTGACGGTGGTACTTGCCATGGAGACTCCGGAGGCCCCGACTTCCTGGGCGGTCCCGACTCGGACCTCCTCGTGGCCACGACGATCACCGGTGACTCCGCGTGCCGGGCGACCAACGTGGACCGCAGGCTGGACTCCGCCTCGGCGCGGCGGTTCCTCGGCCGGTTCGTCGCGCTTCCCTGACCGTTTCTCACCACGGTGAGAACGGTCACAGAGGGGACTCCGCACCCGCCGGTCAGGTGATTTCGGTCAGGAGGTCGCGGGCCAGGGCGTCGGCGATGCGGAAGGGGTGAGCCCCCGGGCTGGGTCGGGTAGCGGTTTAGCCCGGCGACCATGGCGAAATACGCGCTTTCGGATGCGACATATATCAACCTTCGGCCTAATTTATTGATATATTTCATCAGTCGTGTGACGCTGGGAGAGATTCCGAGACGGTTTTCGTACCTGGAAGGTGAGGCCAGTGGACACACCTTGGGAAGCGGAGACTGAGGCCGGGTTTCTGCGTAGACTCGGAAAGTCGATGCGTGAGCTCGGGAGCACTGCGAATACGGACGGCTGCCCCGACATATGGGAGATGGAGAACGGGGACATCGCGGTGGTAGGGAGAGATGTCACAGCGAGCTATGCAGGACGACTCCCCGACGATGTGACCATTCGCGCCGACGAACGTCTCGTGATGATCCCGCGATTCCTTCTCCAGGCCGCCAAACCGGACATTCCAGATGATTGAGCAGCTCG
This sequence comes from Sphaerisporangium sp. NPDC051017, assembly GCF_040683095.1. NCBI lineage: Bacteria > Bacillati > Actinomycetota > Actinomycetes > Streptosporangiales > Streptosporangiaceae > Sphaerisporangium > Sphaerisporangium sp. NPDC051017. The sequence goes on from NZ_JBFBCI010000045.1 coordinate 20,404, forward strand.
GCGACATTCCCGCGCAGTTTCTAGACCTGGATAGCTACAAAAAGGACTTCCGGCATCACTTCTGGAAGATCGACATGTCCTGGAAGCTGGAGCGGCAACTCACATTCAAGGAACCCACCACCCCGAGCTGGCTGGCCATGGCCGAAGGCGACTGGGACACGTCGTTGAGGCTTGCCGGCGAGATGCGCCCTGGCCGGATGGAGCACCAGCGCGAGCTCGACCGGTGTGGGATCGTCCAACGGCGCATCCGGTTCGTATGCGAACCACCGACTCCCTACCTTCAGTGGGAACTGCACCTGCTCATGGCGTGGGCCGAACTGGGCGAGCAGATTCGGATCCTGCCCGTAGAAGCCGCCACACCTCGGGAGACGCGAGCCACGCTGCCCGAGGTCGTAGTACTCGGACACCACTCCACACCCCCCGTTATGTACGACATTCAGTACACGAATGGCGTTTTGTCCGGCGCGCGTAAGTTCACCGATGTCGACCTCATCGACATCTGCCGTCGCGAGATCATCGACTACTGGCAGGCGGGCGAGGACCTCCTTCGATACTTCCCCAGGAAGATCGCGGACCTTCCGCGTCCCGCACCTCAAGGGGTATGAAAGGCGGTATGACCGCCCAGATTCCTCAGCGTCACGCGAAGCTCAAAGCATTGACAAGCTCACATTCGGCACGCCATCTCACCACCTTCTTGACCGTCGCGCTCGTGCTGCTGGCAGTAGGGCTTGTTGTGCTGTCGCCACTCGCGGTCGACCTGCTCGACGATGGCGGCGGGTGGTCACGCAGAAGTGAGATAGGGCAGACGTATGGGGCGGCTGCCGCGCTGATCTCCGTCTTCGCGCTGGTAGCGATCACCGTTTCCCTGGTGCTACAGGCACGTGACGCCAAGCTCGCCAGGGAACAGGCCTCACGTACGACTCACAATGAGCTGATGACGATGGCCCTGGATGATCCCCTCTATCGTGAATGCTGGGGAGTGTTCAGCGCGGAGAAGGATGAGAACGCCCTCAGGCAGCAGCTGTACACGAATCTCATCGTCTCTTACTGGCAGACCAGGTTCGAGCTCGGCACATTTTCCGAGACCCATCTTCGTCATGGAGCGACGGCCATCTTCTCCGCCAGGCCAGGGCGGATCTTCTGGAGAGACGCGCGGGAGGCGCGTATCAGGACCTCGCAGACACGTAAGGCGAGGCGGTTCCACGCGATTATCGATGAGGAGTACAACAGGGCGATCGCGGCCAAGCCTGTGCTCGACCCACCAGCCCAGGACACAACGCCGCGAGCCCGGAACAGGTCACCGCGTGTAGCGACTGTTTTACGGCGGATCGCCGACCGTCTGGACGTGGGGTGAGCGGTGGGAATCGCGCTGCATAACCGAGCACCGCCCCGGGCCGTCCACGTCGAGAGACCTGGTGGCGCGTACCACAAAGGGGCATCAGGGTCCGCATGACCCTTGGTCGCCGTCATTCCCTCGGTGGAGTTCTACAAGACGGCGTTCGGCGTCGAGGGGGCTGTGGTGGACGGTCAGGTGATTTCGGACAGGAGGTCGCGGGCTAGGGCGTCGGCGATGCGGAAGGGGAAGGCGTTGGCGTGGGGGCGGGCGAAGCCGGCGATTGTGAAGCCCTGGCCTACCCAGTGGCCGAGGGCGAAGCGGCGGGGGTGGACCGTACCTGCGGCGTTCACCAGTCGTCCGTTCTGGACCCGGAGCCGGCCGAGCCGGTAGGTCGTGCCGTCCGGGCCGGTCAGCACCCCCTCGGTGATCGAGCCGCTGTCGTACAGGCCGCGCAGCAGGGGATCCTGCACCCGGGTGATGCTCGCGGCGGGCAGCCGGGACTCGATCAGCGCCCGCGCTTCGACGTGGCCGGGCACCTGCGTGCCGCACGCGCGGAACAGTCCGGCCTCCGGATCGGCGGTCACGGTGACGCCGCCGCCGAGGAACCGGACGATCCCGGCCCGCGACAGGGCTTCCAACTCCAGGAGCCGCTGCGGTGGAGGCCCGGACGCGTAGTAGCTGAAGACGCCCTGGAACCACTCCATGAGATCCTCGGCCTGGGACCTCGCCGACAGCAGGCCCCGGTTCACGACGTCCAGGATCAGGCCCAGCATCACCAGTAGCCCCTTGTAGAGCCCCAGGTCGGCGCTGTGGGCGGGGTCGGCGTGCCGTTCGACGTTGGCGACGATGTACGCGCGGAGCCACTGCTGAAGATCCTCGGCGTCGTCGAAGCGCAGCCCCTCCAGTGGTGACAGCAGGTACGACAGGTCGAGCCGGTCCTCGCGCCTCGGCACGGCCTCCTCCACCAGAGTGATCCGCTCGTCGTCGTCCCAGCCGAGCGGGTCGTACCGGTCGAGGAATTTCTCCCAGGGGAGCGTGACCCGCTCGGGGTGGGCGGCGAACAGCTCGTGGTAGTAGAAGTGAGCGAGCTCCTTGGCCATCAGTGGCCACAGATGCCGGGGCAGGTCGAGCGGGCCGTGCTGTTCGTGCAGCCCTGTGACCGCGTCGGGCACGAAGTAGCGGGGCTCGGCCAGGGGTGCGCCCAGCTCGGGATAGGTGATCTTGGAGTGGTTCGGGATACCCCGGCGTGAGCCCGCGTACATGATCGGCTCCGCGCCGGAGGGGTGGTACACGTATCCGCCGCCGGGCCGGGGCTCGAACCGGCCGCCGCGCCCCTGCGCCAGCAGGACCATCGTGTCGATGAAGGCCAGACCCATGCCGCGCAGGATGACCGGCTCGCCCGCCGGGATCATGTCCAGGTCGAGATCGGCGACGTAGTTCGGCGGCACGTACACCAGTCCGTGCGCGTCGGCGAAGTCCGCCAGCTCCTGATGGACGCCGCCGGGCGCCGCGTCGAGGTAGCCCTGGGCCAGCAGGACGGCGTCGGCGTCGAGGGGCTCGCCCCCGTCGTCCAGCCAGACCCGCTGACGGCCACCGGCCTCGGTGAGCGCCTCGGCTGTGGCCCGGTGGACCTGGACGGTGACCTCCGGCGGCGCCGACGTCACGATGTACTCGAAGCACCAGGACAGGTAGGCGTTCTGGATGACCCGGGGCGGGAACGTGGCGGGTGTGACGTCGTAGCCGTGCTCGGCCGCCCACTCGTGGATGGCGGGGCCCGGGCGGATCGGTCCTTCCATCTGCACGCTCGTGTCGGTGAACAGGCTCACGTCCACGGCCTGGGAGTTCATCCACATCAGCTCTGACTGCTCGCGTCGCCATGTCCGCCCGCCGCCCGGGGGCTGCGGGTCGACCACGTGGATCTCCAGCCGGCGCCCTGGGGGTGCGTTGGCGATGAGGCGATCGACCATGACGGTGCCGCCCGGCCCGGCTCCCACCACCACGATCGTCAGAGGTGCGCTGCTCACAGCAAGGAGGTTTGCACCACTTCACGACACAGTCAATATTTCCTACCAGAAAACCCGGAAATGTGCCGATGGCAAGAAGCCCAAGCTTCCTGGTCTTAGCCGGTTACGAGAGTCGACGAGGAGCCCGACCGGTCACGCTCCCGCTGCCAGGACTACCCGTTGCCGCTCACCGGCCGCCGTGGTGTCCGACCAGGAGGAGGAACCTCCAAGCCATCCTGATGATCCTGCTCTTGCGATGAGCAGTGCAGAGGTCCGTGTGAGCGACTCCGAGCGAGAAGACGATCCATGTCCGCCCGGCGGATCTGTGGGGGTTCGGGTACGACGCCCGCCGCCGTCAGGGCGGCTTCGGTAACCGCTGGATCCTGGCCTTCTAGTTCGGCCAGCACTCGAATGCCTAGCTTGCCTGTTTGGTAAGCCGCCGTGGCCCTTTCGAGTACTCGTTGCGGAGGACGGATCGTTCGACTGACCTCCTGCTCACGGTCGTACTGGGGACCCCACCCGTAGCGCCACGCCAGTTGCACGCCGCTGGGACCACGCAACGTCTCAACCTGCTGTTCGGTGATCAGGCCCGTGCGCTGCAACTGAATGAGGATCACCATCAGACTGACCCCGAAATGACGGGCCAGTAGCGCACATGTCCGCTCGTTGAAAGCCCTCTCGCCCTGTGAGCCCTCAGCACCGAGCCAAGCCCTGATTCCGTCCTGGGGGGCGAGGAGGTTGCGCGCAAACGCATCACAGCGAAGCTCAGCTGGGGTACGACTCCCGTCCAAAAGGTGCGTCTCGGTACCATCACCGAACAGCAGATGTCCGAGCTCATGGCAGTAGGTAAAGCGCTGTCGCTCGGCTACCGCCCGCGTACCGACCACGATCAGTGTGACGTTGCGGGCCGGGTCCGTCACAGTGAACCCGTCGATCCCCGCAGGGAAGTCCACAACAGCGGTATCGACTCCGGTGAGTCGCTCCACCAGTTCGGCAGGGTCGGCCAGCGGTGCGCCGCCCAGTTCGAGTTCCCTACGCACGGTCAGCGCGAGCGCGCGCCCTCGCTCTTCGCAGGAGTCGACCGGGTCTGGAAGCGGCAGATCCACGACCGAACGAAGTACCTCGCCCGCTGGAGTCTGACTATTTTGGAGGATTCGATCAAGGCGGTCGTCCAGCACGAGTATGTCGACGGCCAGCCGCAAGGCGGCCTCTAGAGCCTCAGTAGGCGCCTCCGCCATGCGCGCCGCGATGCGAACCCGACTTCTCACCGGGCTGCCCGAGGTGAGCTCACGTAGTGGAACGCCAACGGCCGTAGCGAGTCGATCTAGCTCGGCGATCGTGAGCCTTGGCCGGCTACCCAACTCGATGCGCGCCAGGGTGGGCTGAGATATGCCGGTCAGGTCGGCCAACTCTCGTTGAGTGAGACCTGCCCGTTCGCGTTCCCGCCTTACCCGTGCACCTATTTGCTGGAGATCCATGAGCGCCCCACCTCCTGAATCAATGATACGTATCTGATTCAGAGACGCTACGTTCGGCGTCGGAAAGTTGGTCTCGCAGGTTCCGTGGCCCATCCTCACCGGGAGCAAGCTCAACCGAGTGGGTGACCATGGTCAGGGGCGGTCGTGGTCTCCGGGGCGGATGAGGCCGCTTTCGTAGGCGAAGACGACTGCCTGGACTCGGGTGGTCAGGTTGAGTTTCATCAGGACGCGGGACAGGTGGGTCTTGACCGTGGCCTCGCCGAGGTAGAGGCGGGCGGCGATCTGGGTGTTGGTCAAGCCCTGGGCGAGCAGTTTGAGCACGTCCGTCTCGCGGCCGGTGAGTGAGTCCAGCTCGGCCGCGCGGTTCGGGACGCGGGCGGGGTCGGGCTGTCCGGCGAACGCGGCGATCACGCGCAGGGTCACCGCCGGGTGTAGCAGGCCCCCGCCTGCCGCGACCGTCCGGACCGCCTCGATCAGGTGCTCGGGCGGGGAGATCTTGAGCATGAAGCCGCTGACGCCGGCACGCAGGGCCGCGGCGACGTGCTCGTCCTCGTCGAACGTCGTGAGCACGATGACCTTGCTGTCCGGGTGGTCGCGGACGAGCTGCCGCGACGCCTCCAGCCCGTCCATTCTGGGCATGCGGATGTCCATCAGCACGACGTCCGGCCGGGTACGCGCGACCAGGTCGAGCGCCTCGACGCCGTCGGACGCCTCGCCGACGACCTCGATGTCCGGCTCGCCGTTGAGCACCATCCGCAGGCCCACGCGCACCATCGCCTCGTCGTCGGCGAGGGCCACCGAGATGCCTCTGTCGCCTTTCTTACCATATGCGGGGGATGGGGAATCGGGCACGGACCGCGAAACCACCGTCAGGCTCGAGACCGGCGTGCAGGCTCCCGCGCACCATCGTCAGCCGTTCGCGCATGCCGACCAGCCCGTGACCACCGCGCCGTGAAGCCTGTCCGCCGAGTTCGTGGCCGCCGCTCCGGGCGTCGGCGGCGGGACGTCCCGGCTCGTTTCGCACCTCCAGGGTGAGCGCCTGCTCGGTGTAGCCGATGGTGACCACGGTCGGCACCTGCCCGGCATGCCGCAGCACGTTCGTCAGGGCCTCCTGGAGCACCCGGTACGCGGTGAGGTCCAGGACCGGCGGCAGCCGGGGCGGCTCGGCCGGGGCGTTCAGCGTGACCTCAAGACCGGCGGCGCGGACGTCCGCGATCAGCTCACTGACCCGGGCCAGCGACGGCGCGGGCGCCGGCCGTTCGCCGTCGACGCGCTCGCGCAGGATGCCGACCAGCCCGCGCATCTCCTCCACCGTCTGCCGCCCGAGATGCTCCAGCCCGGCCACGACCTCCAGCTCGACCGGACGGTCCGCGAGCATCCGGCGCAGGCCTCCGAGCTGCAGCGTCATCACGCTGACCGAGTGCGCGACCGCGTCATGCACCTCCCGGGCGATGCGCGTGCGCTCCTGCGCCACCGCGGCCTGGGCGTTCGCCTCGCGTTCGGCGTCGAGCGCGGCGGCCAGTTCGGCGAGCTTGACCGCACGTTCGCCGCTGCGCCGCGCGAGCAGTCCCATGAACCAGCCCGGCAGCAGCACCGCCGGGACGAAGAACAGCTCCCACAGGGTCCCGCCGGCCGCGATCGACATCCACGCGAACGACACGCCCGCCACGCACAGCGCCACGGCCGAACGCCGGGGGGGCTCGCGCCACCCTGCCCACCCGACCACGCCGATCAGCCCGATCATCGCCGCGCCGCCGACCCCCGGCGCGCCGAACGCGACCACGCCCACCGGCAGGCAGACCGCGGCGATGACCGTGCCCGCCAGCGGGTACCAGGCCGCGACCACGACCCCGAGGCCCAGCGCGACCCCGGACATCCAGGTGGCCGTAGCGCTCGCGCCGAAGGAGGAGGTGTCGAGCGTGGTCTCCAGAACGGCCAGGAAGCTGATCAGCGGCCCGAAAACCAGCGGAATGAGCCGGACGTCCCTCAACCGGGTCATCGTCATGGCCACCGATCGTAACCGCGCGCGGCCTGCGGCGACTCCCCCGAATGGCGGACCCTCGCAGCTCGCCGGGTCCACCGGACAGTGGACGCGGCCTACGTCCGATCCGTCGAAGCGAGGAGCCATCACGATGCGCGACGGCTGATCCGCCGGACGGCCCCGCGGCGGGAGAGTTCTCGCCATAACGAAATCCCACAGCGAAAGCGACACGGAGGTACCAAATGACCCCCCTCACCCACAGCGCCACGGCGACCGCGGAGCCGCTGACCGAAGAAACCGACCGCACCGGGCGCTTCCTGCGGCGGGCCGGCGGCGCCGCCCTGATCAGCGGTCCCGTGCTCATCTTCGGCGGCATGATGGCCTGCCCGCCGCAAGCCTCCGACTCGACGGTCGACTACATCACCTCACTGGCCCGCGACGGCTTCCTGACGCAGCTCTCGGCCATGCTGCTCCACTACGGCCTCATCCTCGGCGCGCTCGGCGCGCTCGCCGTCCCCGGGCTGGTGCGCGGACGCAAGGGCCGGTGGCCGGCGCTGCTGGGCGCGCTCGCCACCGCGATCGGGCTGCTCAACGTGTCCGGGGCCGTACGCGACGACTGGTGGCGAATGGTCATCGGACAGCAGTTCCCGATCGACGTCGCGGCGCGCGTCTCGGACACCGTGGACGCCTCGGCGTTCATGCCCCTGTGGAGCGGTACCACGCTGCTCGCCTTCCTGGGCCTGCTCTCGCTGAGCGTCGCCCTCGCCCGGGCAGGCGTCGCCGGGTGGTGGCTGACCGCCGTCTATCTCGCCGCCTTCGTCGGCATGATGGTCATCCCGGTCAGCCTGACCTACGTGGTGGGCACGGCGTTCGCCCTGATGTACCTGCCGCTCGCGGTCGCCGGCGTCCGCACCTTCCAGCGCGAGCGCGCCACGGTGTGACGCGGCGCGACCACGTGGCACGCCGACTTCACCGGGACGACCGCCATGGCGTACGGCATCATCCCAGCTAGGCGGTGCCCCGGCTCATGTCGCGGGTGTGGGCCTGAGCCGGGTTCGCCTGCGGCGGAGTGCGCGACGGCCCACGTAGAGGACGCCGCCGGTCAGCAGGGCCGCGCCGGAGATCAGCAGGCCCACTCCCAGGCCCGGCGGGGTGAAGGAGCAGGTCAGGGAGGTTTCCCTGCCGTTCAGGGGGATGGCGAGGAGGCCGAGGTACTGGCCGGGACGGCTGCGGGGGCCGGGGCCGAGGGAGCAGGTCCAGCCCGTGATGGCCGGGACGGCGACCACGGCCGTGCCCGTGGCGGCGGGGGGCAGCGTGGCCTTCAGGGTGTGGCCCGAGACGTCGACCCGGGTCGCGCCCGTGGCGGCGGGGGGCAGCGTGGCCTTCAGGGTGTGGCCCGAGACGTCGACCCGGGTCGCGCCCGTGGCTCGCAGGTGGCGGACGGCTTCGGCCAGGCGGGCGGGGTCCAGGCAGGCCAGCGCCTGGGCGGGCACCCGGCTGACGAGGTACGGGCGCAGCTTGACCTTCAGGCGGCCGCTGCCGGGGACCGTGCCGAGCTTCTGGATCGAGGCGCGGCTCTGGCCGGCGACGCCGGTGAAGGAGACCGGGTCGCGGCCGGCCAGCGTCGCGGCGCCGGAGAACTCGGGGGCGTGGAGGTAGACCTCGTCCCCGGGGCGGCACGTGGCGCGCAGGATGTACGGGTACGAGGGAGTCCGGACCGGGTCGGGGATGGTCTGGAGCGAGCCGTCGGGGTTCCCGGGGAGCGGTGTGCCGTCTTTGCGCAGGTACGTCGTGGCGGGAAGGTCGTACACCTGGGCGCCCAGCAGGAGCTCCTGGTTGCGGAAGGGCGAATGGCCGTAGCGCGGCGACCGCCGGGACGGTGGCCGTACGGTCACCAGGGGCGCGGTCGTGCGGACGGTCAGGGTCACCTCCGTCCGGCGCTCGGCTGCCCGCCGCGGGCCCATGGGATGGGTCACCTGGCGCGAGTGGGCGCGGGCGCCGATGGCGAAGACGGTGTCGGTGACCGGGTTGTCCACGCTCTTGGGGGCACGTCCGCGTGACGTCCAGCCGAAACCGAGGTGGGCGAGGGTGTCGATGAGGGCGGTGGACGTCATGCTGCTGTAGTACTCCGCGCCCTCACCGCCCAGGAACTGCGGGTCGTTGGCCGTTATGCGCGGTTCCCCAGGATCCGTACGGTAGGCCGGCCAGCGGTCGGCGGACACCACGACCGCGCGCAGGCTCTCCGGCCACGGGCCGCGGGTCGCGTAGTTGTGGAGGAAGTCGGCGCGCCGCGCGTCCACCAGTGCCACGTTGGCCGCCGCCTCGACGGTCTGGACGGTCGCGAGGAGCGCCAGGAGGGCGACGGCCACGCCGTGGTGCATAGCCGGGCCCCGGCCCCGCATCAGCGTCAGCGTGCGGTACAGCACGGCGCCCACGGCGGCGGTGACGACCGTCCACTGGATCATGTGCGGGGTCGCGTCCTGCCATCGGGACGCGACCCAGACCGCCGCCCCGAGCAGGACGGCGGCGCACACCAGCGCGTACGGGCGCGGGACGCCGTACGCGAACGACTTCCAGCCCGCGATCACGAGCAGGCCGCACAGCACGAACGCCTGGCGGTAGTAGCTGCCGTTGGGGTTGGTGAAGGCGTACCAGAGGTGGACGGTCGGTTCCCACAGCATGGAGCCGAGGACCAGCGTGATCGCGACCGTCCATGCCACGCGGACGCGCGGCGGCACGGCCGGGTTGAACGGGAGGGTCAGCGCGGCGAACAGCGCGAAGGTGCCCACGAACAGCGCGGGCGAGCTGAACGCGTAGCTACCGGCGAGCAGCCGCCCCAGCAGAGGAGCCGCGTCGACGGAGATGAACGTCCTCGAGGCCACCGGCCACGTGTCGCGGGCCGCGCTGAAGACGACCAGCACGATCGGCGCGGCCAGGCCCACGCCGAGCCCGCCGCACAGCAGCGCGCGACCCGAGATGCGCAGCCGGTCGCGCAGGGGACGGTGCTCGGACACCAGCCGGATCAGCAGCACGACGGCGGCGCCGATCATGGCGAAGTACGCGGTGTAGAAGTTGCAGGCCCAGGTGAAGGCCACGCACAGTGTGCCGAGGACGGGGTGGCGGCGGGCCAGGGCCCACTCGGCGGCGAGGCAGAGCAGCGGGAAGGCGATCAGGCCGTCCAGCCACATCGGGTTGTAGGCGGCGTCGGTCACGGCCCAGCCGCACAGGCCGTACGCGGCGCCGAAGACGGCCGCCCAGCCGGAGCGCAGCCGCCCGCGGACGCTGAGGCAGCGCAGATACAGGGCCATGACGGCCGCCGCGGTGGCGATCTTGGCGACCGTGAGGACGTACACGGCCAGGTCGATCTGGTCGCGCGGGAACAGGGCGATGAGGAACGAGAACGGGCTGGCCAGGTAGTAGAACACGTCCGGCAGGTAGCTGGAGCCGAAACCGGACGCCCAGTTCACGAACAGGTCGCCGCGGGCGTGGCCGTGCAGGACATCCCAGTAGTACGCGTAGAACGGGATGTACTGGTTGCCCAGGTCGTTGACGCTGCGAGTGGAGGCGCCGAACGGGAAGAACCCCGCGACGGCGTCGCCCACGCACAGGCCGATCAGCGCGAGCATCCCGGCCATGAAGGCCGCCTGGAGGCGGGGGCCGGCGACGAGCGTCCACGGCAGAGCCCGGTCACGAAGTCGTGTCCAGCGGGTAAGGCGGCTACCGCGGTCGCCTGCCTGCCGGTCCTGCTGGTACGCGGAGACGGTGGCGGGTGGCTGGTGCACTTCCTGCGTCGTCAAAGGTCCTCACGGGCGTCACGCGAGCATCGACTGCGGCCAGATGGCGCCTGCGGCCAGACGCACCATAGCCGATCTTCGTTACAACCGGTGAGCCGTTCGGTCGAACCCGCGCGAACATCACGCCCGAGAGTACGCCCGTACCCGTACCCGGGCCCGGGCCGCTCCTGCGGGGCCGCGACGACCCGTTCGTGGTCCAGGAGCACCACGCGCGCCGCCTGCACTGGGACTTCCGGCTGGAGCGCGACGGCGTGCTCGTCTCCTGGGCGATCCCGAAGGGCCTCCCGCTCGACTGGACGACCCCCGGGGCGGGGTTAGCGGAAGGCGTTCGCGTGGGTCTGGGCCCACTCGGCGTAGGTGCGGGCGGGGTGGCCGGTCACCTGTTGGACGGTGCCGGTTACCAGGGCCTCGCCGCCGACCAACTTGGCGAACATGTTGAGGAACGTGTCGACGATCTCCGCGGGGGTGTGCTTGATCATGCGCTCCCGCGCGACCTCCGCGGGCAGCTCTTCCAGGCGCAGCGGCCGGCCGAGGGCCTCGCCCATGATGCGGACCTGGTCGGTCTGGGTGAGCTGCTCGGGGCCGGTGAGGGTGTATTTCGCGCCGTTGTGGCCGTCCTCGGTCAGCGCCCGTACGCCCACGGCGGCGATGTCGGCCTCGTCGATCGGCGCGGTGACCGCCCCGGGAAAGGGGACGCGTACCACGTCACCGGCCTTGGCCTGCTCCGCCCATTGGTAGGAGTTGGCCGCGAAGGCACCCGGGCGCAGGAACGTCCATTCCAGGCCCGACCTGGCCACAGCGTCCTCGATGACGGCGTGGAAGGCGGCGATCGGGTTGGACTGCACCTCGGCGTCGTCGTCCACGGCCATGGAGGAGAGGAGCACCACCCTGCGGACGCCGGCGTCCTTGGCGGCCTTGAGGAACGCGGGCGCACTGCCGGGCACGGGGAACAGGAACACGGCGGTCGCCCCGTCGAGGGCCGCCGGGAGCGTCTCGGGCCGCGTGAGGTCGCCGGCCGCGACCTCCACGCCGCCGGGCAGGCGCGCGGTCCCGGGGTCGCGGGTGAGGGCGCGGACGTCGTGCCCGGCCGCGAGAAGCTGGTCGACGACCTCGCGGCCGACGTTGCCCGTGGCTCCGGTGACCAGGATCATGAGCTTCCTCCAGACACGTACCGAACGGCGAAAGATCGAGAGGCGGCACGGAGAACCACCGCCCCGGGCGCACGTGCGAGCTTCCGTGCTGTTCGCCCGATGTTCCGGGCGCAAGCGTCCATGCCGTGAACGTGGCCCGATCTCGACCTGGCTGACCAGGAACTTCTGGCCATGATCCTCAGACTAGGCGACGGCGGGCCGGAGCGGCGGCACGGTCATCCCTTTCCAGATTTCGAGCTTGATGGCTCCTGCGGCCGGGAACACCCAGGCGGGGTACCTGACCAGGGACGATGTGTGACGGAAGACACCCTGGACCGCGACCGATTTCACACGGCGTTTATAAACGGGCAACAGCCTTGAAACGGCTAATTGGCAACGTCGGCGTTGCGAGGAAGCGCGGAGAGTTCGTCGAGTCCCGCTCCATCACGCCACTGTCCGCCTTGCCGAAGGGATCGAAGTGACCTACAGGGCCGAGTACATCTGGATCGACGGCACCGAGCCGACCGCACGCCTTCGTTCCAAGACGAAGATCCTTGCCGACGGCGCGGAACTGCCCATCTGGGGCTTCGACGGGTCGAGCACCAACCAGGCCCCCGGCAAGAACTCCGACTGCGTCCTCAAGCCGGTCTTCACCTGCCCCGACCCGATCCGTGGCGGTGACGACGTCCTCGTGCTGTGCGAGGTGCTGCTCACCGACATGACCCCGCACAAGAGCAACACGCGGGCGCAGCTCGCCCCCGTCGCCGAGCAGTTCGCCGACCAGGACTCCTGGTTCGGCATCGAGCAGGAGTACACCTTCTTCAAGGAGGGCCGCCCGCTCGGCTTCCCGGTCGGTGGTTTCCCCGCCCCGCAGGGCTTCTACTACTGCGGCGTCGGCGCCGACGAGGTGTACGGCCGCGACATCGTCGAGGCGCACCTCGACGCCTGCCTGGAGGCCGGCCTCGCCATCTCCGGCATCAACGCCGAGGTCATGCCCGGCCAGTGGGAGTTCCAGGTCGGCCCGGGCGGGCCGCTGGAGGTCTCCGACCAGCTCTGGGTCGCCCGCTGGCTGCTCTACCGCATCGCCGAGGAATTCGACGTGTCCGCCACGCTCGACCCCAAGCCGGTGAAGGGCGACTGGAACGGCGCGGGCGCGCACACCAACTTCTCCACCGCGGCGATGCGCTCGGGCTACGACGCGATCATCACCGCCTGCGAGGCGCTGGGTGGGAAGGCCGCCGAGCACATCGCCGGGTACGGCGCGGGCATCGAGCACCGCCTCACCGGCATGCACGAGACCGCCCCGTGGAGCGAGTACAGCTACGGCGTGGCCGACCGCGGCGCGTCGGTCCGCATCCCGTGGCAGGTCGAGATCGACAAGCACGGCTACATCGAGGACCGCCGCCCGAACGCCAACTGCGACCCGTACGTGGTGACCCGCCTGATCGTGGACACCTGCTGCGCGGCCCTGGAGAAGGCCGGCCAGGTCTGACGTGACGAGAAGGCCGGCCAGGTCCGTCTGACGTGACCGGGCCGGCGATCGAATCGACGACCGGACCATCCGACGGTCGGCGACTCGGGACCACACGAAGGCGCCTGTCCCCCGGATCATCTGGGGGCGGGCGCCTTCGGCGTGTTGTCAGCGCATCACGGTGATCGGCCCGTCAGCGAGCTACGGCAGGCGCAGCGTAAGCGCCCGACGGTGTGGCGAACAGTCAGCGCACCACCGTGGGCGGACCCGCCGCCACGCGCTTCCGGGGGAAGAACACCTCGTCGATCAGGCCGTACTCTTTGGCCTCCTCGGCGGTGAGGATCTTGTCGCGGTCGATGTCGCGGCGCAAGACGTGGGCCGGTTTGTCGGAGTGGCGGGCCACGAGCTCCTCCAGCAGGGCGCGCATGCGCAGGATCTCGCGGGCCGCGATCTCCATGTCGCTCGACTGCCCGTACGTGCCCTGCATCGCGGGCTGGTGGAGCAGGACGCGCGCCTGCGGCAGCGCGAAACGCTTGCCGGGCGCGCCCGCCGCCAGCAGCACGGCCGCGGCCGACGCCGCCTGGCCGATGCAGACGGTCTGGACGTCGGGACTGACGAACTGCATCGTGTCGTAGATCGCCGTCATGGCGGTGAACGAGCCGCCCGGCGAGTTGATGTAGATGCTGATGTCGCGGTCCGGGTCGAGCGACTCCAGCGTGAGGAGCTGGGCCATGACGTCGTTGGCCGAGGTGTCGTCGATCTGCACCCCGAGGAAGATGATGCGGTCCTCGAAGAGCTTGTTGTACGGGCTCATCTCCTTGACGCCGTACGTCGTGCGCTCGGTGAAGGACGGCAGGACGTACCGGCCGTGGATCGGCGCCACTTCGCCGGGGAAGCCGGGTATTGTCGAATCGCTCATGATCGCCTCCGTTCGCGGGGTTCTGGGGTCGCCACCGGTCCGGGGATCATGCCGGGGACGGCGAGGAGACCGGGCCTTCGGATGGCACGAGCCTGGCGCTCGGCACGACGTGGTCGACCAGCCCGTAGTCCTTGGCCTCGTAGGCGGTGAACCAGCGGTCGCGGTCGGAGTCGGACTCGATCTGCTCGACGGTCTGCCCCGTGTGGAAGGCGGTGCGCTCGGCAAGGGTCTTCTTGGTGTGGAGCATCTGCTCGGCCTGGATCTTGATGTCGGCCGCGGTGCCGCCGATGCCGCCGAGCGGCTGGTGCATCATGATGCGGGCGTGCGGCAGCGCGTACCGCTTGCCATGGGTGCCCGCGCTCAGCAGGAACTGGCCCATCGAGGCGGCGAGACCCATCGCCACCGTCGAGACTTCGTTCGGGATGTATTGCATCAGGTCGTAAATCGCCAGCCCCGCCGACACCGAGCCGCCCGGGGAGTTGATGTAAAGGAAAATCTCACGCTCGGAGTCCTCGGCGGAGAGCAGGAGGAGCTCGCCGCAGATGCGGTTGGCGATCTCGTCGTCGACCTCCTGGCCGAGGAAGATGATGCGCTCGCGCAGCAGGCGCTGACTCAGCGGGTCCATCATCGGCTGCTGCACCTGGACGGGGTGCGAGCCGGTCTCGAAGGTGGTCGTGAACGGGTCACGGGAAGAACGCCTCGGGGTCACCGTTGGTCACCTGCTCCCAGAGATTAGTCGCCTGGTAATGACGGGCTTTTACGCGCGCCATAAGGTGACTTAACGCTGCCAGATATCCGACCGGGCGGACACCTTTTTCACTGAGGGCACATTTCCGGGACACCGATTACGCTCTGGACGAATTTCGCTGAGAACGAATCCACGACATTCCCCCAGCACCCGGGCGCGCACGCGCTGGTTCGGCCCCGGCATCGGTGATCACCTGCCTCACTCCGAGGGGTTCTCGTAGCCGATGCCGAGGTGGCCATCGGCGACGTCCACGTGGATCAGGGCGCCGTCGCGGACGTCCCCGGCGATCAGGGCCCTGCCGACGCGGGTCTCGACCTCGCGGGCGATGAAGCGGCGCAGCGGCCGGGCGCCGTAGACGGGGTCGAAGCCCTGCTCGGCGATGAACCGCAGCGCGGCCTCGGTGACGTCCAGGGTCATCCGCCGGTCGGCCAGCCGCGCCCTGATGTCGTCGAACATGAGCGAGACGATCTTCTCGATCTCCGGCTCGGTCAGCGGCTTGAACAGCACGGTGTCGTCGACGCGGTTGAGGAACTCGGGACGGAACCGCGTGCGCAGCTCGGCCATGACCAGGTCGCGGGCCTGCGGCTCGATCTCGCCCGTGTGCGTCACGCCGTCGATCAGGTAGTGCGACCCGATGTTCGACGTCATGATGATCACGGTGTTGCGGAAGTCCACCGTACGGCCCTGGGCGTCGGTCAGCCGCCCGTCGTCCAGCACCTGGAGCAGGGTGTTGAAGACGTCCGAGTGCGCCTTCTCGATCTCGTCGAACAGCACGACCGAGTACGGCTTGCGCCGCACGGCCTCGGTGAGCTGGCCGCCCTCCTCGTACCCGACATAGCCGGGAGGGGCTCCGACGAGCCTGCTGACCGTGTGCCGCTCCTGGTACTCGCTCATGTCGACGCGGACCATGTTCTCCTCGCTGTCGAACAGCGCCTCGGCGAGGGCCCTGGCCAGCTCGGTCTTCCCCACCCCCGTCGGGCCGAGGAAGATGAACGAGCCGATCGGCCGGCGCGGGTCCTTGATGCCCGACCGGGCGCGGATGATCGCGTCGGCCACCGCGTCGACCGCCTCGTCCTGGCCGATGACCCGCTGGTGCAGGACCTCGTCGAGTTTGAGCAGCTTCTCGCGCTCGCCCTCCTTCAGGCGGGTGATCGGGATGCCGGTCCAGCGGGACACGATGCCCGCGATCTCGTCCTCGGTGACGACCTCGCGCAGCAGCCGGTGCCCGCCCTGCTTGGACTGAAGCTGCTCCTCGGCGACGGCGAGCTTGTGCCGGAGCTCCGGGAGCCTGCCGTGCGTGAGCTCGGCGGCCCGGTTGAGGTCGTACATGCGCTCGGCCCGCTCCGCCTCGCGCCGCACGGTCTCGATCTCCTGGCGGAGCTGCTGCACCTTCTTCAGGGCGTGCCGCTCGGCCTCCCACTGCGCGCGCATGGCGTCCGCCTCGGCCCGCAGGTCGGCCAGCTCGCGGCGCAGCGCCTCCAGCCGCCGCCCGCTCGCCGGGTCGTCCTCCTTGGAGAGCGCGGCCTCCTCGATCTCCAGGCGCGTCACGCGGCGAGTGAGCTCGTCCAGCTCGGCGGGCATCGAGTCGATCTCGGTGCGCAGCATCGCGCAGGCCTCGTCGACCAGGTCGATCGCCTTGTCAGGGAGGAACCGGTCGGTGATGTACCGGTGGCTCAGGACGACGGCGGCGACGATCGCACCGTCCTGGATCTTCACGCCGTGGAACACCTCGAACCGCTCGCGCAGCCCGCGCAGGATCGAGATGGCGTCCTCGACGGACGGCTCGTCCACGAAGACCGGCTGGAAGCGGCGTTCCAGGGCCGCGTCCTTCTCGACGTACCTGCGGTACTCGGCGACCGTGGTGGCACCGATCAGGTGCAGCTCACCCCGGGCCAGCATGGGCTTGAGCATGTTCCCGGCGTCCATCGCGCCCTCGGCCGCGCCCGCGCCGACGACGTTGTGCACCTCGTCGACGAACAGCAGGATCCGTCCCTCGGACGCCTTGACCTCGGTAAGGACGGCCTTCAGCCGCTCCTCGAACTCGCCGCGGTACTTCGCGCCCGCGATCAGCGTGCCCATGTCGAGGCCGAAGATCGTCTTGTCCTTCAGCCCCTCGGGGACGTCGCCGCGGGCGATGCGCTGGGCGAGCCCCTCGACGATCGCCGTCTTGCCGACGCCGGGGTCGCCGATGAGCACGGGGTTGTTCTTGGACTTGCGGGACAGGATCTGCATCACCCGGCGGATCTCGGTGTCCCGCCCGATCACGGGGTCGAGCTTGCCCGCCCGCGCGTCCGCCACCAGGTCGCGGCCGTACTTCTCCAGCGCCTCGTAGGCGACCTCCGGGGTGGCCGAGGTGACGCGCTGGTTGCCGCGGATCCGGGTGAGCGCATCGAGCAGGCGGTCTCGCGTGAGCCCCTGGCCGTGCAGCAGGCGGCCCGCCGCCGTCTCCGGGCCCTCCTCCACGAGCGCCAGCAGCAGGTGCTCGACGGAGATGTACTCGTCCTTGAGCCGCCTGGCCTCGGCGTCCGCGGTGTCGAACAGCCGCGACAGGCGCCGGGTGACGTACACCTCGCCGGGCGAGGCGCCGGGGCCGCTGACGTGGGGGCGCCGCTCCAGCTCGGCGGCGAGCTCCAGGCGCAGCTTGTCGGGGTCGCCGCCCGTCGCCAGGATCAGCCGGGGGACGAGCCCCTCGGACTGGTCGAGCAGCGCCCGCAACAGGTGCTCGCCGTCGACCTCCGTGTGCCCGAAGCGTATGGCCTTGGTCTGCGCGTCGTGCAGGGCCTCTTGTGATTTCTGGGTCAGTCGGTTCGGGTCCACGATGTGACTCCCGTGGGTGGTGGGCGGTGCCGCAGGGCGTCCTCGAGCCGCTCGATGCGGTCGAGCAGGTCGAGGACGACGCCGAGCGACGCGTAGTTGAGCGCGAGCCCCGCGTGCAGGCGTTCGATCCTGCCGAGCTGGACGAGCTGGGAGGGCGGGAATCTCATGTCCGTCCCGGACGCGTCCACGGGATCGAGCAGCCCCAGCCGGACCAGCCGTCTCACCTGGTCGGGGTGGAGCCCGCCGGCCCGTGCGAACGCCTCCAGGCCGATGCCGGGCGCCCGGACGAGTGACGTCGCCATGTTCCCCACGTTCCCCTCCTCGCTCGGCCTCACGGGACCCGCCTCGCTCATGGCGTCCCCCTCCTCGGGTTGAAGGTGGACGCCCGCGCCAGCCGGTCGAACAGCTCCCGCTCCTCGCCGGTGAGGTGGGGCGGGACCATGACGCGGGCCTCGGCGTACAGGTCGCCGGGGGCGCCCTTCGGGTTGGGGAGGCCCCGGCCGCGCAGGCGCAGGCGGCGGCCGGTCGAGGTGCCCGGCGGCACCTTGACCTTGGCCTCACCTGCGGGGGTGTCGACGGCGACGGTCGCGCCGAGCGCCCCCTCCCACGGGGCGAGCGGCAGCGGGACGTAGACGTCGCGGCCCTCGACGCGGTAGCGGGGGTCGGAGAGGCGGACGATGAGGTACAGGTCGCCCGCCCGGCCGCCGTCGGTGCCGGTGCCGCCCTGGCCGGCCAGCCGGATCCGCTGGCCGTCGGTGACCCCGGCGGGGATCATGACCTGGAGCGTCTTCGGCCCGCCCGGGCCCTGGCCCTGTCGCGCATGGCCCTGTTGCGCATGGCCCTGTTGCGCATGGATCGTCAGCGAGCGGCGGCCTCCGTGATAGGCCTCGTCCACGGTGAGGGGCAGCTCGACCTCCTGGTCGGCTCCCGGGGTGGGCCCCCAGCGGCCGCCGTGTCTCCCGCCGCCGAACATGCCGCCGAGGAGGTCGCCCAGGCCGATGTCGATGCCCTCCCCGGAGCCGAAGCGGAAGCCCCGGCCCTGCCCGGCCGACGCGCGCCCGGCGCGGCCCCACGGCCCGCCGCCGAAGCCCGCTCCGGCTCCCGCGCGCGCCCGGGACCAGGCGCGGGGGTCGACGTCCTCGGGCACCGACCGCCAGTCGGGGCCGAACGCGTCGTAGCGGCGCCGCTTGTCGGGGTCGGAGAGCACGTCGTAGGCCTCGGAGACGTCCTTGAATTTCTCCTCGGCCGATGGGTCCTTGTTGACGTCGGGGTGGTAGGTGCGGGCGAGCTTGCGGTACGCGCGCTGGATCTCGTCCTGGTCGGCCGTCCTCGGCACCCCCAGGGCTTCGTAGTAATCGCTGTAGTAGTCGCGCGCGGCCATCGTCGCCGCCTCACTCCGGCGCGGTCGAGACGATCACCGCCGCCGGGCGGAGCTGCCGCTCGCCCTCCCCGTAGCCGGGGCGCACGGTCTCCATGACCGTCCCCGGGGGCAGCTCGTCGTTCTCGACCGTGCCCATGGCCTCGTGGAAGGCCGGGTCGAACGGCACCCCGACCTCGTCGTGACGCCGGAACCCGAGCCGGGCGAGGAGCCCGACGGCCTGGTCCCGCACCGCGCGCACGCCCTCGATGACGGCGGCGTTCACCAGGCGCGACTCCCCTGTGCCCCCCGTATCGCCCGCGTGCCGGAGAGCGAGGTCCAGGTTGTCGACGATCTGCAGCCAGTCCCGGGTGACGCGGTCGCGCTCGTCGATGCGGATGCGCTCGGCGTCCCTGGCGATGCGCTTGCGGAAGTTGTCCAGCTCGGCGGCGGACCTCAGCCAGCGGTCCTCCAGCTCGGCGAGCTTCGCCTCCATGTCCTCGACCGGCGACCCCACGGAGTTCTCGGAGGTCTCAGGGGGCTCGGTCTCGGAGGTCCGCGAGGTCCCGGCGCCGGACCCCGGCGGCTCCGGGGGCTCGACGGGCCCAGCGGGCTCGGCGGGTCCGGCCCGTGTCGCCCTGGGCGCCTCGTCGTGTTGATCAGCCATGTCAGCCCACGCCCGTCCAGTCGATGCGTGCCGGCGGCGCGACCCCTGCCTACGCACGCCCGATATTTGCTGATATAAGCCCTATGTCCGTTCAGCGGGCCCTCAATCGGATGTCGTGAACTCCGCGTCGATGACGTCGTCCTGCCCGCCGCCGGTCCCGCCCTGCCGCCGGCCCCCCGCGCCCGCGGTCTCGCCCCGCGGCGACACGGCGCTCAGCGAGTGGTAGATCTGCTGGAGCTCGGAGCTCAGGTCGCGCAGCCGCTGGGTCGGGGCCTCCTCCTTGATGGCCTGCCGCGCGTCGGCGACGAGCTGCTCGGCGCGGGCCTTCTCGTGCACGGGCACCGCGTCCCCCAGCTCGGTGAGCCTGCGCTCCACCTGGTAGGCCACCGAGTCCAGCTCGTTCCTCGCGTCGATCGCCTCGCGGTGCCGCTGATCCTCGCTGCGGTGCTCCTCCGCGTCGCGCACCATACGGTCGATCTCGCTCTTGTCCAGGTTGGAGCTCTCGCTGATGGTGATCCGCTGCTCGCCGCCGGTGTCCTTGTCCTTGGCGGTGACGTTGAGGATGCCGTTGGCGTCCACGTCGAAGGTGACCTCGACCTGCGGCACGCCCCGCGGCGCGGGCCGGATGTTCTCCAGCCGGAACCGCCCGAGCGCCCGGTTGTCGGCCGCCCGCCCCCGCTCGCCCTGCAGGACGACCACGTCCACGGCGCTCTGGTCGTCCTCGGCCGTGCTGAAGGTCTCGGTGCGGCGGGCCGGGATGGTGGTGTTGCGCTCCAGGACCTTGGTCATCACGCCGCCGAGCGTCTCGATGCCGAGCGACAGGGGCGTGACGTCGAGCAGCAGGACGTCCTTGACCTCGCCCTTGAGGACCCCGGCCTGGGTCGCGGCGCCGTCCGCCACGACCTCGTCCGGGTTGACGGTCATGTTCGGTTCCTTGCCGCCGGTGAGGCGGCGCACGATGTTCTGCACGGCCGGCATGCGGGTGGAGCCGCCGACCAGGATGATCTCGTCGAGGTCGTCGGCCGTCAGCTTGGCGTCCTCCATGGCCTGCTTCACCGGGCCCATGGTGCGTTCCACCAGATCGCGGGTGATCTCCTCGAACGTCGAGCGCATCAGGGTGGTGTTGAGGTGCTTCGGCCCGTTCGCGTCCGCCGTGATGAACGGCAGGCCGACCGTCGTCTGGGTCACCGACGACAGCTCCACCTTGGCCTTCTCGGCCGCCTCGAACAGCCGCTGGAGCGCCTGCGGGTCCCGGCGCAGGTCGATGCCCTCCTGGCGCTGGAACTCGTCGGCGAGGTGGTCCACAATGCGCCGGTCGAAGTCGTCGCCGCCGAGGTGGGTGTCGCCCGCGGTGGCCCGTACCTCGATCACGCCTTCCCCGATGTCGAGGACGCTGACGTCGAACGTCCCGCCGCCGAGGTCGAAGACCAGGACGGTCTCGCTGCCCTTCTTGTCCAGGCCGTAGGCGAGCGCCGCCGCCGTCGGCTCGTTGATGATCCGCATGACCTCCAGGCCGGCGATCTTCCCCGCGTCGCGGGTGGCGTGCCGCTGGGCGTCGTTGAAGTAGGCGGGGACGGTGATGACGGCCTCGGTGATCTTCTCGCCGAGGAACTTGGAGGCGTCCTGGACGAGCTTGCGCAGGATCAGCGCCGAGATCTCCTCCGGCGCGTACGGCTTGTCCCTGACCTTGAACCGGACGGCCCCCTCGGGCCCGGGCACCACGTCGAACGACACGGCGTTGATCTCGCTCTGCACCTCGTCGTAGCGGCGTCCGATGAAGCGCTTGACCGAGTAGATCGTGCCCTTGGGGTTGAGGATGGCCTGGCGGCGGGCGAGCTGGCCCACCAGGCGCTCGCCGGTTTCGGTGAAGGCCACCACCGACGGCGTGGTCCGCTGGCCCTCCGCGTTGGGTATGACGGCCGGCTGCCCGTCCTCCGTCGTCGCGATGACGGAGTTGGTCGTACCGAGATCGATTCCGACTGCCTTGGCCATTGCGCCCTCCCCATATGGCTCCCGCTGGCTTCCGCGACTTCCCCGGTCCCGTGACCCCCCGGTCGCGTGCACGCTGACGCGGCGGGGCCGCCCCGCGCGACCCCACGAACGCCCACATACGACATTGGTCGGCGAAACGACCGGGCACATCCTTCAACCTGGTAGGAAAGCCCAGCTCAGCCCATGTGTACGGTGGAGGAAAACGGACGGACCCCGCGAGCGGGGGGAGGCATGCGCGGACGCGATTCACGACCGCCTGGGCCCGAATGGCACACCGTCACCCGGCTGCTGACGGCGGCCCGGACGGGCAAGGGCGGCACGCTTCTGGTCGAGGGCGGGCCGGGAACGGGCAAGAGCGCCCTGCTCGCCGAGGCGGCCGCGCGGGCGTCCCGGGAGGGTTTCCTGGCGATCAGCGGCGGGGCCGAGCGGCTCGGCGAGTTCGTCCCTCTGGCGCCACTGCTCCGGGCCCTGGACGAGCCACCCGTCGGCGAGTTCCTCGACGACGAGGCGCCGGGCGACTGGCGCGACCCCCGGCTCCACCTGCTGGAACGGCTGCGGACGCGGCTGGAGAAGGCCGCGTCCACCCGGCCGGTGCTCGTCTGCCTGGACGACCTGCAGTGGGCAGGCCACGACACGCTCGCGGCGCTGCGGACGCTCCACTGGGAGCTGGCGCACGCGCCCTTGGTGTGGCTGCTCGCCCGGCGCACGGGCATCGCCGAGACCCCCGGCCCGCGGCCGGACGAGGACGCGCGGCGCCTGTTCGACGTGCTGGAACGGGACGGGGCGGCGCGCGCCGCGCTGGGGCCGCTGGACGAGGAGGCGGTGGCCGCGCTGACGTCCGACCTGCTCGGCGCGGCGCCGGACCCGGACGTGCTCGCGCTCGCCGCGAGCGCCGGGGGCAACCCGCACCTGCTCACCGAACTGCTGACCGGCCTGCGCGAGGAGGGCGCCGTCGAGGTCGCGTGCGGGCGCGCCCGGCTGCTGTCCGACCGGCCGCCCGAGCGGGTCCTCGCCGTCGCGCGCGCGATGCTCGACGGTCTCGGCCGCGAGACCCGGCTGCTCGTCGAGACGGCGGCCGTCCTCGGCCGCACGTTCCGCGCCGAGGACGCGGCCGAGCTGGCGGGGACGGACGCGGCGACGCTGCTGCCCGCGTTCGAGGAGGCGCTGGACGCGGGCGTCCTCACGGCCGCCGGCGACGAGCTGGAGTTCCGGCACGAGCTGATGTGGCGGGCGGTCGCCGAGGGGCTGCCCGCGCCTGTGCGCAACGCGCTGCGCCACCAGGCCGGGAGGGTCCTGCTCGGCCGGGGCGGCCCGGCGGTGTGGGCGGCCGGGGACGGGCGCGGCGAGGGCGTGGTCGCCGGGGCCATGGTGGTGCTGGCCGTGATCCGGTGGGAGTCGGGCCGTCTCGCCGAGGGGCTCCGGCTGGCCAGGGAGGCCGTGCGGCGGGCGGACAGGGGCCCGGCGCCCCGGACGCATCCGCGCCTGGCCCTGGCCTCGATGCTGGCCGACTCGCGCCTGCCCGACGAGGCGCGGGCGGTGGTCGAGGAGGCCGGCCGGGAGGCCGACGCGCTGGGACAGGTCGCGTGGGCGGCGGGTCCGGCCGCCGTACGGGCGCGCGTGGAGCTGGTCGCGGGCCGGTTGGACGGGGCCGCCGCGCAGGCCCGGGCCGCCCTCGACCTCGCCGACGGCCTCGGCAGGCGCCTGTTCGGCCCGCTCGCCGAATCCGTGCTCGCCACCGTGGCGCTGCGCCGGGGCGACGTGAGCGGGGCCTGCCGGCACGCCGAGGCGTCGCGGGAGCCGCCGGGCTCCGGGACGGTCACGCCCGCGTGGTGCGCGATCGTCGCCGCCCAGGCCACCGAGGCGCGTGACGGCCCGGTGGAGGCGGCCAAGCTCGTGGCGCACCTCTACTCCGGTGCCCGGGAGGCGCGCAGAGTGCTGGCCGGCGAGCCCGACGCCGCGTCCTGGCTGGTCAGGCTGGCCCTCGCCGCCGGGGACCGCGCGGGCGCCGAGGTGGTGACGGCCGCGTCCGAGAACCTCGCGGCCCGCAACCCCGGGTTCGCCGCCGCCGGCGCCGCGGCCCTGCACGCCCGCGGGCTGCTCGACCGCGACGCGGAGGCGCTACGGGCCGCCTGCGAGAGCGGCGGCGACCCGTGGGCGCGGGCGTCGGCGGCCGAGGACCTCGGGGTGGAGCTCGCCGGCCGGGACGACCGTCCGGGGGCCGTGCGCGCGCTGGAACGGGCGCTCGCCCGCTACGAGGAGGCCGAGGCGGTCAGGGACGCGGCGCGCGTGCGCCGCGGGCTGCGCGAGATGGGGGTGCGCCACCGGCACTGGGCGACCGCCGACCGGCCGGTGTCCGGCTGGGCGAGCCTGACCGACACCGAGCGCACGGTCGCGCTGCTGGTCACCGAGGGGTGGACGAACCGGCAGGTGGCCGACCAGATGTTCATCAGTGTGCACACTGTGGCGTTCCATCTGCGCCAGATCTTCCGCAAGCTGGGCGTCGGCTCCCGGGTCGAGCTGACCCGCCTGGCCCTGGAAGAGGGGCGCACCCTCGAACGCTAGGGGTCCGGCCGCGCGAGACCGGGGTCAGGCGGAGGCGCGGCGCTGGTGGAGGGTCGCGGGGGTGGTGAAGGCGGCCCAGACGAGCTTGCCCCGGCCGTCGAACAGGCGCCAGCCCCAGGAGCAGCTCAGGCTCTCGACCAGGCGCAGGCCGCGGCCGGTCTCGGCGAAGTAGTCGGCGTCGGTGACGACGGGCGGGCGGTCGGTGGGGTCGGCGACCACGCACACCAGGTGGGAGGCGTGGTGGAGCAGGCGGATGCGGGTCGGCTCGCCCGCGTGCCGGACCGCGTTGGTGACCAGCTCGGAGATGACCACGCGCGCGTCGTAGGACAGCTCCCCGAGACCCCAGTCGCTCAGCGTGGCGACGGTGAAGTCGCGCGCGGTCTTGATCGACGTGCCGGTGCGCCCCAGCCCGGAGAGCTCCGCGTCCACCGGCTCCCACAGGTTGTACTCCATCGTCGGCAGGAGCCACCAGGGAGCCTCACCCCGTACCACGTTCTGCCGGCGTACCAGGTGTGCGGTCATCGGGATCCTCGCTACGTTGGGCCGTTGGCGCGGTCGGGGGCATGACGTGGGAGGTCAATCTTTCTTCACTGGGCGTACGGGTGCAAGAGCAGATGCACGTGCAGATCGAATTTTCTCCAACAAAATCCCGACAGCTACCCCTATGACGTGCACATAACGGCATCAGTGTGAGAAATGCCGCCATCACCCGCTGTGTACGTCGCTCGACGAGGGATGAGACACTGGCGCGTCAATCACTGATCCACGGCTCTCAGGGAGCTCCCATGACGTCGGCGCCCGGTCCCGAACACCGGCCAGAGGACAACGATGTCCTCGCCTACTCACGGGGCGGTCCCACCGTGCTCCGGATCCTCCTCGGCGCCCAGCTCCGCCGCCTGCGCACCGCCCGCGACATCAGCCGCGAGGAGGCGGGCCACGCCATCCGCGCCTCGCACGCCAAGATCAGCCGCCTTGAGCTCGGCAGGGTCGGGTTCAAGACCCGCGACGTCGCCGACCTGCTGACCCTCTACGGCGTGACCGACCCCGGCGAGCGGAGCACGTTCGTCGCCCTCGCCGCCCAGGCCAACGCCCCCGGCTGGTGGCACAAGTTCAGCGACCTGCTCCCCACGTGGTTCGAGCTGTACGTCGGGCTGGAGGAGGCCGCCTCCATCATCCGCACCTACGAGATCCAGTTCATCCCGGGCCTCGTCCAGACCGAGGACTACGCCCGCGAGATCATCAAGCTCGGCCACGCCAACGCGAGCGCCGAGGAGATCGACCGCCGCATCGCGCTGCGGATGACCCGGCAGGAGCGCATGACCGGCCCGGACGGGCCGCGGCTGTGGGCCCTGGTGGACGAGGCCGCGCTGCGCCGCCCGCTCGGCGGCCGCGCGATCATGCGCGCCCAGGTCGACCGGCTCCTGGAACTGATCGAGATCCCCACCGTCACCGTCCAGGTCATCCCGTTCGGTCACGGCGGGCACGCGGCGGCGGGCGGCCCGTTCACGATCCTGCGCTTCGCTGAGCCCGAGCTTCCCGACGTCGTCTACATGGAGCAGCTCACCAGCGCGCTCTACCTCGACAAGCGCGAGGAGACCGACCCCTACATGCGGGTGATGGACCGGCTGTGCGTCGAGGCCGCCACGGCGTCGGAGTCGCGGCGCTTCCTCACCACCCTGCGCGACGAGATCTAGCCGAGGTCCAGGCGGCCCCAAGAGCCCCGTGCCAGAGGGTCAGAGCTTCACCGGGAGGCGGGCGAGCCTCCAGGAACCGGGCATCGGCTGGCGCTCCAGGTCGGCGGGGTCGACGGCCAGCGACAGGTCGGGGAAGCGCCGCAGCAGGGCCTCGAACGCGACCTCCCCCTCCTGGCGCGCCAGCGCCGCGCCGAGGCAGTAGTGCAGCCCGTACCCGAAACCGACGTGGGTCTCCTTGCGCCCGGCATCCGGCTCGCGGGTGATGTCGAGGCGTTCGGGGTCGTCGAACGCGCGCGGGTCGTGGTTGGCTCCCACCAGGACGGCCATCACGGTCTCGCCCTTGCGCACCGGCATGCCGCCGACCGTGAGGTCCTCGGTCGCGTACCGCATGCGGGTGGCCTGCACCGGGCCGCACCAGCGCATCAGCTCGTGGACGGCGCGCGGCGTCAGCGCCGGGTCGCTCCTGAGCAGGGCGAGCTGGCCGGGGTGGGTGAGCAGCGCGGCGGTGCCGTTGCCGATCAGGTGGGCGGTCGTCTCGTGCCCGGCCAGGACCAGCGTGAGCACGAGCGTGACCATCTCGGTGTCGCTGAGCCGGTCGCCGTCCTCGTCGTGCGCGCGGATGAGCCCGGTCAGCAGGTCGCCGGTCGGCGCGGCGCGGCGGCGGTCGATCAGCTCGTGGATGTGCGCCACCATCTCGCGCAGGGCGTCTCCCATGCCGCCGTTCTCCAGCGTGACCAGCGCCTTGCCCCACGCCCGCCACCGCGGGCGGTCCTCCTCGGGGATGCCCACCAGCTCACAGATGACGGTGATGGGCAGCGGGTAGGCGAAGTGCTCGATCAGGTCGGCGACGCCGTCCTCGGCCGTGGCCGCCAGCCGGTCGAGCAGTTCCTCGGTGATCTGCTCCACGCGGGGCCGCAGCTCGGAGACCCGGCGGGCGGTGAACGCGCGCGAGACGAGCCTGCGCAGGCGAATGTGGTCGGCGCCGTCGGCGTCCAGGACGCTTTCCAGGACGTACTCGGCCAGGTCGGCGGGGATGCCGCGGGCCCCGAGCTCCCGCCGGCGGATGTTCTCGACGTCCAGCCCCGGCACGCTGGCCGGGTTGTTCACGAACCGGTGGTCGCCGAGCACCATCTTGACGTCCTCGTACCGCGTGGCCAGCCACATCGGCGTGCCACGGCCGAAGAACGTGCCCCGGACCAGCGGCGCCTCCTCCCGCAGGCGCCCGTAGCCCGCGAAGGGATCTGCCATCAGGCCGGGATCCATGAGGTTGACCGTCACGGGGTCGCGGCCGGTGTCGTCGGCGGCGGGAGTGCCCATGCTCGCCCTCCTGTGCTGAGGTTTCGCCTGGTCGGTTCGCCTCGTTCCGGCTCGGCGGGCGGCGGCCCGCGCGGGCGGAGCGCCGGGTGACGAGGGCCCATAGGTTGTGTGTATTCACGCCACGGGCCCGCCTCAACCCTGTCCGGCGCCGCTACGTGCCCGGCAGGCCGCGGACGCGCTTGTTGCCCGGGTCGTAGAGCGGCTCGGAGACGATCTCGGCGGCCACCCAGGAGCCGTTAGCGCCGACTTCGACGTCCCCCGGCTCGTCCCCGGCGGGCAGGTAGGTGTAGGCGATCGAGCGGTCGACGCGGTGGCCGTACCCTCCGCTGGTCACCCGGGACGCGGGGACGCCGCCGACCCGGACCGGCTCCCCGCCGAGGCACACCTGCCGGGGGTCGGCGAGCACCAGGCACCGCAGCGTCCGGGCGGGCGCGCCGAGGGCGTCGCGGCCGAGGAACTCCTTGTCCCGGTGGACGGCGAAGCCGAGGCCCGCCTCGATCGGGGTGGTCTCGGGCGTGATGTCCAGCCCCCAGACGCGGTAGCCCTTCTCCAGGCGCAGGCAGTCGAGGGCGCGGTACCCGGCCGGGCGCATGCCGTGCGGCAGTCCGGCCTCCATGAGCGTGTCCCACAGCGTCAGGCCGTACTCGGCGGGGCAGTACAGCTCCCAGCCGAACTCCCCGGCGAACGTGACGCGCTGGGCGAGCACGGGCACGTACCCGACGCTGATCTCCCGGGCCCGCAGGTAGCCGAAGGTCAGGTCGTCGCCGGTCAGCTCGCCCAGGATGGCCGGCGCCTTCGGGCCCCACAGGCAGTAGCAGGCGTACGCGGAGGTGACGTCCCGCACGTCCAGGCCGTGGCGGCGCAGCCAGGCCGCGTCGTGGACGCCGAAGGCCGTGCCGGTGACCACGCGGAAGCGGTCCTCGGCGAGTCGCGTGACGGTGACGTCCGCCTCGATGCCGCCGCGCTCGTTGAGCATCTGCGTGTAGACGACCGAGCCGACGGGACGGTCCAGGTCGCCCGCGCACAGCCGCTGGAGGCCTGCCAGGCCGCTGATCTCCAGCTTGGCGAAGGAGGTCTGGTCGAACAGGGCGGCGGCGTCCCGCGTGGCGAGACATTCGGCGCGGATCGCAGGCGACCAGACGCGGCCGGCCCACCCGGCGGGGCGGAACTCCTCCCCCTCGTCCTCCGGGCCCGGCGCGAACCAGTTCACCCGCTCCCAGCCGGCCTTCTCGCCGAACTCGGCGCCGAGGGCGGCGTGGCGCGGCCAGGCCGGGGAGCGGCGCAGCGGGCGGGCGGCCGTGCGTTCCTCGCCGGGGTACACGATGTCGTAGTACTTGCCGTAGGAGTCCAGGGCCTTGGCCCGGGACCAGCGGGAGCCCCGCGCGTGGGCGCCGAACCGGCGGATGTCCATGCCGAAGACGTCGTACTCGGGCGAGCCGTCGACGATCCACTCGGCCATGACCTTGCCGACCCCGCCCGCGGCGGCGAGGCCGTGGACGCAGAACCCGGCGGCGACCCACAGCCCGGCGACGGCGGTCTCGCCCAGCAGGAACTCGCCGTCGGGGGTGAAGGCCTCCGGGCCGTGGACGACCTTGGCGAACGCGCCGGGCTCGGTGCCGTCGAGGTCGCGCAGGTGGGGCAGGCGGTGCCGCGCCGAGTCCCACGATTCCTGAAATTTCGGCATATCGGGGTCGAAGAGCGTGCGCGGCTCGGCCAGCGGCGCGGCCGTGTCCCAGATCTGCGGGTTCCGGATGTACCCGCCCACCAGGATGCCGCCGCCCTCCTCCCGGAAGTACACGATGTTGTCCGGGTCCCGCACGGTCGGCGTGGTCGCCGGCGCTCCGGACGGCGGCGTCACGACGTACTGGTGCTTGATCGGCACGATGGGCACGTCCACCCCGGCCAGCCGCCCGATCGTCCCGGCCGCCGCCCCCGCCGCGTTCACCACGGTCTCGGTGGCGATGACCTGCTCGCCGACCCGCACCCCGCGCACGCGCCCGTCCCGCACGTCCAGCCCGGTCACCTCGGCGCCGGTCACGATGCGCACGCCGAGCTTCTCGGCGCCCGCCGCGAGGGCCCGGGCGAGGCTCGCGGGGTCGAGCCAGCCGTCGCCGGGCAGCCACAGGGCCGCGCGCACGTCGGCGACCTCCATCAGCGGCAGCATGTCCCGCGCGGCGCCGGCCGAGAGCAGCTCCATGTCGAGCCCGTACGTCTCGGCGGCGCCGGCCTGGCGGAGCAGCTCCTCGTGCCGCTCGGGGGTGGTGGCGAGCCGCAGCCCGCCGACGCCGTGCCAGCCGGGGTCGAGGCCGGTGAGCTCCGCCAGTTCGGGGTACAACCCGGCCGAGTACATGATCATGCGGGTCTGGGTGACCGTGGACCTGAGCTGGCCGACGAACCCCGCCGAGTGCCAGGTCGTCCCTTCCGTCAGCTCGTGCCGTTCGAGGAGGATGACGTCCGTCCAGCCGTGTCGCGCCAGGTGGTAGGCGACGCTGCATCCGGCGACACCTCCACCGACGACCACGGCCTGGGCCTCGGCGGGAAGTTTCACCATTGGTACCCCCGTGTAACAACCAGCCCGGAGAATCGGATCAATGGTCTGAAGGTAGACCAAAGGAGGCTCGCGTGCCAGATGTCCTCACCTCGGCACTCGAACTCGTCACGGCCTGGGCCGGCCGCCCGGTCACCCATACCCAGATCAAGGGCGGCCTGAGCCACAGGATCGTCCTGGTCGAGACCGCCGAGGGCGACCGCTGGCTGCTGCGCGTCCTGGACCCGCGCGTGTCCGCCGTAGGGCTCGGCATCCCCCTCGACCTGGAGATCGCCAACACGGTGTCCGCGGCGAGCACCGGCGTCGGCGCGAAGGTGCTGCTGCGGCTGCCCGGCGCGGTGCTGCTGGAGTACATCGACGGCGTCACCCTGGACGCGGCGGCCGTACGGGACCCGGCCATGGCCGGGCGCATCGCGGAGGCCTGCCGCCGCCTGCACGCGGGCCCGCGCTTCGCCACCGACTTCTCGATCTTCCGCAAGCTGGAGGAGCTGCTCGGCCTGTGCCACACGCACGGGCTGAAGATCCCGCAGGGCTTCGAGGACCGGCTTCCGGTGGTGGCCGAGATCGAGGCGGCCCTGGAGGCGCGCCGCTCGCCGGACGTCCCCTGCCACAACGACCTGCTGCCGGAGAACTTCATCTTCGACGGCACCGCGGTCCGCATCGTCGACTACCAGCTCTCCGGCAACTACGACCCGGCGTTCGAGCTGGGCGACATCGCGGCGGAGGCGGACTACGACCAAGAAATGGTCAAAAGGTTGACGAATGCGTACTTCGGAGACGAGGATCCCGCGGCAAGAGTTCAGCTTTTTCTGATCATGTCCAACTTCACCTGGACCCTGTGGTTCAGCGTCCACCACGGCCTGCTCGCCGAACACGCCGCCGCGGCCGACCTCGACTACGACGCCGAAGCCGCCGACAAGTTCGCCCAGGCCGTGCGCGACCTGGACGATCCCGGGTTCGGCCCGCTCATCGACGGCGCCCGGGGACGACGGCCCCCGTCCCGTCCCCGCCCGCCGTCGCCTCCCCGTCCGACCGACCGCCCCGGGTAGAGCGCCGCTCTTCCCGACCGTCATCTCCACTCAGCCCGACGCGCACCCCCCACGGCACCACCGCGCACGCAAGGAGGCCCGATGGCCCAGCAGTCCCACCTCGACGACGACGCCGAACGCCTGGCCCAGCTCGGCTACAAGCAGGAGCTGGCGCGGACGTGGAGCGGCTTCTCCAACTTCGCGATCTCCTTTTCGATCATCTCGATCCTGGCCGGGTGCTTCACCACCTTCGCCCAGGCGTGGAACAACGGCGGGCCGCTCGCCATCTCCGTCGGCTGGCCGGTGATCTCGGCGTTCATCCTGATCATCGGCTTCTGCATGTCCGAGCTCGTCTCGGCCTACCCGACGGCGGGCGGCATCTACTGGTGGGCCGCCAAGCTGGGCCGGCCCGTCCACGGGTGGTTCACCGGCTGGCTGAACCTGATCGGGCTGATCGCCGTCACCGCGTCCGTGGACTACGGCTGCGCGACGTTCCTGAACATCACGATCGGCCTGTTCGACGAGGGCTGGGCGAGCGGCGACGCGCTCAAGCAGACGTTCCTGCTGTTCGCGGTCATCCTGGTGCTGCACGCGCTGATCAACATCTACAGCCACCGCCTGATCTCGATCCTGCAGAACATCTCGGTGTGGTGGCACGTCGCCGGCGCGGCCGTGGTGATCCTGATCCTGGTCTTCGGCCCCTCCGAACACCAGAGCGTGGGCTTCCTGTTCGAGCGGTTCAACAACTCGGGCTTCGGCGACGGCACCTCCGGCCCGGCGTTCTGGCTGTACGTGCTGCCGCTCGGCTTCCTGCTCACCCAGTACACGATCACCGGCTTCGACGCCTGCGCGCACGTGTCGGAGGAGACGCACGGCGCCGCCATGAGCGCCGCCAAGGGCCTGTGGAAGTCGATCTTCTACTCGGCCATCGGCGGCTGGGTGCTGCTGCTGTCCTTCCTGTTCGCCGCCACCGACGTGGACGCGGTCAACAAGGCGGGCGGCTTCGTCGGCGCGATCTTCGAGTCGTCGCTGCCGGCGAACCTGGTGAAGGTGGTCTTCCTCATCTCGACCATCGGGCAGTTCTTCTGCGGCATGAGCTGCGTGACCTCGATGTCCCGCATGACCTACGCGTTCTCCCGCGACGGCGCCATCCCCGGCTGGCGGCTGTGGTCACGCGTCGACAAGAACAGGACGCCCGTCAACGCGATCATCGCCGGCTGCGTCGTGGCGCTGCTCATCACGATCCCCGCCCTGTACGCGCCGGAGGGCTCCACGACGCCGGTGGCGTTCCTCGCCGTCGTGTCGATCGCCGTCATCGGGCTCTACCTGGCGTTCCTCATCCCGATCTGGCTGCGGCTGCGCATGGGCGCGGCGTTCCAGCCGGGGCCGTGGACGCTCGGGAGCAAGTACAAGGCGTTCGGCTGGATCGCGGTGATCGAGATCATCGTCATCTCGATCTACTTCGTCCTGCCGATCAGCCCCGCCGGGGTGCCGGGCGCGGACGACTTCGCCTGGACCGCCGTCAACTACGCGCCGATCGCCGTCGGGGCGGTGATCCTCGCCATCGCCGTCTGGTGGTTCGTCTCGGCCCGCCACTGGTTCAGCGGCCCGCGCCGCAACATCGAGGAACTGCCCGCGGGAAAGGCCGAACCGGTCGGCTGAGCCTGTGCCTCATCGGCTCGCGCCCGCGCGGCGCGAGCCGATGAGGGTTCGTCAGATGGAGGACGCCTCGAAGGCCCCGGCCACCACGCGGCGGACGCGCTCGGCGTCCGGGGCGGAGGCGACCTCGTTGACCAGGGACGTCATCTCGACCTCCGGCATGCCGCACGGCACGGCGTAGTGCCACGGGTCCAGGTCGCCGTCCACGTTGAGGGCGAAGCCGTGGCTGGTGACGCCCCGCCCGGCGCGCATGCCGATCGAGGCGATCTTCCGGCCGGTGTCGCGCGTCCAGACGCCGGTGAGCAGCTCCGACCCCGGGGGCGTGTCGCGCCGCTCCGCGGCCAGGCCCAGCTCGCCGAGGGCCTCGACGAGCCGCAGCTCGACCTCGCGGACGTAGTCGACGACGCCCTCGTCCGGCCGCAGCTTGACGATCAGGTAGCCGACGAGCTGGCCGGGGCCGTGGTAGGTGAGCTGGCCGCCGCGGCCGGTCGCGACGACGGGGATGCCCCGCTCGGGGTCGGGCAGGTGCTCGGGGAGCGTGCGCCTCCCGACGGTGAACACCTGAGGGTGGCTGAGCAGCCACAACGTGTCCGGCCGCTCGTCCTGCTGGCGCGCGGCGACCAGCTCGGCCATGCTCTCCATGGCCTTCTCGTAGTCGACCAGGTCGTCCTCGATCAGGGCCAGCGGCCGCGCGCGTACGATTCGTTCGCTCACAGTCCGAGCGTACGTCCTATGAATGGATGATTCGGGCGCCGTCGCCGCGCGGCGCCCCGGTCATGGGCGGGCTACCAGCGCCCGGCGCGGGGCGGCGCCTTCGGGATCAACACCCACAAGAGCAGGTAGATGAGGAACTGCGGCCCCGGCAGAATGCAGGAGAGCACGAACAGCAGGCGCACCATCGAGGGGCGCCATCCCCAGCTCTCGGCGAGGCCGCCGCAGACTCCCGCGATGATCCTGTGTTCTCGTGACCGATGCATTCGTCTCCTCCCCCGGATCTTCTTCCAGCCCGTCCAACGAAGGAGATCCATGCCCCGTTCCGGGGACGTCAGTCGTTCGGGGGAAATCAGGGTCGTCCCGGAGGGAGGTCAGGGTCGTTCCGGGGTGCGGGCCATGACGCCGTGCCCCTGTGCAGACCCCTTACAGTGGCAATCCCCCGACCATGGAGAGCGACGTGGACTTCGCGACCTTACAATCACAGCGCCGGCTGCTGGTGCGCCAGAAGATCACCATGATGGTGAACCGCTATGCGGTCCATCTTGAGCAGCCCGACGGGTCGGAGGGCCCGATGGTCGCCTTCGCCGAGCAGAAGCGGATGGCGCTCAAGGAGCAGGTCACGCTCTACACCGACGACTCCCGCGAGTACGTGCTCGCCGGGTTCAAGGCCCGCAAGGTCATCGACCTCGCCAGCGGCTACGACGTCGTCGACCACAACGGGCAGCCGATCGGCTTCTTCAAGAAGGACTTCGCCAAGTCGCTGCTCCGCTCGACGTGGCACTTCCAGCAGCCGGGCATGCCGACCTCCACCGGACGGGAACGCAGACTGCTGGTGAGCCTGCTGCGCCGCACCGAGTTGCTGTCGTGGCTGCCGTATCACTTCGACTTCGGGGTGGGCGCCCAGATCGCGTTCTCGGTGGACCGCGTGTGGGGCCTGCGCGACCGCTACGTGGTCGAGATCCACGACCCTCGGCTCGACCGGCGGCTGATCATCGCGATGGCCGTCGCTCTGGACGCGCTCCAGTCGCGATGAAGTTCAGCACCAGCCAGGCGCCCCATCCCGCGATCAGCACGCCCCAGTACGAGATCAGCCGGTAGATCGCCACCACGGCCGCGGCGGCGGCGCCCGTCATTCCCGCTCCCACGAAGGTCGCGGCCATGCCGATCTCGGTGACGCCGAGGCCGCCGGGGACGAGCGCCATCACGCCGGCGGCCTTGGCTGCGACGTAGCCGAGCAGCACCGTGTTCGGGCCGACGGAGACGCCGGTGGCCAGGCACACGGCCACCAGGCAGCCGACGTCGAGCAGCCAGTTGAGCAGCGCCAGGCCGGGCAGGACGAACGCGTCGCGCCGCGTGAGCGAGATCGCCGCGCGCGCGTCGCACACTCCCCGCACCATGGCGCCCATGCGCCCGCCGCGCCCGGCGAGCCACCGGACGAGGCCGCGCGGGCGGAACCTGACCGTCAGGGCGACGGTCAGGGCCAGCGCCGCCAGGATCCACGCGGCGGGGGCGCGCGTCGCGGGCTCGGCCAGCAGGGCGACCACGCCGAGCGCGAGGAAGGTCATCGTGGAGAACACCGCGAGCAGCACGAGCGTGGCGGCGATGAGCGGGGTCGTCGCGCCGAGCACGCGCAGTTGCCGGGTGGTGTACGCGACGCTGAGCACCTGGCCGCCGGGCAGGGAGTTCGACACCGCGGTGCGCGCGTAGGTCACGGCCACGGCGCGCGGGAGCGTGAGCCGGGCGCCGCCCGCCGCGAGCAGGTGCCGGATCAGCCGGGCGTACGCGCGCATGGACGACGTCTCCAGCGTGACGGCGACGATGAGCCAGCCGGGGTGGGCGCCCGTCATCAGCGCCCATATCTCGCCGGGGTCCGGCAGCCGGTCGCGGAACGTCACCACCACGACCGCCACACAGGCGATCATGAACAACCGCCCTACCAGCCGGGTCCGCGGCCGGGGTGGTCGGCCCGCGGGCGCCTCGGCGTCGCCCATCTCACTGGCCCTCTCTGCGGCCATCGTTCCCACCATCGCCTCCTTGTGAGGATCATGACGTCCGTGGGCGGGCCGAGCGAGTGCCGGATCCCGACAGTTGCCCGGCCCGATCTTTCCGGTTTCCCGAAACGTCCGGGCGTGCAGCGAACAGTTGGTTCACCGCTTTTGGGGAGTAGCCCTCAGATTCCGGAAGCGGTCACCGGGTGGCGAGGGGCTTCTGGCTCGGCAGAGGGCCGCCGGGCCAGAAGGACGAGCAAGGACGAGGCCGAGCAGGGCCCAGCCGGCGAGGACCGCGAGCGGCACGGCGAGCGCGGCGCCACCGAAGTAGACGACGTTCCGCACCGCTTCCGCCCCCGGTCCCACAAAGAGAAACCTGCGACCCAGGCATACCATTCCAGGACAAAGCGGGCACCAAGCGGCCCCCCACTGGCGGGCAGGCCGACCGGGATGAACAGGAGCGCCCCGAGGCCCACTCCGGCGAAGCCGATGGCCCGCAGCGGCCCCGACACGACCACCCCGATCGTCAGCACGATGCCGGACGGAACAGCGACCAGTCCGGCGAAATTCCCCGGCAGCGCGCCGAACGCCACGCCGGCCAGGAACGCCTCGCCGAGACCGGCGAGCAGGACCCCGAGCGCGAAAAAGGGCGCCGACACGTGGCCGGCGCCCTTTCATGGATGGAACGGTCAGACCCCGATCGGGTGCCAGACGGTCTTGGTCTCCAGGAAGGCCGTCATGCGCTCCACGCCCGGGTCGGCGAGCCAGTCGACCTTCCCGGTGGCGGGACGCAGCACGCGCTTGAGGTTCTCCGCGGCGTCCCGCTCGCAGGCCACCGCGAGCTCCTCCGGACAGCCGGTCAGGTCGATCGCGTTCACGTCCATGTGCGAGGCCAGCCAGGGCGCCAGCTCGGCCACCCGGCCCGTGAGCAGGTTGACCACCCCGCCCGGCAGGTCGGACGTCGCCAGCACCTCGCCCAGCGTGATCGCCGGCAGCGGCGCTCGCTCGGAGGCCACGACCACGCAGGTGTTGCCCGTCACGATCACCGGCGCGATGACCGAGATCAGGCCGAGCAGGGGCCCCGTGGGCGGCGCCACCACGGCCACCACGCCCGTCGGCTCCGGCGTCGAGAGGTTGAAGTACGGCCCCGCGACCGGGTTGGCCGCGCCGCGCAGCGCGCCGATCTTGTCCGACCAGCCCGCGTACCAGACCAGGCGGTCCACGGCGGCGTCGACCAGCTCGCCGGCCTTGCGCGCCGACACGCCGTCGGCGTCGACCAGCTCGGCGGCGAACTGGGCCCGGCGCCCCTCCAGCATCTCGGCGACGCGGTAGAGGATCTGCCCCCGGTTGTAGGCGGTCGCCCCGGACCAGCCCGGGAACGCCTTGCGCGCGGCCGACACCGCGTCGCGGGCGTCCTTGCGCGAGGCCCGCGAGGCGTTGGCCAGGAACTCGCCCTTGGAGGAGGTCACGACGTAGGACCTTCCGCTCTCCGACCGCGGGAACGCCCCGCCGATGTACAGCTTGTACGTCTTGCGAACGGCCAGCCTGCCCGGCTCAGTCATCGCCTCTCCAGGTCATCTCTTCCGGCGAGAGCCGTGCGGGCACGAACACCTGGCGGCAGCGGCTCACCCCGCAGCGGTGGGCGAACCATCCCTGACGGACGGTCGTGGTCGTGCGGCCCGCACGGGCGTAGGCGCGTCCCTTCGTGGCCTGCGCGCGGCGGGACCGGCGGGGCCTCCTGCGGTGCTCACATGGGTCGGACATCGAGATACGCCTCCAATCCGTGCCTGCCGCCCTCGCGGCCGTATCCGGACTCCTTGTAACCGCCGAACGGCGACGTCGGGTCGAACTTGTTGAAGGTGTTCGCCCAGACCACGCCGGCGCGCAGCTTGTCCGCCATCCAGAGGATGCGCGAGCCCTTCTCCGTCCACACCCCGGCGGACAGGCCATAGGGGCTGTTGTTGGCCTTCTCGACGGCCTCGGCCGGCGTGCGGAACGTCAGAACCGACAGCACCGGGCCGAAGATCTCCTCCCTGGCGATCCTGTGCGACTGCGCCACGCCGGTGAACAGCGTGGGCGGGAACCAGAACCCCTTGTCGGGGATCGGGCAGGACGCGGACCAGCGCTCGGCGCCCTCGCTCTCACCCGCCTCGCTCAGCTCCCTGATCTTCGCGAGCTGGGCCGAGGAGTTGATCGCGCCGATGTCGGTGTTCTTGTCCAGCGGGTCGCCCATGCGCAGCGTGGACAGGCGCCGCTTGAGAGCGTCCAGCAGCTCGCCCTCGATCGACTCCTGGACCAGCAGCCGCGAGCCGGCGCAGCAGACGTGGCCCTGGTTGAAGAAGATGCCGTTCACGATGCCCTCGACGGCCTGGTCGATGGCGGCGTCGTCGAACACGATGTTCGCGGCCTTACCGCCCAGCTCCAGCGTGAGCTTCTTGCCCGACCCGGCGACCGAGCGGGCGATCAGCCGCCCGACCTCGGTGGAGCCGGTGAACGCGACCTTGTTCACGTCCGGGTGGTCGACCAGGGCCTGGCCGGTCTCGCCCGCGCCGGTGACGATGTTGACCACGCCCGGCGGCAGGTCCGCCTGGCGGCAGATCTCGGCGAACGCCAGCGCGGTCAGCGGCGTCGTCTCGGCGGGCTTGAGCACGACGGTGTTGCCGCAGGCCAGCGCGGGCGCGATCTTCCACGCGAGCATGAGCAGCGGGAAGTTCCACGGGATGACCTGCGCGGCCACGCCGAGCGGCCGGGGGTCGGCGCCGAGGCCCGCGTACCCCAGCTTGTCGGCCCAGCCGGCGTAGTAGAAGAAGTGCGCGGCGACCAGCGGCAGGTCGACGTCGCGCGACTCGCGGATCGGCTTGCCGTTGTCCAGCGACTCCAGCACGGCCAGTTCGCGGGCGCGCTCCTGGATGATGCGGGCGATCCTGAACAGGTACTTGGCGCGCTCGCGGCCGGGCATCTGCCCCCACACCGCGTCGTACGCCTTGCGCGCGGCCGCGACGGCGCGGTCGACGTCCGCCTCGCTCGCGACGGCGAACTCGGCGAGCACCTCTTCGCTCGCCGGGTTGATGGTCTTCTCGCGCGCGTCGCCGAGCGAGTCGGCCCATTCGCCGTTGATGAAGAGCCCGTAGGACGGCCGGATGTCGACGACGTCGCGCGACTCGGGCGCCGGTGCGTATTCGAACATGTCAGGCCGCCTCAGTCGAGGGTGAAGTAGTCGGGGCCGGCGTAGCGGCCGGTGGTCAGCTTCTGGCGCTGCATCAGCAGGTCGTTGAGCACGCTGGAGGCGCCCAGGCGGAACCACTCGGGGGTCAGCCAGTCGGGCCCGGTCGTCTCGTTGACCAGGACGAGGTACTTGATCGCGTCCTTGGTGGTGCGGATGCCGCCCGCGGGCTTGACGCCGATCATGCGGCCGGTCTGGGCGCGGAAGTCGCGCACGGCCTCCAGCATCACCAGCGTGACCGGGAGCGTCGCGGCGGGGGCGACCTTGCCGGTCGAGGTCTTGATGAAGTCGGCGCCCGCCAGCATGGCCAGCCAGGACGCGCGGCGCACGTTGTCGTAGGTCGCGAGCTCGCCGGTCTCCAGGATGACCTTCAGGTGGGCGTCCTCGCCGCCGTCGCGGGCGCAGGCGGACCGCACCGCGGCGATCTCGTCGAAGACCTTGCGGTAGTCGCCGGACAGGAACGCGCCGCGGTCGATCACCATGTCGATCTCGTGCGCGCCGGCCGCCACGGCGAGCTCGGTGTCGCGTACCTTGACCTCCAGCGAGGTGCGGCCGCTCGGGAAGCCCGTCGCCACGCTGGCCACCCGCACGCCGGACCGCCCGAGCGCCTCGACGGCCGTCGCGACCAGGTCGGGGTAGACGCAGACGGCGGCGACCTTGGGCACGGAGGGGTCACCGGGATCGGGGCGGACGGCCTTGGCGCACATCGCGCGCACCTTGCCTGGAGTGTCCGCGCCTTCGAGGGTGGTGAGGTCGACCATCGATATGGCTAGGTCGATGGCCTGGGCCTTGGCGGTGGTCTTGATCGAGCGGGTTCCCAGCATGGCCGCCCGCTGGTCGGCGCCCACGCGATCGACGCCGGGCAGGCCGTGCAGGAATGCCCTCAGGGTCGCGTTCGTCGCCGCGACCTCGGCGAGCGGAGTCGTCAGTGTTGACACCTCCCCAGCATCGCCGACCGGCCTGATTGTTCCAAACCGGGCCACAGCCGAGACGACGGGCGACATTTCAGCAAATGTCGCCCGCACCCGGGCCGCAAGCCCGTCTAAGGCCTCCCCGGGCATGCCTAGGCGGTCCTAGGACCCTAGGAGCAAGGACCTAGGACCAAGACGACGCCTGAGATAAGGCATCCGTCCGATGTGGCGAGGGGGGCCTTAGCCGGAGGCTAAAGGTGTCAGAAAAAGGGACATCCCAAGGAGAACCCCCATGGCTCCCGAGCTTCACTACCAGCTCATCGTCGACCGAGTGGCCGAGCTCCAGCGCGAGGCCCACGACCACCGCCGGGCCCGCGAGGCCGCCGCCGGCAGGAAGTCCCGCGAGAGCGGCTCCCCCAAGCGCGTGCGCGCGGCCTTCGGCAAGCTCCGCACCTCGTGAACCCTCGGCACGACGCCCGTACCGGTCACAACAGGGCCGGCCGTCACAAGGGCACGGCCTCACGGGCGACCACCGGAACATCCCGCACCGGAAGGCGCGGGAAACGATGCACCACGAAGCCCGGCCGGAGCCTCCCTCCCGGCCGGGCAGCACAACCCCCGTGACCGGCGAACGGCGCGGGGGAAGTGACGGGGGCGGTGACCGGGGATCCGGCCGGGTCACCGCCATTACCCGTCCACAGATCACAACGTGAAAACCAGGTGCGGAACATCACATGGGTCATGACATGCTTGCCGACATGCTGGGCCGGATGGTGAGTCCCGTCTTCGTGGGACGCGAGGACGAACTACGCACACTGTCCGAGGCCTTCGAGCAGGCCCGCAAGGAGGCCGCCTCCGCCGTCCTTCTCGGCGGTGAGGCGGGCGGCGGGAAGACGCGCCTGGTCACGCGCTTCGCCGACGAGGCGGCCTGCGCCGACGCGCACGTCCTCCTCGGCGGCTGCGTCGAGCTGTCCAGGGAAGGGCTGGCCTACGCCCCCTTCACCGCGGCCCTGCGCCAACTCGTCAAAGAGATCGGCGCCGCCGAGATCGCGGCCCTGCTCCCCGACGGCGCGGCGCGCGACCTCGCAAGGCTCCTGCCCGAGTTCGGCGAGCCCAGCGGCGACCGCGAGACCGAGACCGGCCGCGCGCGCCTCTTCGAGCAGTTCCTGACCCTGCTGATCCGCCTCGCCGAGCGACGCTCGATCATCCTCGTCATCGAGGACATCCACTGGGCCGACCGGTCCAGCCGCGACCTGATCGCCTTCCTGAGCCGCAACCTCAGGACCTCGCCCGTCCTGATGATCCTCACCTACCGGTCCGACGAGCTGCACCGCCAGCATCCCCTCCGTCCCGTGCTCGCCGAGCTGGGCAGGGTCGACGGCGTGGTCAGGCTCGACCTGCCCCGGCTCAGCAAGCCCGAGGTCGCCGCGCAGATCGCCGGCATCCTCGGCGACACCCCGGAGTTCGCGCTGGTGGAGCAGGTCTACCAGCGCAGCGAGGGCATCCCGCTGTTCGTCGAGGCGCTGATGGAGCGCGAGCACGACCGCAACGTCCCCGAGTCGCTCCACGACCTCATCATCGGCTCGGTCGAACGGCTGCCCGAGGAGACCCAGCGCGTGCTGCGCGTCGCCGCCGCCGGGGGCAACCGCGTCGGCCACCGGCTCCTGAGCGCGGTCACCGACCTGTCCGACGTCGACCTCGAGAACGCCCTGCGGCCCGCCATCGCCCGCAACGTCATCCAGGTCGCCGACGGCGGCACGTACGTCTTCCGGCACGCGCTGATCCGCGAGGCCGTGCACGAAGAGATGCTGCCCGGCGAGCACAACCGCATCCACGCGCGGTTCGCCGAGGAGATCGACCGCGACCGCAGGCTCGTGCCGCCCGGGCGCGCCTCGATCGAGATCGCCCACCACTGGTACTCGGCCCGTGACCACCTGTGGGCGCTCATCTCCGCCTGGGAGGCGTCCGGGAAGGCCGCCAACGCGTTCGCCTACACCGAGCAGATACAGCTGCTGGAACGCGTTCTCGCGCTGTGGGACCGGGTGCCCGACGCCGCCGAGCGCATCAACGTCGACCAGAC
Source organism: Sphaerisporangium sp. NPDC051017 (assembly GCF_040683095.1). NCBI lineage: Bacteria > Bacillati > Actinomycetota > Actinomycetes > Streptosporangiales > Streptosporangiaceae > Sphaerisporangium > Sphaerisporangium sp. NPDC051017. The sequence goes on from NZ_JBFBCI010000045.1 coordinate 61,821, forward strand.
CACGATCCTGGAGATGGCCTCGGAGGCCGCGGTCATCAGCGGCGAGACCGACCGCGGGCTGAAGTTCGTGAAGGGCGCGCTCGCCGAGCTGGACGAGACCCTCGAACCCGAGCGCGTCGCCCACCTGCTCGTCCGCCGCTCCCAGCTCAAGAGCGACAAGGGCAGGCGCGGCGGCCTGGAGGACCTGCGCTACGCCGAGCGGCTGGTCCCCTGGCCCGGGTACACGCGCGCTCACGTCCTCACCAAGCTCGGGTCGTTCCTGATGTTCGTCAACCAGACCGAGGAGGGCTCCGCGCTCACCAACGAGGCGCTGGCCCTCGCCCGCGACATCGGCGACCAGTGCCTGGAGGCCGAGCTGCTCACCAACCTAGCGCTCGGCCAGTCCCTCACCGGCGACCTCGAGGCCGCCTACCGCACCAACGAGCGCGCCGCCGAGATCGGCCGGGGGCTGCGGACGGCGCGCATCGTGCTGCGCGCCCTGGCCAACAACGTCGACACCCTGGACAACCTCGGCCGCTCCGAGCAGGCCGTCGAGCTCGCCCTCGAAGGCGAGACGGTGGCCCGGCAGTACGGCCGGTTCCGGGTGAACGGGGCGTTCATCGCCAACAACCACGCCGAGGCGCTGGACTCGCTCGGGCGCTGGGACGAGGCCGTCGAGGTCATCGAGCAGGCCCTCGCGATGGACCCGATCCCGCGCACCCGCGGCCATCTGATCCGCGCCCGCGCCGACATCGCGGCGGCCCGCGGCGAGACCGACCTGCTCGAACGCGTCCTCGCCGAGATCGGGGCCATGCAGGGCGAGCCCGCCGAGTTCGCCCAGGAGTGGATGACCGACGCGCGGCTGCTCATCGAGCTGCACCTGCTGCGCGGAGACCCGCTCCAGGCCCTCAAGGTCACCTCGTCGTTGCTGTCGGAGTCCGGCGGGACGCAGCACTCCAGCAAGCCGATGCTGGGCTGGCGCATCCTGGCGCTGAGCCGGCGTGTCTGCGAGGCCGCCGCCGTGATCTCCCCCGAGGCGGCCCAGGAGGTGCGGGCGGCGGCGATGGCGCTCGCCGCGACCCTGGACTCCCACGGGCCGGTGACCGAGGCGTTCCGGCTGTCGTTCCGCGGCGACTTCGAGGCCGCGGAGGCCGCCTGGCGGCGCCTCGGCCGTCCGTACCCCCGGGCGAGGGCGCTGACGGACATCGCGGCCGCCGCGGCCGAGGCCGGTGACCGCGACACGGCGTCCGCGCGGCTGGCCGAGGCGCACACGATCGCGTCCGCGCTCGGCGCGCGGCCGATGGTGACCGAGATCGAGGCCCTGGGCCGCCGCGTCGGGACGACGTTCTCGTCCTCGTCCGAATCCGTCCCCGCCCAGCCCGGCGACGCGTCCCACGCCGCCACCGACCTCACCCGCCGGCAGACCGAGGTGCTGCGGTTGGTCGCGGCCGGGCGGTCGAACCGGGACATCGCGGCCGAGCTGTTCATCTCGGCCAAGACGGTGAGCGTGCACGTCTCCAACATCCTCGCCAAGCTCGGCGTCTCCACCCGCGGCGAGGCCGCCGCCGCCGCGTACCGCCTGTCCCTCCTGAGCTGACCTCCTCCCCGGCTTTCTTTACCTTGACGTGAATCGCCTGCGGGTCAGGGGATCGCGCGCACGGACGCCGGAGACGCGCTCATGAGCGGCGCTTTGGTGAACGACCTTCCGCCGGGAATCGGTTAAGGTGAGGTGGAAACACCGAAGGGGAGTAGTCCCAATCGCGTGATCGACACGCTGGCGCAAGCCCGGTCGCGCGGGCCTCGTTTCGACGAGGCGGACGAGACCTTCGGCCCTGTGGCAATGCACGCACGCCACCGGGCCGAGGTCGCACGCCTGACTTCCCGCGGTGCACGCTCCCGGCCCGGTCGCGCGACCTAGAAGGGCGACCCCCCGTGGAAGCGTTCTGGATCAGTCTCGGCGTCATCTTCGTGGCCGAACTGGGCGACAAGAGCCAGCTCATGGCCATGACGTTCGCCACCCGATTCAAACCATGGCTGGTCCTCGCCGGCATCACCATCGCCACAGCGGTGGTCCACCTGTTCAGCGTCGGTCTCGGCGGGCTCATCGGCGACGCACTCCCGAAGACCGCCATCGCCATCGTGGCAGGCATCGCGTTCTTCGGCTTCGCCCTGTGGACGCTGCGCGGGGACGAGCTCAGCGCCGAGGAGTCCCAGAAGGCGCAGCGCACGACCCGCAACGCGCTGATCGCGGTGACCGTGGCCTTCTTCCTCAGCGAACTCGGCGACAAGACCATGCTCGCGACGATCACGCTGGCCACCCAGCACGGGTGGTTCGGCACGTGGATCGGCTCCACGGTCGGCATGGTCGCCGCCGACGCCCTGGCCATCGTCGTCGGCCGCATGCTCGGCAAGCACCTGCCGGAGAAGGTCATCCGCTACGCCGCCGCCGCGGCCTTCGCCCTCTTCGGCGCGGCCCTGATCCTCGAAGCCGTCCTCTGACACTCCACGGCCCGCACCCGTTGGCACCGCCCTCATCCTTGAAGCGTCCTCTGAGATCCCCGGCCGGTACCCGTCGCCCTTGGAGCCCTCCGCTGGTGCCCTGCCCTCACCCCGGCTGGCCGGCCAGCCCCGTCTGCACCCACCCGGTGCGGCGATGGCGTCCACACCCCGCGCCCTGTGGACTGTTAATTCCGGCGCCGCGACGGCGAGAAGGGACGGCGGCGACGCCGGCGCCCCTGTACGTCGAGCCGCCCGGGCGTAGAGGAAGGTCAGAGGGTCAGGCCGATGAAGACGGGTTCGTTGACGAGGGTTATGCCGAACTTGGCTTCGACGCCGTCCTTCACCTCGCGGGCCAGGGCCAGGATGTCCGACGCGGTGGCCGTACCGGGGTTGGTCAGGGCGAGGGTGTGCTTGGTCGAGATGCGCGCCGGGCCGCGCGCGTACCCCTTGAGGAACCCGGCGTGCTCGATCAGCCACGCGGCCGGCACCTTCACGGCGCCTCCCGGAACGTCCCAGCGGGGGAACCCGGGCGCGCGGAGCTCCAGCTCAGCGGCCTCGGCGGCGCTCAGGATCGGGTTGGTGAAGAACGAGCCCGCGCTGCGTGTGTCCGGGTCGGCGGCGTCCAGCACCATGCCCTTGCCGCGCCGCAGCGCGAGGACGGCCGAGCGGGCCTCGTCGAGCGCGACCCGGCCGCCGAGCTCCACCCCGAGCCGCGCGGCCAGCTCCTTGTACGCAACAGGCCCAGATTTATCCGACTTCTCCAGCACGTACGTCACCGACACCACGACATAACGCGCGAGATCATCCTTGAACGCGCTGTGCCGGTACGCGAAGCCGCACTGGGAGGCGTCCAGATCGAGCAGCTCCCGCGCCCGACGATCGTACACGCGGACCCCGGTGATCGTCTGCGACACGTCCTGCCCGTACGCGCCGACGTTCTGGATCGGCGTCGACCCGACCGACCCCGGGACGCCCGACAGGCACTCCAGCCCGGACCACCCCTCCGCGACCGTCCGCGCGACCAGCGCGTCCCAGTCCTCCCCGGCCTCGACGGCGACCGCCACCGCCCCGTCCCCCCGGTCCAGGACCTCGACCCCCCGCGAGGAGACCTTGATCACGAGCCCGTCGAACCCGTCGTCGGACACGACCAGGTTGCTGCCGCCGCCCAGCAGCAGCACCGGCTCCCCGGCGCGGTCGGCCTCGGCCACCAGCGCGACCAGCTCGTCCCCGGAACGTGCCTCCACGAAGGCGCGGGCCGCCCCGCCCACCCTCAACGTGGTGTACGGGGCGAGCCGTACACCACCCACACGGTCAGCCATGCACCCTTCCCAGCACCCCGAAGCGTCCGCGGGCGCGAGGACACCGCGCACCGGCCCTCAAGCCTAGACCGGACCGCCCCACTCCCCGCCCATCCGGGGCACGGGCCTACCGGCCGCCCGAGCGCAGAGGTACGAAAGGGCAGGTCAGGCGAGGCGTACGGTGGCGCGGGCCTTGGACAGCACCCGGGAGTCGCCGGACCTCGCCGTCAGCGAGATGACCACCCGGTTGTCGTCCAGCTTGTCCTCGACGACGCCGCTGACCGTGATCACGGCGCCCTCGTCGTTGTCCGGGACGACGACCATGGACGAGAACCGCACGCCGTAGTCGACCAGCGCGCCCGGATCGCCCGCCCAGTCGGTGACGAACCGCCCGGCCTGGGCCATGGTGAACATGCCGTGCGCGATCACGTCGGGCAGGCCGACGGCCTTGGCGTACCGCTCGTTCCAGTGGATCGGATTGAAGTCGCCCGACGCCCCGGCGTACATGACCAGGTTGACGCGGTGGACGGGGTAGCCGACGGCCGGGATCTGCAGGCCGATCTCGACCTCGTCGTACTTGATGGTGGCGCCCATGCCTACTTCGCCCCTCCCCGCTCGATCAGCGTGTTGTAGGTGGTGCAGACCGGCTCGCCCTGGACGGTCGTCACCTGGCTCGTGACGGTGAGCAGCTCGTTGCGGCCAAGGCTGCGGATCTCGGAGATCGTGGACTCGCAGAGCAACTCGTCGCCGGCGTGGATGGGGCGGACGTACTCGAACCGCTGCTCACCGTGGACGACCATGGCGAAGTCGAGCCCCAGGTCGGGGTCGGCCAGCGCCTCCCCGGCGCCGGCGAGGGTGAACACGATGGGGAACGTCGGCGGGGCGACGACGTCGGGGTGACCGGCGGCGCGGGCGGCCTCGGGGTCGCGGTAGATCGGGTTGTGATCGCCGATGGCGGCCGCGAACTCCTTGATCTTGACGCGGCTCACCTCGTAAGAGGTGGACGCCGGGTATGTCCTCCCGACGAAATCGCGGTTCAAAGCCATCGTGCGGGTGCCCTTTCGGAACGCGAAGCTGTTGCGCCCGACGGTAACAGAACAACCTTCGGCCGTGGTCGGGCGGAAGAACGTTCCCACCCCCGCGGCCTCGCGTCATTCCGCCGGACACGGAGAACGCTAGCCCGTTTCCTCCGCGAACCGGCGGAGCCCGGCCTGTCGCGGTGATCACATCGCGGGAGCCCGCCTCGGCCCCTCACCGAGACCAGCCTCCGGCCGATCCCGCTCACCAAGGGCGAACGCACACAGGACGCCCACCAAATGCACAATACCCATCGGTTTCCGGGCATACGGAAAACCGGCGTTCCGTCATGGAACGCCGGTCACGCACACAAAGCCCAGCCGATGCCTGGCACCGCACCTACGACGGCGATGCCGACCATCGCGCCAGGCGAGCCACTCGGCGACCCGCCTCAGGCGGACGTACGCCGCACCATGCCTCCGAGATCGTCTCCGCCGCGCGCCGAAGACCGGCGAGCGCATGAACAGAGAGCAGCATCCGCGACCGACCCGTGCCCACCCCCGGACGGATCGACGGAAGACCGCGACGGCCGGTACGACCGGCGATCACGCACCTCGGAACTCGGCGGACCGGATGGACCTCGAAAAGACCGCCCGCGCCCCTCTCAGCGCCCCAAGGCACCGAGACGGCGTGTGCCTAGCGGGTCTCGCGGTGAGGACGGTGGCACTTGCAGTTGGGGCAGTACTTCTTCAGCTCAAGCCGGTCCGGGTCGTTACGCCGGTTCTTCCGCGTGATGTAGTTGCGGTGCTTGCACTCCTGGCAGGCCAGCGTGATCTTCGGCCTAACGTCGGTGGCAGCCACGTGGGAGTGCCTTTCTACGTTTGGGACACATGGACAACCCGAACCAGGTGACCTTCACAGGAAACCCGGCAGGGTAGTAGCGGAGGCCGGACTTGAACCGGCGACACAGCGATTATGAGCCGCTTGCTCTGCCTGACTGAGCTACTCCGCCTCAGGGTCGACGAACGCGACCGGCTTGGAAAGGATACCCGACCTGTACGACGATCGCGTACACGTGTTCACGTACCCGATCTGGGCTAGGTGCTCCCAGTATGCCTGATCGCTGGACGCCTACACTTCCCCTTTATTCGGCAGGCGGACTATTGAGCACGGTCAGATAACCCACCCAAGCGAAAAGCCCCACCCCGGAAACCCGAGAGAGGGCGTCTGCGCTGTCGAGCCCCTTTACGGAATCGAACCGTAGACCTTCTCCTTACCATGGAGACGCTCTGCCGACTGAGCTAAAGGGGCCTGTCACTCGCGTTCCGCGTTCCCGCGTCGCGCTGCGGACAGGTGTAACCATACACGGACCCCGCGACCGACGCGAATCAGAACGCCCATCGGGGAACCCGTCCGGCGCCGCGCACGCCGGGCCCCGGAACCCGTGCCGGCGCCCGGCCCGCGAGGGTCAGTGGACGGCCTCGCGACGCCTCGTCGGCGACCGTTCCCCGAAGGGCAGGGTGACCACTTCGCACAGATCGGCGAGGTCGACGAAACGGCGCAGCTCGTCCACCGAGAAGCAGTCGGCGACCAGTTCTCCGTACCGGCGAAGACGGAGCACCTGACGGCCGTCGCGCGTCGCGGCCGTTATCTCGTAGCCGTCGGGCCCGACCCAGCGCGTCTCCATAGCCGGACAGAGTATTCCCAAGCACCGTCAGTTTCGGGAAACGACACGCATCCCCAGGTCACCAATCGACCCTCCAGCGCGAAAGGGCACGTCAGCCCCACCGCGAAGAACATCCCGCCGATTTCATCCCTCAAACCCCTTGTCGTATTGTTCAACGAAATTTACCGTTGAAGCGTCCCAGCGTACGGGCGCCACCACCATCACAACGGCTGGCCCCCCTCCCCCCGGGCATCACGGTGTACGCCCCGGGGAACGGCGTCGGCATCGCCCTGCCCACGACGTGAGCGGCGGGAGGAGGCCCGTTCAGGCCAGATTCAGGCCCGGCCGGACTCCTCCGGGCCGCCGGTGAGGGCCGGGCTCTCGGCGAGGGTGTTGAAGCGCTCCAGCATGCACGCCAGCAACCGGACGTCCTCCTGCGGCCAGGTGCCCAACAGTGCGTGGAAACGCCGCTGGCGGGCCGTACGGGCGCGTAGGAGCCTCGCCCGGCCCTCCGGTGTCAGGTCGAGCAGGTGGGCGCGGCCGTCGAGCGGGTCCGGCTGGCGCCCGATCAGCCCGAGCTCGTCCAGCACCTTCAGCTGACGGCTGATCGTCCCCTTGCCGACGCCGAAGTAGGCGGCCAGGTCGCTCGGCCGCGCCGGGGCGGCCTCGTCGATGCGGACCAGAATCCCGTACGCGCCGGGCTCCAACTCGGGGTGCACCTCGCGGCCCATCTCGGCCGACAGCGCGCGCGAGCGCCGGAAGAGGACGCCCAGCTGACGCTCGACCGCACGGAACGCCTCGTACTCGTCGCCCGGGATCCCCTCGGGCGCCTCCGCGGACGGCGCCGCCTGGGTCTCGGTCATCGTGAAGCCTCCTCTCTCGTCTTCCAGTATCGAACGCCCGGCGCCGCCCGTCTCCGGGCACGCGGGCAGGAGCGCCCGCGCGTGGACGCCCCGACGCCCAACGATCAGGACTCGGGCAGGCGTTCCCCCTGGACGGCCTGGACGTCCAGTTCGACCTTCAACGTGGCCCCGATGAGCGTGATCCCCGCCGCCACGACCTGGTTGTAGTTCATGGCGAAGTCCTCGCGGTGCAGGTCGGTGGTGGCGCGGAACGCCGCGCGCAGGCCGCCCCACGGATCCGGGCTCGTCCCGAGATAGCCCAGGTCGAGGTCGACCGGACGCGTGATGCCGGCCATGGTCAGCAGGCCGTGCACCGTCCACCGGTCCTGGCCCGCCGGGGTGAGCCCGGTGCTCCGGTAGGAGATCACCGGGAACGGGCCCACGTCCAGGAAGTCCGCAGAGCGCAGGTGGTCGTCGCGCGTCCGGTTGCCGGTGTCGATCGACGCGGCGGCGATCTCGGCGACCACGGCGGACTCCTCCGCGCTCGCGCCGACCTGGATGCGCCCGGCGAACTCGTGGAACCGTCCCTGCACGCTGGACAGGCCCAGGTGCTGGGCGGTCGCGGAGACCTTGGAGTGCGCCGGGTCGATCGTCCAGACGCCGGGCGGCGGGAGTTCCACGCCGCCCTGCCGCGCGAGCACGAGCGTGCCGAGCTCGGCGGCCCCCGAGGCGGTCGCGATGGCCGTGGAGGCGGCCGGGGCGTACCCGATCGCGGTGACCACGACGGTGTAGACGCCGGGGTTCAGCGGCGGCGTCGTGACCGCGCCGTCGGCGTCCGCCTCGGCCCTGACCACCTGGCGTCCGGACATGTCGGTCACCGTGGCGACCGCGTGCTGCACCGCCCAGCCGTCCTTGGTCCGCACCAGGGCGCGCAGCCCGCGCCCCGGAGCGGGAGCGCCGTCCGCGGGGTGCGAAGCGGCGTCCCAGGCGTTTCTCGTGGTGTACATCGGGTCCCCTCGTTCGCTCGCCCGCCGATGCTGACCCGCGGTCATTCGGGGTGGCCGAGCACGACGTCGTACGCCTCGTCGCCGTGCCCGGAGAGGTTGAGCGTGCTCGCCACGGGCGGGTACCCGCCGGCGATGACGGTGTACTGGCCGCCGGTGAGGTCGGCGAACGCGTACTCGCCGTCCGCGCCGGTGGTCGAGGAGCCGACCACGTTCCCCGCGCCGTCGAGCAGCGTGACCCGCGCGTCGGCGAGCGGCCCGCCGTCCTTCACCCGGACCGTGCCCCTGACCTGGGCGGCGGCGAGCAGCTCGACGTCCTGCCTGGTCTGGCCGGTGCCGACCTCGACCGGGACGGCCGCCGGGCGGTGCCCCGCCGCGCTGACCGTGAGGGTGTGGACGCCGGCGACGATCCCGGCGAAGCCGAAGGCGCCGGCCGCGTCGGTCGTGCCCGTCGAGACGACCTCGCCCCGCACGTCGGTGACGACGACCATCGCCTCGGCGACGGGCAGGCCGCCGGGGGTGCGGACGGTGCCGAGCAGGCGGCCGGAGCCGGCCAGCACCAGGTCGAAGTCGAGCGGCTGGTCGCCGACGACGAGCGTCGCCACCTGCGGATCGTGATCGCCGGCGGACGCGATGAGCACGTAGGTGCCGCTGCCGGGCGTCCACAGGTCGTAGCCGCCATCCGGCCGCGTGACCGCGCGGCCGAGCTGGTGCCCGCGCACGTCGATCAGCGTGAGGGTGGCGTGGCCCACCGGCCCGCCGTCGGCGCCTCGGACGAACCCGCGGATCCCGCTGCCGCCCTCCGTGTCTCCCACGTCCCCCACTGTGGGCGCGTCGAACGCGTCGCGCACCCGCGCCGCCGCGGCGTACGCGTCGCGCACCCGCGCCGCCGCGGCGTACGCCTCCCGCGCGCTGCCGTTGCGGGACGCCGCGAGGCCGTTCGCCGCGGGCTCGGCGCCCACGGAGACCAGCTCCTGGGTTTCGCGCTGCGCGTGACGGCCGGGCGTCGAACCGTTCCGGACGGGGGCGTACTCGTCGGCGGCGGCCCGGATCTGCTCGGCGTTGGACGTGCGCAGCGGCACCTCCCGGATGAACAGCATGCTGATCAGGGCGAGCAGGGCGAACGGCGCCGCGTACAGGAAGATGTCGCCGGCTCCGTGCCCGTACGCGCTCTCGACCACCGTACGGACCGGGGCGGGCAGCGACGACAGGACGGGAACCGAGCCGTCGCCCGGCATGGCCGTGACGCCGAGCTTGGCCAGGCCCCCCTCCAGGTAGTGGACGACCCGGTTGCCGAGCAGGGCGCCGAGCGCCGAGACGCCGAGCGCGCCGCCGAGCGTGCGGAAGAACGCCACGACCGAGCTGGCCGCGCCCAGTTCCTCCGGCCTGACCTGGTTCTGCACCGACAGGACGAGGTTCTGCATGGTCATTCCGACGCCCACGCCGACGCAGAACATGTAGACGGCGACGATCCAGTACTCGGTGTCGTACCGCAGCGTCCCCATCAGGCCGAACCCGGCCGTCAGGAAGAGGCCGCCGATGACCAGGAAGATCTTCCAGCGTCCCGTGCGGGTGATGATCTGCCCGGCGACCGTGGACGACAGGGCGAGACCGAGGATCATCGGCAGGGTCATGATGCCGGCCATGGTCGGCGACTCGCCGCGCGCGAGCTGGAAGTACTGGCTGAGGAACGTCGTCGCGCCGAACATCGCGACGCCGACGAACAGGCTGGCCGCGACGGCGAGGCTGATCGCGCTGTTGCGGAACAGCCGCAGCGGGACGATGGGCTCGCTCGCCCGCGCCTCGGCCAGCAGGAAGAACAGGCCGAGGACGACCGCGCCGCCGACCATCGCGGCGGTCTGCCACGACAGCCAGTCGTACTTGTTGCCCGCGAACGACACCCACACCAGCAGCAGCGACACCGCCGCGGAGATGAGGACCGCGCCCGTCCAGTCGATCTTGACCTCGCGCTTGAGCGTCGGGACGTGCAGGGTCCTCTGCAGGACGAGCAGCGCGATCACGGCGAACGGCACGCCGACGTAGAAGCACCAGCGCCAGCCGAGCCAGGAGGTGTCCACGATGACGCCGCCGATGAGCGGGCCGCCGATGGTGGCGAGCGCGAACACCGCGCCGAGGTAGCCGGAGTACCGGCCGCGCTCACGCGGCGAGATGATCGCCGCCATGATGACCTGGGCGAGCGCGGTGAGGCCGCCCACGCCGAGGCCCTGGACGACACGGGCTCCGATGAGCATCCCCGGGTTCTGCGAGAGGCCCGCGATGGCCGAGCCGAGCACGAAGATGGCGAGGCCGAGCTGGACCAGGATCTTCTTGCTCATCAGGTCGGCGAGCTTGCCCCAGATGGGGGTGGAGATCGTCGTGGCGAGCAGCGTCGAGGTGATGACCCAGGTGTAGGTGGTCTCGTCGGCGTGCAGGTCGGCGATGATCGTCGGGAGGGCGTTGGAGACGACGGTCGACGACAGGATCGCCACGAACATGCCGAGCAGCAGGCCCGACAGCGCTTCAAGGATCTCGCGGTGCGTCATGGGGGCGGCCGGTTCGGGCGCCGCCTCCCGCACCCCGGCCGGTACTGCGGTTGTCATCAATGTCCTTTCACTGTCTGAGGCACCATCTGGGGCACTGCCGCCTGGGGCACCGTCTGGGCCGTGCGGGTCTGGGCCGTGCGGGTCTGGGCCGTGCGGGGGAGCCGCGTGGCACGCGCCCGGTGCGCGTCGAAGCTTGAGCGAAGACGGCCGATCAGGACGGAGAGTTCGGCGACCTCGTCGTCGGTCCAGTCCTCCAGGGTCTCGGCGAGCAGACGGCGGACGCGGGCGAGGTTGTCCTCGGCCACGCGCGTGCCGTCCGGCGTGAGCCGCACGTACCAGGAGCGCCCGTCGTGGGGGTTCGGGACGCGTTCGATCCAGCCGCGGTCCCTGAGGTCCGCGACATGCCTGCTCATCACGGACAGGTCGACCTCGAACAGGCCGGCGAGGTCGCCGATGCGCTGTTCGCCGCATCGATGCAGCGTCGCGAGCAGCGCGAGTCCGGCGTGGGGGCCGGTGAACGGCAGGTCACGCTTGATCGCCTTGATCACCGCGCCCATGTCGCTCAGCCTGGCGAGCAGTTCGCCGCAGCCCTCTTCTGACGCCATGACCGCCTCCATCTAGTTGCCTTAGGCAAATACATATCATTGCCCTAGGCAACCTTCAGAGGGGTATGTCTATTCCTGTCCGATCCGTCCCCTGGGGGTCGGCGGCGGGAAACCCACGTGACACGGGCGTCGAGCGGGTCGCATGGACGCTCGACGCGACCTGAACGGACGCCGCGCACCACGACCGGCCGCCATGGACCACGACCGGCCGCCACTGCCACACCGGCTAGAGCGGCCGGCGCCCGTCACGTCCGGGTGCGGATGAAGGTCACCCGGCGCTCGCCGAAGTCGGGCCGGGCGGCGTACCCGGCGTCCAGCCAAACCGCCTGCGTGTGGCCGGGGTCGCTGCTCCGCCAGGCGCGCCGGGTGAACGCGCTGGGCGGCAGGTCGTTGCCGATGATCACGGCGACCTCCGCGAAGGTCATCCCGATCCGATCGTCTCCGGCCCTTTCCAGATGCCGGGCCAGGCGCTCGTACTGCGCTCGGGTGACCATGCGGCCAGTGTGCGCGGCGACGCCGGAGCTTGTCGCCACACCACCTGAACTGTCCCGATCTGGCCTCGGACGCGCGTTACGAACCGACGCGGCGCAGTTCGGCGGCGTCCTGCGCGTCGATCTCCTCGACGACCTGGCACGCGTTGAGCGTCGGGTCCAGTTGGTCGGCGTGCGCGGCGGCACGCTCCAGCAGGTCGCGGAACGCGCCGACGTCGACCCCGAGGCCAGAGAGGACGTGGTCCTCGACCCGGCACAGCTCGGCGCTTCGTTCCTCCCAGAGGGCCCGGCCGCGGTCGGTGGCGACCACGCGGCGGCTGCGCCGGTCAAGCGGATCGGGCCGGCGCTGGACCAGACCGGCGGCCTCCAGGTCGTCCAGCAGGTAGGTGAGCACCGTGCGGTCGATGCCGAGCTGGGTGGCCATCACGCCCTGATTGCCCGCGAGCTCCTGGACGGCCGACGCGAGCACCTGGTAACCCCGGGGACCTCCGGGAATGCCGTTGAAGACCTCTCCGGCGGCGCGTCGGTACGTACGCAGCAGCACGCCCAGCGCCCAGCCGAGATCGCCTTTCAGCGCGTCGGCCGAGGGACGCGGAGATGCCGAAGCGGCGCTCTGCTCCGGCACGGACGGCGATTTCGGCGAGGGGCCCACTCGTACACGGTACCCGCCCGACCTCTTGATCGGCTACCCAACTATTCTTACCCACAACTCGTCTGCTTGACATACGTTCTGCGTTGAATAACATCTGCTGCGCAGAGCAAACCGAGAGAGGCAATGCGATGATCTTGTTTCGTCTTGACGCCAGCATCCGCGAAGGCATGTCCGTCAGCCGGAAGGTGGCCGACACCGCCCAGGCGGCCTGGCAGAGCGCCCAGCCCGACGGCCAGGTGATCCACCGGGACCTCTTCCAGACCCCGGTCCCGGCCGACGCCTGGGCGCTCGCGGTCTCAGCGGGTGCGGTCCCCGAGGAACGCCGCACCGACGCCCAGCGCCGAGCGGTCGCGCTCGCGGCCGAGATCGCCGACGAGGTGGCCGCGGCCGACGCCTACCTGCTGGCCGTCCCCCTGTACAACTACGGCGTCTCCCAGCACGTGAAGACCTGGATGGACCTGCTGTTCACCGACCCCCGCTTCGCCCCGGGAACCGAACCGCTCGCGGCCGGACGCCCCGCCGCGCTGGTGATCACGCGCGGCGGCGGCTACGGCGAGGGGACGCCCCGCTTCGGCTGGGACCACGCCACGCCGTGGTACCGGCGGATGTTCGGCGACGTCATGGGCATGGAGCTGCACGTCAGCGAGGTCGAGCTGACCCTGGCCGAGGTGTACGAGTCCATGGCGCCGCTCCGGCCCCTCGCCGCGGAGTCGCTGCGCACCGGGCACGAGTCGGCCGACAAGAACGGCCGTGTCATCGCCGAACGCGCTCTCAACGCCGTCTGACGTCCGGGATCGGGAGAACGGCCGAGGCCCTGACCGCCCGGCCGGCCACCCGCAAGGCTCACGAACGCCTGTTTCGCCCCATTCGCCTATTTGGCTTTACTTAGCCTGGACGCCCTTGGCGATGGGCTCCAGGTCGTCGGCCGCGAGCTCGGAGACGGTCACCCGGACGAGCACCCCCTTCTTGGCCAGCCACAGCATGTCCGTACCGTCCTGGGAGACGATCGGATCCCCGTCCTTCCGCGGCTCCACGGGAGACTTCATGATGTTCAGCGCGAGGATGTCCTGGGAGTTGTTCACCTTGCGCGGGTGGAAGACGGACACCGTCACCGTCCGGCTGCCCTCCTTGTCCTGCCAGCGAAGCGCCTTGCCCTTCAGGTCTCCGGCCTTCGCCGCCACGGCCTTCCCCTGGCCGACGATGTACTCCGGCAGGTAGCGCACCTCCACGCCGTCGACCGTGGCGAGGGCCTTCTCCGCGGCGACAGGGGTGGTGTCGGCGTCAAGGAAGGCGGGCCGGGACGAGATGGCGTACGCCGAGGCCACCGCGATCACCACGACCAGGGTCGTGAGCAGCACGATCAGCTTGGTGCGGCTCCTGCCGCGCCGAACCGTGACCGGGGCGGTGTCCTCCGACATCACAAAGGGCTCGATCCGCGACATCCCCGTCCTCCCTCGCAAGTGGATCAACCCTAACGAAACCCCGGCCGCTGCGGCAGTTACATCTCACACTCCAAACGTCCCGTCCGCGCGGCGAGATCACGGCCAGATAGCCGGTGGAGGATCCGAAGATCCTCGGGCCCGCTGCGCGAGGCCGGACCTCGCCTGCGTTCCTTCCGGACGCACGTTATCGGCGATCCCACGACGATTCCCGCGCTCGACCCGCTGATTCCGTCGATCGTCCGGGCCGTCGCCCAGCGTCCGACGAACTCAACGAGCGCGGCGACGCGGAACTCACCGCCCTGCTCCGCCGTACGTGGACCCGCTCTCGATCTGGGGCGACCCCCGAAGCGGCACCCTCCTGCTCCCCGAGCCGCGCCCGGACCACCGCCGCCCGGCGTAGCCGGACATCATGGCGCATCTCCCACCCGCAGTCGCCCGCGTCCCCCTGGGGCATATCCAGACGAATACCGCCACCCCAGGATCCGTGGACACCCCCACCACACCCACCCCAACGACCAAACCCGCCACCCCAGCGGTCAACGGCAACGTGATACTAAGGGGAAATTAAACTACTGGACTGTTTTAGGCATTCACCGGGCAACGCCGGAGAGCGGCTGAAACAGTACTCAGCGTGACCGCAGAACCT
>NZ_JBFBCI010000046.1:0-75939 GCF_040683095.1 Sphaerisporangium sp. NPDC051017
AGGGACTGTGGTGTCAGGACGTGGAGACCTCGGGGCTGCCCGGTCTGTGAAGCGTCAACCCCCGCGCGCCGCTTGACCGCGACGCGACGGGAGAACCTCCGGCCTTCACTTCAGGCCGGGGAGGAGTTCAAGCCCGTGGCGGTGTGCCGGTGATGCTGGTGATCGACCCGGAGGACGCACCGCCCTCGGTCACCGTCCTCAGCGACCCGGAAGACGGTTTCTACCAAACCATCACCCGCGTGACGATGGGCAAGCCCCTGCGCCTCCCCGCCCCCGTCGACTTCGACCTCGACACGGGCATCTTCCTGAGCTGAGTGCATCCACGGGACGAAATGGGGCGGTCAGCGGGTCAGTTGCGCCATGGCCTTGTGGATGCGTTTGCCGGAGATGGGTACGGAGTGCCGAGGGTCTGGGCGAGGTAGCTGGCTCTCAGTGCTCCGCAAGGGGGTCAGCCTGGTCTTCCGCAACCTGGCCCGCCGCAACCAGTCGCTGCGGCACCCGCCAGCTCAGGAATATGACGAGATAACGGGACATGACGCGGTGAACGCGAACGCGTCCGGCGGACCCCGCACGCGTGGTGCGGCCGATTATGCTATTCGGCCGACACTGGAGGTCAGATGGGCGAAAGCAGCGCTCCACGCGTTTTCATTTCCTACGCACCCGATTCCACGGAGCACGAGGAATCGGTGCGCAATCTCTGGATCTTCCTGCGCTGCCATGGTATCGACGCCCGCATCGACCTCCCCGGCGCCGAGGGCAGGCAGGACTGGCCCACGTGGACGCGGGACCGCCTCCGCGACGCGGATTTCGTCATCGTCGTCGCCTCGGACGCCTATAAGCGACGCGCCGAAGACACCGCGGAAACCGGCGATGGCGACGACGTGCGATCGGCGGCCCACCACATCCGCGACGCGTTCCATCGGAATGACCCGAGCGCACCGCTCAAGTACGTGCCGGTTCTGTTACCTGGGCATTCGGCGGGCGAAATCCCGGAGTTCCTCGCCGCCGCGTCCGCCCCTTACGAGGTCACCGATTTCACCGTCCGCGGCACCGAAAAGCTCATGCGGACCCTGATGGCCCCTCCCCCGCGAAGCGCGCCCTCGATGAGCGAACCACTCGCCTCCCCCGCGCCTCCGGCGGCGTCACGACCGGGGGCACGTTCGCCGCTCAGCCACGAGCTGGTCCTCGCCGTCGCGGTGCAGGACGGGCGGGTCTCCTGCGAGGCGACGCTGGCGGGTGCCGTCCTCGGGCGGCACGGCGCGAGCCTCCTCCCCGTCGGCTCCGGCACCCTCGCCCGCGCGATGGACGCCCCGCCGCGCGTGGCCGAGGAGCGTCTGATCGAGGCGGGACGTGCGCTGTGCGCCGCCCTGCTCACCGAGGACACCACCCGCCACATCGCCAGGCTGCTGCACGACTCACGCTTCGGCACTGTGGTGGACGTCGTGATCGACGTGGAGGGCGCGGACGGCGCGGCGTCCGCGCTGCCGTACGAGCTGCTGCGCCTCCCCGACGGCCGCCTGCTCGCCACCGTCCCCGGAGTCCACGTCCGGCGCCGCATCGCCACCACCGCGAACCGGACGCCGACGGCCTCGCCTGGCCCGCTGAAGATCCTCGTGGCCGTGGCCCCACCCACCGGGAACGGCTCGCCGGCCAGGGAGCCCGGGACACGGGGCGTCCCGGACGCGACCACCGGCCCATGGGCCGCCCTGGACCCGGGAACGGACCGGCGTGCCACCCTGGACGCGGTCGCCGACCTGCGGGCCATGGGCGCGGCCGAGGTCCGCGTCCTGGAGGACACCGACCCGCGCGCGATCGCCGAGGCACTACGCACCGACCGATACCACGTCCTACACCTGTCCGCGCCCAGCACATCGCCTGAGGAGCAGCTGCCCGCCGAACACCTGACGGCGGCGCCGGCCGACGCCGAGGCGGGCGACGTGATCCGGCCGCTGCAGGACGGGCTGATCGGCCCCGGGGATCTCCCGCCCCTCGTCGTGATCTCCGGATGCGCGGCGGCCGTGCCCCCCGGGCCGGGCGGCGACGCGCCCGCCGTGACGCTGATCCGGCGCGGCGCCGACCGCGTCCTGGCCATGCAGGCACCGGTCACCGCCAGATACGCCACCCTGCTGACCACACGCTTCTACACCGCCCTCGCCACCGGCGCCGCCCTCACCCCGGCTGCGGCCCTGGCCGACGCCCGCAACCACCTCGAACAGGAACGCATGCACCTGACCCGCGCCGACCCGGACAACCCCCCACCGCCGGAATACGCCATCGCGACCCTACTGTCCACCGGCGACGACCTCCCCCTGATCGCCCCCGCGACGCCACCGGTCCCGCTGAGCCGTTCCTAGATGCGAGCTGGCGTCAGTCTTCCGTACCGCCTTGATCTAAGCGTGCGTCATTCGTGGGGGATGTCACCCGCGGCTCATCATGTATGGGCGGCGCCGACGCCGGGGGCCGGGCGAGGGTGGACAAGCAGTGCGCCGGTGCGTGCGAGGCTGTTCCAGGAGCTACGCGGTCGCTCGCAGGGCATCCTCGACGGCCTGGCCGCTTCGGGGGCGGGCAGCTCGGAGAGTCTGGGCGACCTTGCCGAGATCGCGCCGCGCGAAACGGTTGACCGCCACGGCGTCGGGAGCGACCGTGAGAGCGATCGACTCGGCCGCGTCGACGTCTCCGGCGGCGGCGTGCGCCCGGGCAAGGCAGGAGCCAAACCAGGCCCGATCGCGTCGGTAGGACGCCGGTAGGCTCGACAGGCCGCGATCGAGGAACGCGATGGCTCGAGCGGCGTCGCCAAGCGCTAGCTCGGCCATGCCTCGCTGCATGTCGAACCACCCGTCGTCATAGAAGTACATCCATGGCGGCTCGTCCTCGGGATGCTCTGCGGCGGCCCGGATCAGCTCCTCGGCCTCGTGGAGAAGACGGCGGGCCGGTTGAGCGTCCCCCATCTCTGCGTGGCCGCGTGCCGCCATCTGAGCGGCCATCCCCTGTACGCCGACGGTCGTCCGCCCATCGTGCCAGCGCGAAGCCTCCGCTAGGCGTACACAGCGCGGTGCATCGCCGAGGCTCCATGCCAGGTGAGCTCGCATGTTGAGCGTGGTCGACGCCAGCGAGGCGTCACCGGCTTCCAGCGCCCATCCGTGAGAGCGGTCGTACCAGGCGAGCGCGGCGGCGGCGTCGCCGGAGTCCTGACACATCCAGGCGATGAACTGGGCATACTCGCCCAGCATGGCGACCGTCCGGTCAGCGAGCGGCCCTGAAGCGCCGCGCGCCAGGGTGGCGACGATGTCGAGCTGGGCACGTACGACCGGCAGCAGCGGGCGCCCTCCCACGGTGTCCTCGACGCGGCGATGCTCTGCCAGGCAGCGTTCCAGCCACTCGACGGTGACCGCGTCCACCCGCCGCGGCTGGTCGACGGCTTCGGTGATCCGCTCGTACAGCTCCGGATCGGGAGCGACCGACGCGGGGGCCGCCGTAGGGATCGGCGTCCGGGAGGCGCTGAACAGCTCCCCGGCGTCGACACCGAAGGCCCGGGCGTAGAGCCGGGCGTACAGCTCGCCAGGATGATGCCGGCCGGCCTCCCATGAGCGGATCATGCGGCGGAGGCTGTCGGCGGTGGGCAGCCGTGCGCGGGTGTGCTCGTCGGCTGCCTCGCGTAGCTGCACGGCCAGGTCCTTCAGGCTCCACAGCCTGTGTTGCCGCTCGGCACGTAGCCGTACGGCCCATGGCGGGGCATTGGTCATCGGGCATGCACCTCTTGGGAATACGGGATATCCGCGTGTCTCCCCCAGTCTCCCCTCCCAGGGACCGCGCGCACTCGGTTGTGACGGATCGGCCACAAGAAAGGCGCCCAACGCCGGAGTGCTGGCACCAGACGTAAGCGGGAGGAGCAGTGTGATCCGGATACCCTAACCTCGACGCGACGACGACCAGCCGCGGGACCTGTGGACGTGGTCCGCTGACGACCTGAACGGGCGCACCGTGCGCGGCGCGACCAACGCGCGCCGGGCGCTGCCGACCGCGCTCTACCGCCTTCCTGCGCCGTGACAGCCGCTCTCCGCCACTCGACCTGTGAGGTCCTGGAGCTACCTCGAATCCCACAGGCCTCCGATCTCCTGGCCTTCGCGGATCTTGTCCAGTTCAGGCCAGGGCTCTGCGGCGCCGGGCTGCACTGAACGACGATGCAGGGGTTGACCGAAAGGACGTCACGGTGACGATGCTCACGAACACGACCCACAGCTCGGCGCTGTCCGGCTGGCGCCTGGAATTCGAGCTGACAGGGAGCTGCCAGCTCGAATGCGTGCATTGCTACGCCGAATCGGGCCCGAACGGTGACCATGGCACCATGACGGCCCAGGACTGGAAGACGGCCATCTCTGAGGCTGCGTTGCTGGGGGTATCGCACGTTCAGTTCATCGGGGGCGAGCCGACGATGCATCCGCAGTTCGGGGAGCTTCTTCGGCACGCGATCGATTGCGGCCTGCCGGTGGAGGTGTTCAGTAACCTGGTGCACGTGCGGGCCGACTGGTGGGACATGCTCGTCTCCCCGGGGGTGTCGCTGGCGACGAGCTACTACTCTGATCGGGCATCCGAGCACGCGGCTGTGACCGGCCGCGAGGGGAGTCATGCCCGTACGCGGGCGAACATCGCCCAGGCGGTGAGGCGCGGGATCCCGGTCCGGGCCGGGATCATCGATGTTCTCGACGGGCAGCGTGTTGAACAGGCTCAGGCGGAACTGTTGGCGCTGGGAGTGTCCAGCATCGGCATCGATCGGCTTCGGGGGGTCGGGCGTGGCGCGAGAACACGTCCTGATGTGTCGCAGCTGTGCGGGGGCTGTGGACGCGGGCAAGCGGCAGTTTCTCCCACAGGCGATGTGTGGCCGTGCGTCCTATCGCGGTGGATGCGGGCGGGAAACGTCAAGGAACGACCGCTAGCCGAGATCCTGACCGGACAGGCATGGAAGGATCTCGTTGACTCGATCCCGGCTCCCCGGGGTGGGCCTCAATGCAATCCAGACAAAGAGGATTGCCGCCCCAAGAAGGACGGAAACGACTGTCATCCATCCGAGAAGCCCGCATGTAATCCCCGGTTCTGTGGCCCAGAACTCAGCCCCAAGAATCCGCCGAAGGATCCGAAGAAGAAATGAACTGGGAACACCACGCCGCGCGGCTCGCCGATGAGGTGACTCGTCCGACCTCCTCTTGGCGTGAGCCGGTTCTGACCACTCCGCGCCATTTGCTGGTGCCCCGATGGTGGAGCCGTTCCCATTCGGGGTGGACGCTGAACGACGGGCCGTCCGACACGCGGCAGTGGCTGAGCGCCGCGTACAGTGACACTTCTCTGGTCACGAGGGTCGGGCCGCTTCACGCGGATCAAGCACAGCTTGAGGATCACCCTTCCGGGAAGCCCACATCGTCGTCGACTCTGCCTGGCTTGGTCGCGCAGATGTTCCGGCACGCGGACATCTGCGACGGCGTCGCCGTCCTGGACGTCGGTACCGGTTCGGGGTACGGCTGCGCCCTGCTCGCGCAGCGGCTGGGTGACAGCCTTGTCACCAGCATCGATGTCGACCCGTACCTGGCGGAGATCGCGGCCGAACGCCTCGACGGAATAGGGTTGCGGCCAGAGATCGTCACCTGTGACGCGACAGGGCCGCTGCCTGGGGAGTACGACCGGATAGTGGCGACGGTGTCCGTGCGGCCGATTCCGGAAAGCTGGCTGACCGCATTAAGGCCGGGCGGACGCCTGGTGACCACCATTGCCGATACCACGATCATCGTCGTGGCCGACAAGACCGAGGACGGGGGCGCGGCCGGTCGAGTCCAGTGGGATCGTGCCGGGTTCATGACCACCCGCGTCGGCCCTGACTACCCGTCCAGCTCGTGGGAGGCCTTCGACGTCATCAGCGGCCAAGAGGGAGAAGAGGTCGGTAAAGGACGCTATCCGGTGACGAACGTGGTGGAGGCGTGGGAGTTGCAATCCATGCTGGAAGTCACCGTTCCCGGCATCAAACACTACTACGAGGAAGAGGGAGACGGGCGGCGGACGGCGTGGATGGTGCACCCTGACGGGTCCTGGGCCAGGGCCGAAGCGTTCAACAATGATCCACCGACCGTCCATCAGAGCGGACCCCGCCGACTCTGGAACGCCCTGGACGAGATACGTCACCGATGGCTGGTCGACGGCAGCCTTCCGCTTCTCGGCGCTTGGGTCTACATCGACCCCACCGGAGAGATCAACCTGGCACGCGGGGCCTGGCGAGAAAGGCTCGTTTGAGCTGGGTGCCCGCGCCTGTCCCTCTGGACGAGTCGAACTCCCCTGAGCACACGTTAGCGTCCGCCACCGCCCCACCCTGCTACGCGGGCAGACTCTGCTCCGATGCGCCGGATCACGAAACGTGCGCCAGATCCAACATTCAGCCGCCGTTGACACCTGAAGCTTCTGGACTCAGCTCGAGGAAATATCCTTTTCACGCTTCCTGCGGTGTCTCAACTCGACTAATCCGGCCACCGCGACCCCCAGTCCAGCGAACGAGAGCGACGGCAAAAGCCAATCGGCGGTCGACCTACCGGCGACCCGGAGGTCGAGCATCACGACCAGAAAAGCTCCACCTCCGAACCATATCGACCTCAACAGGAATCTCACCACCGATATCCTCTTCTCGTCCGGCTTACTTGCCATCGACGCAGCCACGCCTCGGCGGACATCAGGACACCGGAAACAGCGGCGACAGCCACGCCGATCGCAAACGACCGCCTTCTCAGCATGACGCTTTCCCTGGCCCGCCAAAGGGCAGCGAGAACAGCGCCACCTCCCACCACTGAAAAGGGACACCATCTCTTCTGCACGTACTCCGTCACCCTTTCCATGGACGGCCCGGCCATACTGGACCTCGGTGGATAAATCTTCTCCAGAAGACGATCAGCGGTTTCTTCCCAGTCCGAGCCGCGGCGCCACCCTTCGTAATCCCGTAACGCCTCTGCCTGCACCGTTCGAACAATGCCGAGATAATGAAAGTCAATGCAAATATCACGCCAAGACCGAGGCATAGACTTGCCGTAAGCGCCCAGGGAATCGGACGCTCTCCTACAAGTACGAGTTGGCCGACAGGAGCACGGTCACCAATACCAGGTGTGATCGACTGCGATCAGGCCGAGCCTTGGAATCAGGATTTGTGCCTACACTGCCACAATCTTTTACCGATGGACAGTATCGAGATCAAAGCCACGAACACCCCGATTGCAGCAGCCGCCCGAAAATCCAATAGCAGCCCGGCCGCCAAAATCACAAGGACGTACACCACACCAGAGATGGCGATCTCGACAATAAGTCTCCGCCTACCGCTGAACCCCAAGAGGATCTCCCGAGCACGTAAATCCAACCATCTTTGACGCGGCGCTCCAACTCGGTGAGCTGTGCTCGATCGACCACTTCCCGCGCCTCTAAAGTGCTTCCCCTACACCTTTCCTTCTCGGCGTTCACCCAGCCCTCGATATGGTAGGCGGTCAGCGTCGCCGTGACGACCACGTGCAGCCAATGGTTCTTCGCAGCCACCCTCGTGACGCTCTCGTCGGGCCGAAACATCGCCGGTCGCCGGGACGTGCACGCCCCAGCGACCGGCAACCCGTGCTGATCAAGCTATCGGTGAATTACTCGCGGGCGCGGCAGCTGCCCGCTTCCACCTAGCGTGTACCCTGCGAAGGTTGAATTTCTTGGCGGGCGTCGCGCGCTGGAGAGGGACTGGAGACCAGCCACCACCCGAGCAGCATCAGTAGAGCGACGACTGCGATCCGTATAGACAGGATCCAAGTCTGTCGTTTAGCCATTTGTCGTCATTGAGGATGGAGCTCCTGCGCCTTTGACCGTTACCTGGATGCCCAGATAGTAGTCTATGACGCACCCCCACGTCGAAATCTTGCACCATCTCCCATTCGCGCAGAAGATGCCCGACTTCTTATCGGAGGCGTACCTGACTTTCGGTTGGGTGTGGACGCCACTGGGACGCCCATGAGGGCGAAGCCGGCCAGGGTGCCGAAGGAACGATGGGCAGTACCGAGCCAGGAGTAGCACGTGGGTTGGTGGCGTCGGGACGGGCTGAGCCGTACTCGGTCTGTTCGAAATAGGCCTGGATACCGGTCGCGCCGATGCCGGAGTCGCAGGTGGCTACGACGTCACCGTGCAGGTTCGCCAGTTGCAGACTGGTGATGCCGCCGTTCGTCTGGATCGCACCTAGGCCACCCAGGCCGGTAACGTTCCTCAAGATCGCGAAGATGGCCAAAGTCGAGCTTGGATCAGATGGCGTCAGAGATCTCTGATCCTCGGGAGCCGTGCCCCCTCTTTTGGCTGCTTGGCAACCCATTACCAACCTGGACGAGGTCCGCCGTTGAACGCGTCCGGTCAAAACGTCAACTCGCGGGGCCCTGGGCTTAGTTAAGGTTGAGCACGCTGCCGCTCACCTCCTTCAGAAAAGAAGGTATCGACATATTCAGACGGCGCCAGATTGCTGGTGCGCATTAATGAAAACACTTCCACCCCCTCGTCAAGATCATCCGATATGTGATACGCCTGAGAAAGTCCCACGTAGCGGACGTTAATTAGTGTGCTTGCATACTGCATTGCTTCACTTTCGGCCAGCCGAATCGCCTCCGCGAAACGAGCAGCCCTCCAAATTGTTATACGTTCTTCATATGCGCCCAGGTCGCGATGATGGAATACGCATCGCACTCCGTACCATTCAGGCTCAGATTTTCTATCGATCTTCGCACTCTCCCCCGGAAACCCCCTCAGATATCTCACGTAGCGGCAAAACCCAGGCTGAGCGGCCGTCGACTTCCGTCTCCGATTCCATTTAGAGCCTAAAGCGTCTTGCGAATACGCGCCTAACTTTGCATGAATTGGCGAATCCCCTGACTAGAAAGGTCCTCTGGTGCCCCGGGCAGGGCCGCAAGCTCTGCATGGGACGCCAAAGAAGGGTGAGACAGCGGGCAACGCGTAAACCAATCGACAGAGCCGGATAGCTGCCGCCGCTTCCTCACCTCACCGATCGCGGTCGTCACTGGAGTGGCCGGGCGTGGCGGCCCCCACGGGCCCGGCGTCGCGGCGCCCATAGCCGCACTTGTAGCGAATGGCCCGAGGACCACCAGCCCCAGATCGTCCAAGTGATGACGAGAATGCCTACGAGGGTCGCACCGGCGTCACCGAGCCATTCGGTCGAGCCCTCGGCTCCGTAGATGTTGCCGTCCACGTCGATCACGGCGACGTGCTCACCCGGCCGCGTGCCGCCGGCCAAGTCGGCGGTCTCCACGTGAGCGAGCTGAAGCCGCCGGTCGTCCGAGACGAATGAGCCGCTCCAGTTGCACAACGTTATGTTGCAATCTCGGGTCTGGACCGTCAGCATGCCCCGAGTCCCCTCGCCCATCAACGCCCGCAACGACGGCCCAAGCGCCAAGAAACCGCTGACGGCGACGACGAGACCGACCAGCGCCATAGTGGTCGCACATCCGAGGCCAAACTGTTCCTTCGCTTCACCGGCAGGAAGCGAAGGAACTTCATCAGACATTCTTTCGCGCCTTGCGCTCTTTTTGTTTGGCAATGAAACGTGCCGCCTCCCAGCCATTCATAGCGGTCGCTAGTGTTGGCTGCGCGGTCGAGGCCATATTCGGTCTGTTCCGCGTAGTTGTCCACGCCTGTGGCACTACCGGCATCGGCACAGGTGGCGACAACGTCCCCGTGCAGGTTCGTAAGCTGCAGCGTGAGCGTGCCGCCACTGGACTGCGTCGCCTCGAACCACGCGAATACCGTGATATTGCGCGTCCACGTCCCGTTGACCTCACCGATCCAGGCCGGCCATTACCGGGGCCACCCAACCGAAATGGATACTCAGAACGAGTCAGGCGAGCGCGAGAACGCGGCACCGATCCAGACAGAGAAAACGCGGCGGCCCCTGCCTGCAGGCCGTGAATTCTCCCTTCACACAGGCGCGGCCGTTCACTTGTTGCGCTTACGTTTCCGGGCGGAATCGTACAGGCCGGCGGCCATCGCCACGCTGGCGATGACCGCCGCGCCATGACCCTTCCATCTGTCCATAAGAAAAAGGAATGCCGCCAGCGCCACGGCTCCTAGGAAATACACCAAGTACACCCACCACGGTTCACGTTTCATCTTTCATCCCTAAGAGGCGCTATACCGTGCAACTCCGATCGGCCCGCACGGTGAGGGCCGATCGCTACCCGTTTCCTCTCTCAGCAACAGACCATCGCGCCTCCGGATAATGAAGTCCGGCCAGGGAGACGCTGTTCGCGGCCTCCTTGGCCGGGTTCCAGGGTCAGCTACACGAGCCTAGTCCCTGAGCAGTTTTGTGTTGTGATGCTTACCTGCGGCTCCGATGAGCTTGACCTTGCTGAGTATCCATCCGAGAACAGACCGTACGGTATTATTCTTGAGGACCTTTATGAGCCAGCCTAGGCCTTTTATGAGTTTGCTGGCCGCCCAGGCACCGAGAGCTTCACCGAATCCTTCGACGAAGGCATCCCATATGGCTTTGCTGTTCCACTTCCAGTTGTCCTTGTACCATTGCGCGACAGCGCCGGTCACGCCTCCGCCCAGTGATACACACAACCATCCTGACGCAGCCAGGCCAGGAATGAGCCCGCAGGCGGCGACCACCGCGGCGCCTGCAGGGCCCGCAATCGCCCAACACTTCCACGCGCTCCAGGAGAAACCGCAGGCAAACCTGCCGTCGAGGTCTCGGCAGTTGACGGGGTCTGCGCTGCAGTAGTCGTAGGCATTGGCGTTGCCGCCGGCCACGGGGTCGACCTGGAGGAATCGGCCGGTGGCGGGGTTGTAGAGGCGCACGCCCATGAGGACGATGTCGGCGACCGTGTCGCTGGCTCGTTGGGCACCTCCCAACCACTCATAGCGGTCACTGGTGTTGACAGCTCGATCGAGGCCATACTCGTTCTGTTCGGAGTAACTGTCCACCCCTGTGGCACTACTGCTATCGGCGCAGGTCGCGACGACATCCCCGTGCAGGTTCGTGAGTTGCAGCGTGAGAATGCCGCCGCTGGTCTGCGTGGCCTCCAGACCGGTGAACGCGGTGACGTTGCGGGTCCAGGTGCCATTCGCCTCGCTGATCCAGGCCGGCGAGTCTCCGCCACCCGTGTAATGGTTGGTCTGCGTGCCGACCGAGGACGTGGTCTGGCGGACGCGGCCGAGCGGGTCGAGGGTGAAGGTTTTGGTCGTCGACGCCTGGGTGAGGGTCCTGACCATGTCGCCCGCGTAGTAGCCGACCGTGACCGCCGCGCTGTTGGCCGTGGATCCCGCTGGGACGGCGGTCGTACGGCCGAACGCGTCGTAGGAGTACCCAGAATCGGTGATCCTGTCCGCCGAGTCGAAGGTATGGGTCACCGTCGTCGGGGTGGTCGAGGTCGAGCACGACCCGTCGTCGGCCGCCGGGTAACTGGCCTGCGAGGTGCGGTTGGTGTCCACGTCGAACCCGTACGTGCGGGTCTCGCACGACAGGTTGTAGGTGTCCGACACCTGGGTCAGCCGCCCGGCGGTGTCGTAGTTGTAGTGCTGCAGGCTGCCGTTCGGCCCGGCCGTCTCCACCGTCCGGCCGTTGGCGTCGGGGATCGCGGTGAAGGCCAGCCAGTTCGTGCCCGACTTGGCGTAGGTCAGGCTGGTTTGCTTGCCGGTATCGTCCCACCCGCTGGTGGCGGTCAGGCCGTTCGGGTACACCTGCTTGACCAGGTTGCCCGCCGCGTCGTAAGCGGCGGTGAACGAGCCGATGGTGGAGACGGCGATGCCGGTGGGCAGGCCGCGCCGTTCGGCCTTTCCGGCGGCGTCGGTGCCGTCGTAGGTGTAGGTGTAGGTGCCCTTGCCATCGTTCACCGTGGCGACCCGGCCCGTCGGGTCGTACGTCGTGACAGCGGTGTTGCCGTCGGCGTCCGTGGTCGAGTACGCCCGGCCGAGCGCGTCGTAGGCGGTCGTGACCGAGACTCCGTCGGCGGTGACCCCGGTCTGCAGGCCGGTGGCGCTGTCGTAGGTGTAGGTGCGATCCGGCAGTGCGGTGCTGCCGGCGCCGGTCTCGGTCACGCTGGTCGCGGCCGTACGGCCTGCGGAGTCGACCGTGACCGTCGACATTCGGGTCGCCGACCCCGACGTCTCGACGGTCTGGGCGGTCTGGCCCCAGTAGCCATAGGTGACTGTGGTGACTGGCAGCGTCCCTCCGCTGGAGGGGTTGGCGGCGGGAGCGGCGCGGCACATCAGTCCGGCCCACTGCGGCTTCCCGCCGCACGACGGGTACGAGGAGTTGGCGGCGGCGGTGTAGTAGGTCGTCGTGGTCGTGCCCGCATCGGAGCCCGAGGAGGACGGCATGCGCCGCTCGATCTGGCGTCCGGCGTCGTCGTAGTGGACCTTCTGCACGATGTCGGTGCCGCCTGCGACGACGGTCTTGTGGCTGGTGGGCTGGAAGAGGTCCCAGCCAGAGGGGCCGCCGGAGACGATCGGGTCGTAGCCCGTCTTCTCGGTGTGGGTATCGGCCGACGCGACCGTGCCAGCGCCGTTGACGACCAGCGGCTTGACGGTCGTGGTCGTGACGAGGTGGTAGTCGACATCGGGGTCGGGCTTGCCCTCGTCGTAGGTGTAGTTGGTGTGCTGGCGGGCGGACACGAGCGTGCCGTCGGCGAGCATCACCTGGTGGGCGGGGCCGTCGCCAGTCAGGGCGTCCCCATCGTCGTTGTAGGTCGTGAGGGTGGCCAGCAGGTCGGCGCGCTCGGCGCTGCTGGTGCGCCCGGCCACGTAGGCGTCCGTCGAAGTGGTGGGCGCGAGGGCCTCGGCCCGGTTGCCCGCGCTCAGGTCCCACACGGTGTTGCCGTTGTCGTCGTACCGGGTCGTCGAGACCTGCCAGGCGCTGGCGCCGTACGTCGCCGTGTTGACGGCGCGGCCGTTGACGTCCATGTACGTCAGGGACGCGTACGGATAGTCGCCGGAGGCGGGAGTGTAGGAGCCGTCCCCGGCCTGCGGAGGCACGTGCCAGGCGGGGAAGACCGCCGTACCGGTCCGAGGCAGGTCAGAGGTCTGCGACCAGGTCGCGGCCGTCGCCCCGGTCACGTCCACCGGCGAGTTGATCGGCACACCGTACGACACCGCCTGGACGATGTCCGTGGCGCCTGCCTCGCGCTGGACATCGGCCAGTCGGCCGGAGGTGTCGTAGTCCATCCGCCAGGGGTTGACCCCGGGCGGGGTTATCTGCGAGATCCGGCCCGCGCCGTCGTAGTAGTAGGTGACCGTCAGATTGGGGCGGGGGTCGGTCACCGTGCGCAGGTGCCCGGTGGAGTCATACCCGTAGGTGGCGACAATCGTGGACTTCATCGCCAAGGTTGCGGGGTCATAGGCCGTGTATGAGATCGACTTGACCAGCCCGGCATAGTCACCCCAGCCGGAGGCGATGCCCGTTGCCGTGGTGGCGGAGGCGTAGGTGATGTCGAGCGTCTTGCAGCCTGCGACCAGGCTTGCGGAGCAGTCCACTCCTGCCGGAACCGGGGCGAGCATGCGGGTTACCCGTCCTTGCCCGTCAAGCGCATAGGTGGTGGTGTTCTCCTGGCCGGGTTCATCGACACGGCTGACGACCCATCGGGTCAAGTCAGAAGCGAAGTTGACGTCGACCCAGTAGTTGCCGCCGCCGTAGGAACTGGTGGGGAACTGGGAGGCGCTGCCGTAGGAGAAGACGCCGTTGCCGCCGTACACCGCGCTGGTGGCCGGCGCGTGCAGCGGCGGGCTGTCCTTCGTCGACGCGAAATAGTTACCGTCGAAGGAGTAGTGCCCGGCGGGAGCGAAGTAGGACGCGATGTACGTTGTGCCCGACGTCACCCGGATCGGTGCGGGGAAGGTGAGGGTCTGCCAGCCCGAGTCCGTCTCCTCCGTGAACGTGCCGGTGGCGATCTTCTGACCTGACGCGGTCCACAGGTTCCCGATGTGGGTTCCGGTGTTTCCTTGCCCCTTGTAGAAACGTACCCCGGTGATGAATCCGGGCTGGTCGGCGGTGAACTTCACCCCCAACTCGACCGGGTCGGGGTCGGTGGAGGCCGCGGTTCCCGGGGTGGCGGCCACGCCGAACAGGCTGGTGGTGCTCACGGTCGGCAGGGCGGGATCAGGTGCCCCCTGGTTGGGGACGAAGTCCACGTCCACCCAGTAGTTGCCGCCGTGGTAGCTCCCGGAGGGGAAGGTGGAGGCCGTCCCGTAGCCGTAGACGCCGTTGCCGCCGTACACGTCCGCGGTGGCCGGGGCGTGCAGCGGCGGGCTGTCGGTGGCCGCAGCGAAGAAGTTGTCGTCGAAGGAATAGTGTCCCGCCGGAGCGAAGTAGGACGCCACATACGTCGTGCCAGGACTCACTTGAACCGGTGCGGTGAAGGTGAGCGTCTGCCATCCCGATGCGGTTTCGCCGGTGAACGTCCCGGTGGCGAGGTTCTGCCCGGCGGTGGTCCACAGGTTGCCGATGTGGGTTCCGGTGTTGCCTGGTCCCTTGTAGAAACGCACTCCCGTGATGAGTCCTGGCTGGTCGGCGGTGAACTTCACCCCGATCTCCAGCGGGTCGGGCTCGTTGACCGACGCAACCGTGGGAGCTGCCGTGGCGGCGAAGAGGTGTGCGGGGGCGGTCGGGGCCACCGCGGCTGCTTTGAAGGTTGTCTTGTCCCCGAAGGTATCGGTGTGGGCGAACTGGGTGGGTGAGTCCTTGACCACCGTAGACCCGTCGGTGGCGTCGGAGACGCCCTGGTAGGTGCCGTCGGCCTGCTTGGTGTAGGTGAGCTGAGAGCCGTCAGGACCCGTGAAGAGCACGTAGCCCTTGTCGGTGTGGTCTTCGAACTGGCTGCCGGCGACGGCCGAACTGCCGGTGGGGAAGGAGGCGGTCCAGCCTGGTCCGAACACCCCGCCTGCGCCGGTGACGGTTGCGGGGGCCAGGGTGGTGTGGCCCCGGGACACCGACAGTCCGAACGCACTGACGTCCGTCGCGCCGACTGAGTAGTCACCGGTGAGCAGGGCGGCGGTCCCGGGGCCGAGAGCCGTGGTCGCGTAGGAGGCGCCGAAGGCGGTTCGTTCCAGGGTGAAGCCGACCGCATCGGAGCAGTCGTCGGCGGTGCCGCTGGTGAAGCAGGCCCGCAGCGCGACCGGACCGTCACCACGACCGGCGCTGCGCATGGTGTGGGCGACGTCCCAGTACAGCTCGGCGAACGGCTGGCTCGTGTTGGTCCGTGTCACGGGCCAGGCGGCAATGGGGGTGGCAGAGCCCGGTACAGTCACATCGGTGGTGGGGATCGGTGACCAGGCGGCGTCGGTCTTGACGTCGGCCTTGTACTCGTACCGTACGCCGGTGCGGTCGGGGGCCGCTACAGCGGCCAGGGCGATCGCGGCCTGGGTGCGGTCCTCGTCCAGCGGCTTGGTGACCTGACCGACTCCCGCGCCGAAGTTGTAGGCGGTGACCGTCGAGGTGCGCAGGGCCATGTCGCGGGTCTTGACGTACAGGGTGTGCCAGCCCTGCTTGGGGTCGATGCTGATGGTCAGCGGGTGGCCACCGCCGCCGTTGTCGGCGGCCAGGTTCGGCGCGGAGGGGTCGTCCAGGCCCCAGTAGTAGCCCGAGCCGTCAGCCGAGGTGGTGCTCAAGGTGGCGGTCACCGGCTGGGTCTGCTTGGCCGACCAGGCGTTCGCCGGATAGGACGCCACGCTCACGGTGGGAGCGGCCGGGTCGGTCGCATCGACGGTGAAGCTCTTCAGCGCCGACCAGGATCGGGAGTAGTCGGTGCCGTCGAACCCGCGCGCCCGCCACTGGTAGTGCTTGCCGTCGGCGAGCTTGCCCGCCGGGACCTGGATCTTGCCCAGCTCGCCCTGCTGGAGGCCGTTCACCGCGCCCGACCAGACCGTCCCGGTGCCTTCGGCCGGGTAGGCCGGATCACGCAGGATCTCAAAGTCGATCCGCTCGGTGTCCCATTCGCCGTCGCCGACCAGGCCGGCCAGGGTCGGGGTCAGCGAGGTGACGAACGTCCCACCGTTGGTACCGCCCGCGCTCGGGGTGATCGACAGGGCTGAGGGCACGGTCGGGTAGGAGTTCCACTGGACGATGATCTTCGGGCCAGGCATGCCGGCGGTGTTCTCCGAGGAGCGGAACATCCGCCAGTTGGTGGCGTCAGCCTCGTTCACCGCGCGGATCTGCAGGCCGTAGTTCGGTGTGCCGTCCGACCAGGCTTGCAGGATGCTCTCGATGGAGAACAGCATCGTGCTCTCGGCGCAGTCCGGGTCGCCGTAGGCGTTGGTGTTGGTGACCGCGCCGGTCGTCGTCGTGGACGGCTGTGCCGCCAGGGTCAGCGTCGAGGACTGCCACGCCGAGGTGACCCGGCGCACCTGCACACCCGATCCCACGCTGCTGCCGCAGGCGTTGGACTTGTAGTTCGACAGGGTCAGATCCGCGTTCATGATGTGCTTGCGGGTCAACCCGTTCAGCCCGAACTGCAGGTAGGTGCGTGCGGTCTTGGTACCCGTGCCGAACTTGCCCGCGTGCAGCCAGGTGGCGCCGGTCTGTGAGCTGGGGTAGTCGTCGGAGACGAAGGTGTCGGTCTGCAGGGTCAGGTTCATCCACGGGTCCACCGTGACCGGGAACTGCACGGCCGGGTCGGCCATGAACCCGGTGTCCGGCTTGAGGACGAACGCAGGCCCGTCCGGCCCGTTGACGATCTCGGAGGCCACCTCGGCACGCTTGCCCTGATCGGGGGACTCCTCCGCGGCGGCGTCCCACATCTGCGGCGCGGGAGCGGCGGCGATCACCTTGCCCGAGGAATCGTCGGCAAGCTGCAGACCATGGTCGGCGCGCTGGCCGAACTGCACTCCTGACAGCTCCATCGGCAGCTTGATCTCCACCGGGCCGGTGGGCCGCTCCCGGAAGACCACGAAATGCACGAAACCACGAGCCTGCGCCTGCGCCTGCGCCTGCACGACCAGATCAGCACCCGGCGCGACATCACGCCACGTCAAGGTGCTACCGAAACCTCCGGCCTGCCCAACTGACCCGCCCACTTCAGGCCTAAGCGGCGCGCCTTGCCCTTGCGCTTGCCGTTGACCTTCACCGTGGTGTCGTCAGCGATCGAGGCGAAGGCGCCAGAACCGTCCGCGCTGAAGTCGATGTCGGCAACAGCGGCCTTGGGAACCAGGCGGTTACCTTCCTGGATGAGCGTGGTGTCGATCGGCACCCAGCCATCTCCGCGCTTGACGCGGATAGGCCCGGAGTTGATCTCCGTTGTCACGGTCCCATCGGGATTGATCCAGGACGTGGACTCCTCGGTGCGCTCAGAGGTCACCTCCACGCGAGAGTTCTGCAGACGAGCGGCCAACCCGGCCGACGTCATGTCGGGGCGCTCGGTGACCTGCTCTTGTGTAGAGGTCGCCTTGGCCGCAGCCACTGCAGCTGCGCGCGCCTTGTCTGCGGCCACCGCTTCGGGAGCGCCTGCGATCGTGGTGACCGCCAGCGCGATGACCATGCCGGCTGCGATTGTCCGGGTTTGTCTTGCCCTGATTTTGAGCCGCGAGAAGACCATCTACACTCCGTACGTAGCTGGGCAAGGGCATACGCACAGCACGGTAATGATCACGGGCACATCGAAGGCACATTGAAGGCACACCGGCGACGCCCCTTCGGGGCCGTTCTGCCGCAATCATCCCGGTTTACTGGCAGTCACAGCATCCTTTAAGGTTCACGCTAGAGATCAACAAGTCTTGTCGTGGGCCCTTTCCCTCAGGAGAGCCGTGCTGTTCGAGGTGCTTGGACCGATCCTGGTGCGAAACGACGAGGGCGAGGTACTGCAGATCGCCCAAGGGCTGCCTCGGGTTCTGCTCGCGCTGCTATTATTCAAGGCCAACCTGCCGATCCCCGCCGATCGTCTGATCGACTGGCTCTGGCACGGCAAACCGCCGAAGTCCGCGAGGAGCAATCTCAAGACCTACGTGGCGATGCTCCGAGCCGTGCTGACGCCGGGCAGCCTCCCTGTCCGCACTGCCGGAAACGGCTATCTCCTCGTCATGGAGCCGGACAGTCTGGATGCCACGGCCTTCGGCCGCCTGGCCGCAGGTGGGAGGCAAGCCGTCCGTGATCACGATCTGGTCGGCGCGAGCCGGCTGTTCGAGCAGGCGCTGAGCATGTGGCGGGGGGAGGTACTCCATGGACTCGACCTCAGAGGAGAGCTGGCGGATTGGGCTCGTCGCCTGGAGGACGAGCGCCTGACCGTGTCGGAGGATCTGATCGACGTCAAGCTCGCGCTCGACCGCCATAACGACACCATCGGTGATCTGCTGTCCCACACCGCCAGGCATCCCCTACGCGAGCGCGGCCATGCCCAGCT
Organism: Sphaerisporangium sp. NPDC051017; assembly: GCF_040683095.1. NCBI lineage: Bacteria > Bacillati > Actinomycetota > Actinomycetes > Streptosporangiales > Streptosporangiaceae > Sphaerisporangium > Sphaerisporangium sp. NPDC051017. The sequence continues at coordinate 18,381 of NZ_JBFBCI010000046.1, forward strand.
CATGTTGACTCTATATCGTTCCGGACGCCAATCCGAGGCCCTGGACGCTTACCACCGACTGAGTCGCACTCTCGTCGACCAGACCGGGGTCAAACCCGGACACCACGTGCGGGAGCTTCACTCCAAGATCCTCAACGGGCATCCTCCCCTCGCCCATGGACCCCTCGAGAACTCGATGTGAGGCTTCCGTACGTGACCGCAGCGGGCGCGACCGGGCGGGGTCATGGAGTGAGGCGGTCCATGGCCTTGCGGATGCGTTTGTCGGAGATGGGGTACGGGGTGCCGAGGGTTTGGGCGAAGTAGCTGACGCGTAGCTCTTCCAGCATCCAGCGGATCTCCACCACCGCGTCCTCGGAGCGGCGGGGCTCGGGGAGGCGGGTGAGGAGGTCCTCGTACGCCAGGCGGATCTCGTCGAGCTGGAGCATGCGCTCGTGGTCGCGGTAGGGGTCGTCGGGGAGTTTCTCGAGGCGGCGTTCGACGGCCCGCAGGTAGCGCTGGAGGTCGGGCAGGCGGCGGTACCCGGTCTCGGTGACGAAGCCGGGGAAGACGAGCGTGGACAGGTGCTCGTCGATCTCCTCCAGCGCGTCGGCGGGGCTCTTCATCGCGGCGAGCGTGCCGCGCACCCCCTGCCAGACGACCAGGATGCGCTCGACGCGGGACACGGCCTCGGCGGTGGTGTCGTACAGCTCGGCGCGTACGTGGTCGTGGACGCGCCGGAAGTCGGCGGGCGTCCAGGCCGGGCCGCCCGCGTCGGCGATGAGCTTGTCCGCCGCGGCCGTCACGCAGTCCTCGAAGAGGTCGGCGGCGTCGCGGTGGGGGCTGTGGCTGAGGGCGAGCTTCTGCTGGGTGCTCAGCCCGCGCAGGATCGCCTTGGCGGGCGAGGTCACGTCGAGCAGGACGAGCCGGCGCATGCCCTTCCACATGGCGGCCCGCTGCTCGGCCTCGGTCTCGAAGACGCGGATCGCGACCGAGGCGCCCTCGTCCACCAGCGCCGGGTACGCCTTGACGCGGCCCTGTTCGAACAGCTTGGGCAGGTCGCCGAAGTTCCACGCGCGCAGGCCGGAGCGTTCGAGCTCCTCGCCGGCGCGCGACAGCGTGGCGCGCACTTTGGGGGCGAGGCGGCGTTTCAGCGCCTCCAGGTCCTTGTCCTCGCCGACGGTGCGCTTGCGCTCGTCCACGACGCGGTAGGTGACGCGCAGGTGGTCGGGCAGGCGGGCCGGGTCGAAGGAGTCCGGCGGGACGCGGACGCCGGTGAGCCGCAGCAGCTCGCGGGACACGGCCTCGGCGACCGCCTCCTGACCGGGCGTGACGTTCTGCAGGACGGACCGGGCGTAGTTGGGCGCGGGGACGAAGTTGCGGCGCAGCGGCTTGGGCAGCGAGCGGATCATCTCGGTGACCAGCTCCTCGCGCAGGCCGGGGACCTGCCAGTCGAAGCCGTCGCCCTCGAACTGGTTGAGCACCTGCAGCGGTATGTGGACGGTCACGCCGTCGGCGTCCGCGCCCGGCTCGAACTGGTAGGTGAGGCGCATGCGCTGGCCGAGGTGCCGCCACGCGTCCGGGTACGCCTGGTGCAGGTCGCCGGCGTCGGCGCCCGCGTTGATGAGCATGTCGGCGGTGAACGTGAGCAGCTCGGGCTCGTCCTGCCGCTTGCGCTTCCACCAGGTGTCGAAGTGAGGGCCCGAGACGACGTCCTCGGGGATGCGCTTGTCGTAGAAGTCGAACAGCGTCTCGTCGTCGACAAGGATGTCGCGCCGGCGGGCGCGGGTCTCGAGCTCCTCGACCTCCGACAGCAGCCGCCGGTTGTCCTTCAGGAAGCGGTGGTTGCTCTCCCAGTCGCCCTCGACCAGGGCGTGCCGGATGAACAGGTCGCGGGACAGTTCGGGGTCGATGCGCCCGTAGGGGACCTTGCGTTCCACGACGATCGGCACGCCGTACAGCGTGACCTTCTCATGCGCCATGACGGCGCCCTGGTTCTTCTCCCAGTGCGGCTCGCTGTAGGTGCGCTTGACGAGGTGCCCGGCGAGCGGTTCGATCCACTGCGGCTCGATCTTGGCGACGACGCGCGCCCACAGGCGCGAGGTCTCGACCAGCTCGCCGGCCATGACCCAGCGGGGCTGCTTCCTGAACAGCCCCGAGCCGGGGAAGATGGCGAACCGGGCGCCCCGCGCGCCGATGTACTCGCGCATGGCGCGGCGGCGCGAGCCTTCCTCGTTCTTCTCGACGTCCATCACGCCGATGTGGGACAGCATGCCCGCCAGCAGCGAGACGTGGATCGGATATGCCTCGGCGCGGGTGGAGTTGAGCGTGATGCCCATGCCCGTGGCGACGTGCCGGAGCTGGCTGTAGATGTCCTGCCACTCGCGGACGCGCAGGTAGTTGAGGTAGTCGGCCTTGCACATGCGCCGGAACTGGCTGGAGGACAGCTCCTTCTGCTGCTCGCGCAGGTGGTCCCACAGCTTGAGGTAGGTGAGGAAGTCGGATTCCTTGTCGGCGAAGCGCGCGTGCTTCTGGTCGGCCTGGGCCTGCTTGTCGGCGGGCCGCTCGCGCGGGTCCTGGATGGACATCGCCGCCGCGATGACCATGACCTCGGCGGCGCAGCCGTTGGCGTCGGCGGCCAGCACCATGCGGGCCAGGCGCGGGTCGACGGGGAACTGGGCGAGCTTGCCGCCGATGGGTGTGAGCCGGCGGTCGTCGTCGAAGGCGCCGAGCTCGTGCAGCAGGTTGACGCCGTCCTTCACCTGCCGCTGGTCGGGCGGCTCGACGAACGGGAAGGCCGTGATGTCGCCGAGGCCGAGCGTGGTCATCTGGAGGATGACCGAGGCGAGGTTGGTGCGCAGGATCTCGGGGTCGGTGAACTCCGGCCGCCCGAGGAAATCCTCCTCGGCGTACAGGCGGACGCAGATGCCGTCGGAGGTGCGGCCGCAGCGGCCTTTGCGCTGGTTGGCGGACGCCTGCGAGATGGGCTCGATGGGCAGGCGCTGGACCTTGAGCCGGTGGCTGTAGCGGGAGACGCGGGCGAAGCCCGGGTCGATGACGTACTTGATGCCCGGGACGGTGAGGGAGGTCTCGGCGACGTTGGTGGACAGGACGATCCTGCGCCCGCGGTGGGACTGGAAGACGCGGTGCTGCTCGCCGGCCGACAGCCGCGCGTACAGCGGCAGGACCTCCTCTTTTCGGCCTTTCAGCGCCTCGGCGGTGTCGCGGATCTCACGCTCGCCGCTGAGGAAGACCAGGATGTCGCCGGGCCCCTCGGCGCACAGCTCGTCCACGGCGTCGACGATCGCCTGCGCCTGGTCCTCCTGCTCGTCGGTGATCGGGCGGTAGCGGACCTCGACGGGGTAGGTGCGCCCGGAGACCTCGACGATCGGGGCGTCGCCGAAGTGGCGGGAGAAGCGCTCGGGGTCGATGGTGGCCGAGGTGATGATCACCTTGAGGTCGGGACGCCGGGGCAGGAGCTGTTTCAGGTAGCCGAGGATGAAGTCGATGTTGAGGCTGCGCTCGTGGGCCTCGTCGATGATCAGGGTGTCGTAGCGGGACAGGAGGCGGTCGCGCTGCATCTCGGCCAGCAGGATGCCGTCGGTCATCAGCTTGACCAGCGTGTCGTCCCCGGAGTGGTCGGTGAAGCGCACCTTGTACCCGACGGCGCCGCCGAGCGGGATGGCGAGCTCCTCGGCGATGCGCTCGGCGACCGTCCGGGCGGCGATCCTGCGCGGCTGGGTGTGGCCGATCTGGCCCTTGACGCCCCGGCCGAGCTCCAGGCAGATCTTGGGGATCTGCGTGGTCTTGCCCGACCCGGTCTCACCGGCGACGATGACCACCTGGTGGTCCCGCACGGCTTCGAGGATGTCGTCCCTGCGGGCGCTGACCGGCAGGTTCTCCGGATAGGTGAGCGGGGGGACGAGGGCCCGCCGCGCCTCCACCCGGGCCTCGGCCGCCTCGATCTGGCCGGTCACCTGGTCGGCGATGGCCCTCAGCGCCTTGTGGTCGCGCACCTTGCGCGCGCCGTCGATGCGGCGGCGCAGCCTGATCTCGTCGCGCAGCATCAGCGCGGGCAGGCGTTCGCGCAGGCCGGTCAGGGGCGATGTCACCGAAGAAGATCCCATGGTCGCTTTCCCGGCCGTCCCGTCGAACAGCCGCCACCGGCAAGGATAAGCAACCCGCCCGGGGTCTTCGCCAACGGTTTAGCGGCGACCCCGGGGTGCTCCGGCATGTGAGGTCACCGGCGCGGGTCGCGGCGAGCGCTCTCGGCATCCGCCCGTAGGGGTTCTCAGCGCCGCCCGCCGGGGGGCTCAGCGCGCGCTCAGCAGATGGCCGGGCGAGTCGGCGGTGAACTTCAGGGTCTTCTCCAGGCAGACGATCGCCCCCTGCCGGGGACGGTTCATGAACCGCACATCGTCCGCGAGCGCGCGCATGATCTGGAGCCCGCGGCCGTGCTCGGCGAGCGGCAGGCCGGGACGGATCTTCTCCGGATCGAACCCCCGTCCGGTGTCGACCACGGTGATCAGGCATCTGTCGTCCACGAGCTCGACGCTGACCGTGTACTCGTCGCCCTCGGTGGCGTGCCGGATGACGTTGGAGCACGCCTCGGTCAGCATGAGCTGCACGTCCTCGGTGATGTGACGCTCGACGCCGAGGACCTCCAGCTCGGCGCCGAGAATCTGCCGGGTGACGGACACGCTCGCCGCGTCCCTGGGCAAGCGCAATGCGATGGTCACCTTCACGGTTCCTCCTTCTCACCCACCCCGATAGGTGCCCTCAGGATCACGTGCAAACACAGAAGCACGTCATGATTGCGCCGGTCTCCGTGACCTCCTGCGGCCACGGAGGGACCGCGCGGGCCGCCCCGGACCGGCGCGCCGTGCGGCCCGTCTCAGCAGTGGCCGCTGGGCGCGGCGGCCGAGGCGGCGGCGAGCGCGGCCCCGATGATCCCGGCGTTGTTCAGCAGCGCGGCGGGCACGACTCTGGTCCCGGGCAGGTCGATGTAGTGCAGGAACTTGTCGGCCTTCCTGCTGACTCCACCGCCGATGACGATCACCGCCGGCGACATGAGCATCTGGATGTGCTCCAGGTACTTCTGGACGCGGTGGGCCCACTTCTCCCAGTTCAGGCCGTGCGCCTCGCGGGCGTGGTCGGACGCGCGGTGCTCGGCCTCGTGCCCGTCCAGCTCCAGGTGCCCGAACTCGGTGTTGGGGATGAGACGGCCGTCCATGATCAGCGCGCTGCCGATGCCGGTGCCGAAGGTCAGGGTGACGACCAGGCCGTCCTGGTCCCGGCCGGCGCCGAAGGCGGCCTCGGCGAGGCCCGCCGCGTCGGCGTCGTTGAGGACGATGACGCCGAGGCCGCCCGCCTCGGTGAACAGGGCGCGCGCGTCGAGGCCGATCCAGGCGTGGTCGACGTTGGCGGCGGTCGTGGTGACGCCGTTCACCACGACGCCGGGGAAGGTCACCCCGACCGGGCCGGTCCAGTCGAAGTGGCGGATGATGTCCCGGACGACCTCGGCCACGGGGCCGGGGGCCGAGGGACTGGGCGTCGGTATTCGCAGGCGCTCCGCGAGCAGTGTCCCAGTGGCGGTGTCCACGGGGGCGCCCTTGATCCCCGAGCCGCCGATGTCGATTCCCAGTGCGTTCATATGCCGCTCCCCACCAATCGGGTCCCCACCAATCGGGCTCCGCGCCGAACAGGCCTAGCCGATTACTGCCACGTACACGGCAGAACTACCATCCGCTTCCCGTATTGCGGGCATCGGCGCCGTACCGATCTGGTAGGGATGACGGGTGCCGACCTTCACGTCCGCCTTCACATCCACGGTCTCGTCCAGGTTCTCGTCCACGCGGGCCGCGCTCCTCACGACCGCCCTACTCGCGACCGTGGTCACCACCGTAGCCACCACTGTGGTTACCATGGCGATCGCGGCCCCGGCCGCCGCGAGCCCCTCGGCGGCGCCGCGCCCGCCGAAGATCCCCGCGGGCACCGCGGCGAGCTACGTGGTGTTCGACCGGGTCACGGGCAGGACCACGCTGTCGTACAAGCCGCACGTCCGGTTCCGCTCGGCGTCGGTCGTGAAGGTCCTCATCGCGCTGGACTACCTGGAGTCGCGCAAGCCCGGCACCGCCATGCCGCCCGGCGACGCCGACCTGCTGCGGCGCATGCTGCGCGCCAGCGACGACGACGCGGCGACGGCCTTCTGGAACCGGGGCGGCCGGGCCGCGATCATCGACCGCGTGGTGCGCCGCCTCAAGCTGGTGGACACCGGGCCGCCGCCCGCGTCCAAGCCCGGCTTCTGGGGGTACACCGCGCTCAGCGCGTCGGACGTCGTGAAGACGTACCGCTACCTGCTGGAGCGGGCGAACCCGGCGGTGCGGGACGTGATCCTGGGCCACCTGAGCAACGCCACGCGGTGCGCCGCGGATGACTTCGACCAGTATTTCGGGATCCCGAGCGCCGTCCCACGTCCGTGGGCGGTCAAGCAGGGCTGGTCGGGGTACGGCGCCCACCCGGCGGTCCCGTGCTCGGGCACGCGGGCGAGCGGCCGGGCCTCCGCGAGCGACGCCGGGATCACGGGCGCCTCGTCGGCGACGCTCGCCCCGGGCACGGCTGCGGACGCCGCCACGGCCGCCCGTGAGAGCACCCCCGCGTCGTCAGCGTCGCCCGCGCGTCCGCCGGTGAACCTCGCGCGCCCGGTGCTGCACACCACAGGCCTCGCCGGCAAGGGTGACCGCCTCATTATGGCCGTGCTCACGCTCCAGCCGGCGGGGGCGTCCTACAAGTCCTCCGCGGCCAGGCCGACCGCGCTGACCAGGGAGGTCTACCGCGCGGGCCTGCCGCGGTAGCCGTCACCCCCGGCCGCCGGGTCTCCTCCAAGGCGGCGGGCGTGCGACATCGGAAAGTTGCGCGGCGCGCCCGGCCCGGGTTCATCGGGTTTCTCCGGACGCGCCGCGGACGGGCCCCGCAGGGCCAGTGCTCAAGGTCAGTGCGGTGACAACGCCGGCTCCCGCTCGGCGGCCGAGGGCGGCGGCGTGGGGTGGTCCTCGTCGAGCAGGGTGGACTCGTCGAAGGGGAGGCGGCCGGCCAGGACCTCCTCGGCGCGGTCGCGGTCGAAGTCGCGCACCCAGTTGCCGATCAGGACGGTGGCCACCGCGTTACCGGCGAAGTTGGTCAGCGCGCGGGCCTCGGACATGAACCGGTCGATGCCCACGATGAGGCCGACACCGTCGACCAGCCCGGGGCGGTGCGACTGGAGGCCGCCGGCGAGCGTGGCGAGCCCCGCGCCGGTGACGCCGGCCGCGCCCTTCGAGGCGATGATCATGAACACGAGCAGCGCGATCTGCTCGCCGAGCGACAGCGGGGCGCCGGTCGCGCTGGCCACGAACAGCGTCGCCATCGTGAGGTAGATCGCGGTGCCGTCCAGGTTGAACGAGTAGCCGGTCGGGACGGTGATGCCGACGACCGCGCGGCCCACCCCGAGGTGCTCCATCTTCGCGATCAGGCGCGGCAGCGCGGACTCCGAGGAGGACGTCGACAGGATCAGCAGGAACTCGCGGCCGAGGTAGCGCAGCAGGGACCACAGGTTGATCCCGGCGAACAGCCGCAGGATCGCCCCGAGGACGACGCCGACGAACAGCAGGCACGTGATGTAGAAGCCGATCATCAGGACGGCGAGGCTGCGCAGCGCGTCGAACCCGCCCGCGCCGGTGACGGCGGCCATCGCGCCGAACGCGCCCACCGGCGCCGCCCACATGATCATCGCGAGGATGCGGAAGACGAGGCGCTGGATGTGGCCGAGCCCGGTGAGGATCGGCGCGCCGCGCCGGCCCATCGCCTGGAGCGCGAAGCCGGTGAGCAGCGCCACGAGCAGGGTCTGCAGCACCTGGCCGGAGGTGAACGCCGAGACGAGCGTGGTGGGGACGATGCCGAGCAGGAACGTGGTCGTGTCGCTCTCGCCGCCCTTGGCGGCCTGGTCCTCGGCGGCCTTGCGCAGCGCGTCGGTGAGCTGGAGTCCCTCGCCGGGGTGCAGAAGGTTGCCGACCACCAGGCCGATGACCAGCGCGACCGTGGACATGACGACGAAGTAGCCGATGGCCAGGCCGCCCACCTTGCCGACCTTGGCGGCCTCGGCGACCGACCCGACGCCGAGCACGATGGTGCAGAAGATGATGGGGCTGATCATCATCTTGATCAGCGCCACGAAGGCCGTGCCGAGGGGTTTGAGGGCGACGCCGGCGTCCGGGGCCACCAACCCGACGAGGATGCCCGCGACCACCGCGACGATCACCGCCAGGTACAGATACCGGGTGCGATCACGGGGCGGCGGGGACACCGGGGTGCCGGGGGTGTCCGGGGTGATTGTCGTGGTCACACGACCCTCCCTGTTTCCGCAGGTGCTGGGGGATGCGTATCGAGCGACTATCCCCCGGCCAGTGATCTGCGTCACTATTACGTACATTTCGTTCGCCAACGAAGGGTCACCGCGATCCGTGAGAAAGGAGCCGCCGCGTGGACGCCGTGACGCCCCTCTTCCCTCGCCTCCGGCGATGGAGTCTGGCCGGGCAGATGCTCACCCTGCAGATCGCCGTCGTCGGCATCACCGTGGCCGGCGGCACGCTGCTCACGTTCCTGCACATCCGCCAGTTGCTGATCGACGAGGCGGGCGCCACGACCAAGGCGGTGGCCGTCAGCGTGGCCGACTCCCCCGCCGTCCTGGCCGCCCTCGCCGACCCCGACCCCTCGGCGGTGCTCCAGCCGTACGCCGAGAAGGTGCGCACGGAGGCCGGGCTGGACTTCATCACGATCATGAACCCCGAGGGCCGCCGGTACACCCATCCGAACCCGGCGGAGATCGGCAGGCGGTTCCTCGGCAACACCGCCCCCGCCCTCGCCGGCCGCACGTTCACCGAGACCTACACCGGCACGCTCGGCCCGTCCGTGCGCGCCGTCACGCCCGTGCGGGACTCCGGCGGGCACGTGCGCGCGCTGGTCGCCGCAGGCATCACGGTCGAGAAGATCAGCGCGCAGCTCCGCGAGCAGCTCGCGACGGCCGCGCTGACCGGGGCGATCGGCCTGTCGGCGGGCACGGCGGGCACGTACCTGGTGGGCGCGCGCCTGCGCCGCCAGACCCACGGGCTGCGCTCGGCCGAGCTCAGCCGCATGTACGAGTACCACAACGCGATCCTGCACGCGGTGCGCGAGGGCCTGCTGCTGGTGAACGCGGAACACCGGCTGACGCTGGCCAACGACGGCGCGCGCGAGCTGCTCGGCCTGCCGCCGGACGCCGAGGGGCTGCACGTCTCCGCGCTCGGGCTGCCGCCGTCGCTGGCCGAGGCGCTGACCTCGGGCGACGACCGCGCGGACGAGATCCACCTGACCGGCGACCGCGTGCTCGTGGTGAACGCCGCCGTCGTCCGCTCGGGCGCGCGCTCGCTCGGCACGGTCGTGACGCTGCGCGACCACACCGAGCTGCAGGCGCTGACCGGCCAGCTCGACGCCGAGCGCGGCTTCGCCGAGTCGCTGCGCTCGGCCGCGCACGAGGCCGCCAACCGGCTGCACACGGTGGTGACCCTGGTCGAGTTGGGCCGGGCCGAGCAGGCGGTCGCGTTCGCCACGGCCGAGCTGAAGGCCGCCCAGCAGCTCACCGACCGCGTGGTGGGCGCCGTGCGCGAGCCCGTGCTCGCCGCCCTGCTGCTCGGCAAGACCGCCGAGGCCGCCGAGCGCGGGGTGGAGCTGTCGATCAGCCCCGAGAGCGAGCTGGACGACGTCGCGCTGGACGGGCGCGACCTGGTGACCATCGTCGGCAACCTCATCGACAACGCGGTGGAGGCGGCCATGACCGGGCCGCCGCCCGCCCGCGCCGCCGTCCACCTGAGTGCGGGGGACGGGGGCTTCCTGGTCCGCGTCTCCGACAGCGGGCCGGGGCTCGGCGCGGACGAGGCCAAGGACGCCTTCCGGCGCGGGTGGACGACCAAGGGCGACGGCCGGGGGCTCGGGCTGGCCATGGTCGGCCAGGCGGTGCGCCGCCTCGGCGGGACGATCGAGGTCGAGCACGGCGGACGGGGTGCGGTCTTCACCGTACGGCTGCCGCTGACGGGTCCGGCTCCGGCTACTGGGCCGGCCGCCGGGAAGGAGGAGGAAGCGTGATCTCGGTGCTGATCGTCGAGGACGAGGAGCTGACCGCAGAGGCCAACCGCCTGTACGTCGGCCGCGTCCCGGGGTTCCAGGTGCTCGGGGTGGCCCGTACGGGGGACGAGGCGCTGCGGTTCCTGCGGCGGCGGCCGGCCGACCTGGTGCTGCTCGACCTGTACCTGCCGGACATGCACGGGCTGGACGTGTGCCGGGCGCTGCGCGCGGCGGGCGTCCTGTCGGACGTGATCGCGGTCACCTCCGCGCGCGACCTCGCGGTGGTGCGCTCGGCGGTGTCGGTGGGGGTGGTGCAGTACCTGCTCAAGCCGTTCACCTTCGCCGCGCTGAGCGAGAAGCTGGAGCGGTACGCCGAGTTCCGCTCCTCCGTCGGCGGGCCGGGCGAGGTGAGCGGGCAGGGCGAGGTGGACCGCGCGCTGTCTGCGCTGCGGGGGACGGCCCGCGTCCCGCTGCCGAAGGGGATGACGCAGGCGACGCTGGACGCCGTGGCCGGCGAGCTGCGCAGGGCGCAGGGCGGGCTGTCGGCGCAGGCCGTGGGCTCGGCGATCGGCGTCTCCCGGGTGACGGCCCGGCGCTATCTGGAACACCTCGCCGGGACGGGCAGCGTGCGCCGGGTCCCCCGGTACGGCGGGCTCGGACGCCCTGAGCTGCTCTACCAGAGCGTCTGAGCCCCGCCGCCGCGTCCCTCGCGCCCATGAGCGGGGGCCCCAGGCGGGCGTCCGGACGGGTCAGGACTACTTGGCGAGTTCCTTGCTGACGCCGTTGGGCCCGTCGTACTCGCGGTCGGGCAGGCGCCCGAGGGCCTTCATCGCCTGCTCGTCCGCGCCCTTCTTCTTGGCGTGGTCCACCAGCTCCTGCTTGCTCGCGGGGTAGTCAACTCCGGAAAGGTACTTCTGCACGTGGATGAAGTCCGTCTGTGTCATGGTTCCTCCTTTTCGTCATGGTTCCTGTCCCCGGCGAATCAGCTGGAAACCAGGCCATTCCACCTCAGAAGAACGCGATGCACGAGTCTTTACGTCACCTTCCCCCTCCACTGCACGACTCCTTCCTAACCGGAGTGAATCAGACGGATCCCACCGCCGGTGACGCCGTCCGCGCGGCACCCCACCCTCTCGCCGCACGCCGCCGGCGACGCCGATCTCCATGACGGACACCCCGACCTGGAAAACGCGAGAACTTTTCTGGTTTGAATCGAGGCAGGTCAACACCACTTTTTGGTTTCAAACCAGGTCAACCCCGGAATTTCTCCGAAGTCACCCCAGGAATCCCGCACTTTCATAAACACACAGGTCAAGCCCGCCGACAATGACAGTTATCACGAATGCAACAGTGACAGCGGCATATGACCCCTGTGGGCAGCGTCACTAGCCATCGCTGGGGTTATCCGTAATTCTCATCCCAGCGATCGTGCGGCGAGCAGCGGTGAGAGGGGCGTGGAACGTGATCAGCAGATACGAGATCTATTGCCTGGCCGATCCACTGTTTTACGACACCCTTGACAACCAGCGGACGAAGTACCCCGACTTTCCCATAGCGGACAGAAAGGTTCCCCCCGGCTGGCGTCACCGCGCGACGGACACGTGGCTGCACTACGGGCCCGAGGAGGACGTGCTCCCGGCCCAGGGATGGAAGATCCACGTCTCCGCCCGCCTGGCCGACGCCGAGCGGACGCTGGACACCGTCTGGGACTACTGCGTCGGCCGCCGGCTCAGCTTCAAGTTCCTGCGCGGGCCGCGCGTCGTGACGATGCTCAACTCCAAGTACGCCGACCGGGGCAGCAGCGGCAAGCTGGTCACCATCTACCCCGCCGACGAGGCCGAGCTGGAGCTCGTGGTCAAGGAGCTGGACGGCCTGCTGCGCGGCGTGCGCGGCCCGTACATCCTCAGCGACCTGCGCGTCGGCGAGGGCCCGCTGTTCGTCCGCTACGGCGGCTTCGCCGAGCGCTACACCCTGAACGCCGACCGCGACCGCGTCCTCGCGATCGAGAACCCCGGCGGCGAGCTCGTGCCCGACCGGCGCGGCCCGTCCTTCTCGCCCCCGTCCTGGGTGACGCTGCCGGCCTTCCTGGAGCCCCACCTGGCCGCCCGCAACGCGGTCACGCTCACCGGCCTGCCGTACACCGTCGAGGACGTGCTGCACTTCTCCAACGGCGGCGGCGTCTACAAGGGCACGGACACGCGCACGGGCGAGACGGTCGTCCTCAAGGAGGCCAGGCCGTACGCCGGGCTGGACGCGGCCGGGCGCGACGCGGTGGCCCGCCTCCGGCACGAGGCCGAGATCCTGCGCCGGCTCGACGGGCTGGACGCGGTGCCCGCGCTGCGCGACTACTTCGAGCTCGGCGAGCACCACTTCCTCGTCCAGGAGTTCGTGGACGGCACCACGCTCAGCCAGGAGTCGATCCACCGCCACCCCCTGACCCGCGCGACCATCACCGCCGAGGACGCCGCCGAGTACACCGAGTGGGCGCTCGCCATGCTGGACCGCGTCGACCGCGCCGTCACCTCGCTGCACGGGCGCGGCGTCGTCTTCGGCGACCTGCACCCCTTCAACGTCCTGGTCGAGGGCGACCGCGTCGTGCTGATCGACTTCGAGGTCGCCAGCCTGGCGGAGAGGAACGCCCGGCCGACGCTCGCGCACCCCGGCTTCTGCCCGCCGCCCGACCGGCTCGGCGTGGCGGCCGACCGGTACTCGCTGGCGTGCATGCGCCTGAGCCTGTTCGCCCCGATGTCCACGGTGCTCATCCCCCTGCACCGGCCCAAGGTGACCCACCTCGCCGCGCTGGTGCGCGAGACCTTCCCGGTGCCGGGCGACTACGTCGAGGAGGCCGTCCGGACGATCCTCGGCGACTCCGGCGACTCCGATGACTCCGGGAGCACGGCCGCCGGGAGAGGGCGGCCGGGCTCGCGGGCGATGGAGGAGCTGCCGCTGCCGGGCAGGGCGTCCTGGAAGGACATCCGGGACGCCGCCCGCCGGGCCATCCTCGCCTCCGCCACCCCCGAGCGCGACGACCGGCTGTTCCCCGGCGACGCCGCGCAGTTCCAGCCGGGCGGCGGGCTCAACCTGGGCAGCGGCGCGGCGGGCGTCCTGTACGCGCTGGCCGCGACCGGCGCGGGGCGCTACCCCGAGCACGAGAAGTGGCTGCGCGAGCGGGCGTTCGCCCCCGAACCCGGCACCGGCCTCGGCTTCTACGACGGCCTGCACGGCGTGGCCTACGCCTTCGACGCGCTCGGCCGCCGCGAGGACGCCCTGGAACTGGTCACCCTCTGCCTGCGGGAGAGGTGGGAGCAACTCGGCCAGAGCCTGTACGCCGGGCTGTCCGGCATCGGGCTGAACCTGCTGCACCTCGGCCGTACGACCGGGGAACGCGAGCTGCTGGACGCCGCGTACACGATCGTCGACCTGGTCGCCGGGCGGCTCGGCACCGTCGAGAGCGTGCCCGAGGTCAGCGGCGGCGGCAACCCGCACGCCGGGCTGATGCGCGGATCCTCCGGCCCGGCACTGCTGTTCCTCGAAGCGCACGACGCCACCGGCGAGGACGCGCTGCTCGACCTCGCGAGCGTGGCCCTGCGGCAGGACCTGCGCCGGTGCACGCGCCGCGAGGACGGCCAGCTCCAGGTCCAGCAGGGCTGGCGCACGAACCCGTACATGGACGAGGGCTCGGCCGGCATCGGGCTGGTGCTGCGCCGGTACCTCGACCGGCGCGAGGACGAGACGTTCCGGCGGGCGCTTGCGGACATCGGCCCCGTCGCCACCCTCGACTACTACGTCCAGTCCGGCCTGTTCTCCGGGCGGGCCGGAATGATCGCCGCGCTGGCCCTCGGCCTCGTCCCGGGCGTCGGCCGCTCCTCACCCGAGGTGGCCGCCCAGGTGGCGCGGCTGGCCTGGCACGCGATGCCGTACGGCGGCGGGCTGGCCTTCCCGGGCAACCAGTTGCTCCGGCTCTCGATGGACCTCGGCACCGGCACCGCCGGCGTGGTCCTCGCGCTCGGCACCGTGCTGCACGACCGGCCGGTGTCCCTGCCCCTCATCTCCCCGCCCGGCACCCCCGCCGGGTCGGCGGACGGTTCCAGCACGGGAAGGAGGTGACGTGACATGGCGCTCCTGGACCTCCAGGACATGGAGCTCCCCGGCGGCGGCCACGGCGGCGGCGGCAGCAGCCTCAGCCTCTTGGGGTGCACCCCCCACGAGAACAGCAGCCTCAGCATCCTCTGCGGCAACTGACGTTCCGCTCGCGGGACCCCGCGATACCCCTGAACCCCGAAAGATCAACGAAAGGGCGTGATCCCCATGGCGCTTCTCGACCTGCAGGACATGGAACTCCCCGGCGGCGGCCACGGCGGCGGCGGCAGCAACCTCAGCCTGCTGGGGTGCACCCCCCACGAGAACAGCAGCCTCAGCATCCTCTGCGGCAACTGACTCGCGGGCTGAAGCCTGGGGCGGCCCTGCACGGCCGCTCCAGGCTTGTCCATTCCCTGGACTCTTCGAGGGGAAACCTTGGCGATGGCGGAAACCACGGCTCCGTCCGAGGCCTCGGCGGAACGCCGGGCCGACGGGCTCCTGCTGGAGATGGTCCGCCGCAGCGGCGGATGGCCCTACGTCTACGCCGTGGCCGCGCCGGTCGGCGCCGTGGTCGAGCTGCTGCTCCCCGGCGCGCTGGGCCGCGCGGTGGACGTCCTCGTCTCTCCCGGCGGTGACGTCACCGGCGTGCTCCTCGTGTGCGCCTCGCTCGTGGCGGCGGTCGTCGCCTGCGACGCGGTGGGGGTGCTGGCGTCCGGCTCGGGCGGCGCGCAGGCGGCGCGCCTGCTGCGCGGGCGGCTGGTCCGGCACATCCTCGCCGGCGGCCCCGCCATGTCGCGCCGCTTCCCGCCCGGCGACCTGGTCACCCGCGCCGGGGCGAACGCCGAGGAGGTCGGCGCCGCGCCCGAGGCCGTGATCACCGCCGTGTCCCTGCTCGTGCCGGCCGCCGGGTCGCTGGTCGCGCTGGCGCTCATCGATCCCTGGCTCGCCGTGGCGTTCACCGCGGGCCTGGCCGTGATCCTGCTGGTGCTGCGGGCCTTCCTGCGCGAGACCACTGCCGTCTCGGGGGGCTACCAGGAGGCGCAGAGCGACATCGCGTCCCGGCTGATCGACGCGCTGGCGGGCGCGCGCACCATCGCCGCCGCCGGAACCGAGGACCAGGAGGTCCGCCGCGTCCTCGCCCCCCTGCCGCGCCTGCGCACCCATGGCATGGCCCTGTGGCGCGTCAACGCCCGCGCGGGCGTGCAGGCGGCCATCGTCGTCCCGCTGCTGGAGACCGCGGTGATCGGGGTCGGCGGGCTGCTGCTGGCGGCGGGCGAGCTGACGGCCGGGGAGCTGTTCGCGGCGGCCCGGTACGCCGTGCTCGGCGCCGGCATCGGCTCGGCGCTCGGGTACCTGAACCGGCTGGCGCGTGCGCGCTCGGCCGCCCGGCGGGTACGGCAGGTGCTCGACCATCCGGCCCCCGCGTACGGCACCGGCGAGCTGCCCGGCGCGGCCGGGAACGGCGGGCGGCTGGAACTGCGGGACGTCACCGTCCACACCGTCCACGCCGACGGGCGGGCCGTGCTGCGCGACATCGACCTGGTGGTGCCCGCGGGGTCCGTGCTGGCGGTGGTCGGCCGGTCGGGCAGCGGCAAGTCGGCCCTGGCGGCCGTCGCCGGGCGCATGCTCGACCCCGGCCGCGGCGAGGTCCTGCTCGACGGGGTGCCGCTCCCCCGGCTCGCCCGCCCGGCCCTGCGCCGGGCCGTCGGGTACGCCTTCGAGCGGCCCGTGCTCTTCGGCGGCACCCTGCGCGAGGCCATCGCCGCCGGCGGCCCGGACGCGACCATGACGGACGGGACCGTGACGGACGGGGGCATGACGGACGGGGGCATGACGGACGGGGGCATGACGGACGCGGGCATGACGGACGCGGGCATGACGGACCGGGGCGTGACGGACGCCGCCCGGGCCGCCGCGGCCGACGCGTTCGTCCGCAGGCTCCCCCGCGCGTACGACACACCCGTGGACGAGGCGCCCATGTCGGGCGGGGAGCGGCAGCGGGTGGGGCTGGCCCGGGCGTTCGCGCACGGCGGGCGGCTGCTGATCCTTGACGACGCGACGTCCAGCCTGGACACGGTCACCGAGTACCAGGTGGCGCGGGCGCTCACCGAGGAACTGCGCGACCGCACGCGGGTCATCGTCGCCCACCGCGCGGGGACGGCGGCGCGCGCGGACCTGGTCGTGTGGCTGGAGGACGGGCGGATCCGCGGGCGGGGCTCCCACGAGACCCTGTGGGCGGACCCCGCGTACCGGGCGGTGTTCCAGGTCGGCGACCCGCCCGGCCGTCCCCCGGGAGGGACGCCACCGGACGGGCCCGCGTCACCGGACGGCCCGCGGCCCGCGAAGGCCTCCACGTCGCCGGACGCGGTCCGGGACGCCGCGGCGGTGGAGCGAGGATGAGGATCCGCGAGCTGTTGTGGGGGGCGGCGCGGCGGCGGCCCCGCGACCTGGTGCGGCTGTTCGGCTGGTCGTTCGCCGAGGCCGCGCCCTCGTTCGTGTCCGGCCAGGCCATCGCGCACGCGCTGGACGACGGGTTCGCCGCCGGGCGCCCGGTCGCCGGCCTCGGCTGGCTGACGCTGATGGCCGCCGCCTGGCTGACCGCCGCGATCGGCGCCCGCCAGGTGCTCCTGGCCGTCGCCCGCATCGTCGAGCCGTTCCGCGACGCGCTGCTGCGCCACGTCGTCGCCGGGACGCTGCACCGGTCGGCGAGCTCGGGCCTGCGGCCGGACAGCGCCGCCGTCGCCCGGCTCGGCCGCCAGGTGGAGCTCGCCCGCGACTCCTTCGCCGCCGTGATCGCCGTCAGCAGGTCGTTCCTGTTCTCGGTCGCCGGGGTCGTGCTCGGCGTGCTCACGTTGACGGACGGGGTGCTGCCGCTGGTGCTGGCGCCGCTGGTCGCGGGGCTGGCGCTGTTCTCGGCGTCGCTGCCCGCCATGGCCCGGCTGCAGCGGCGGCTGATCCTCGCCGAGGAGGGCACCGCGTCCTCGCTGGCGTCCATGGTGGACGCGCTGCGCGACGTCACGGCGTGCGGCGCGGAGGACCGCGTGGAGGCCGCCGTCGGGCGGGACGTCGCCCGTCAGGCCGGGATCGCCAAGGCGCTCGCCCGGCTCACCGCCGTGCGCACGCTCTCCCTCGCCGTCGGCGGCTGGCTGCCCATCCTCCTGGTCCTGGCCGCCACCCCGAGCCTGGTACGGGACGGGGCGACCGCCGGGGTGATCCTCGGCACGCTGACGTACGTGGCGCAGTCGCTGACGCCCGCGCTCGGCAGTCTCGTCCAGGGGGTCGGGGTGAACGGCGTGCGGCTGGTGGTGGCGCTGGAACGCATCCTGGCGACCGGCGCCCGGCCGGCGGCCGGTTCCCGGGGCGGGCGGGAGATCACGGCGTACCCCGCCACGGCCCCCCTCGCGACGTCCCGGGGCACGGCCGGGGCGCCGCTGCGGTTGCGCGGGGTGACGTTCGCGTACGGGCCGGACGCCGAGCCGGTGGTGTCGGACCTGAACCTGACCGTGCCGGAGGGGGACCACCTGGCCGTCGTGGGGCCGAGCGGCATCGGCAAGTCCACCGTGGCGGCCCTCGCGGCGGGGATCCTGCGGCCCGCGCGCGGGCGGGTGCTGCTCGGGGGCGTCCCCGTGGAGTCGCTCGGCCCGGAGTCCCTGCGCCGGGCGCGCGTCCTCATCCCGCAGGAGGCGTACGTCTTCCGCGGGACGCTGCGCGAGAACCTGGCCTACCTCGCGGCGGGCGGCGCCGCGACGGACTCCGTCCTGGACGGGGCCGTGGAGGCGGTCGGCATGGCGGAGCTGGCGGGGCGGATCGGCGGGTACGAGGCCGTGGTGGACCCGTCCGAGCTGTCCTCGGGGGAACGGCAGCTCATCGCCCTCACCCGCGCGTACCTGTCCCCCGCGCGCCTGGTCCTGCTGGACGAGGCCACCTGCCATCTGGACCCGGCCGCCGAGGCCCGGGCGGAGGAGGCGTTCGCCGCCCGCGAGGGCACGCTGATCGTCATCGCGCACCGCCTCACCTCGGCGCTGCGGGCGCGGCGGGTGCTGGTGATGGACGGCGTCCGGGCGCGGGTGGGCACGCATGAGGAGATGATCGCCGGGTCGCCGCTGTACCGGGACCTGATGGGCCGCTGGGAGGACCCTGTCGCCGCCGAGGCGTGCGACACCCCACGAGAAAACCGACATTGGGCCATAAAATGCCCTTAATTTACCCTCGCCCAGGGTACGTCTCCGATCACGCCGGTTGCGCCTTCCTATTCGGCCTATTTCGGCGACGCAGGGGGACCTGCTGGAACGGAGGACACCGAGGTGAGCGCACAGAGAAGTGAGGCGCCCCGCCAGACGTCCGACGCCGTGCAGACGCGGGGACACGGGTCCGCGGAGCTCGTGACCGAGCGGGGCAGGACCAGGATCGCCGAGACGGTGGTCGCCAAGATCGCTGCGATGGCCGCGCGCGAGGTCCAGGGGATCCACGCGCTGGGCGCCGGCATGTCCCGGGCCCTCGGCGTCGTCCGCGAGCGCCTGATCGGCGGCCCGGGCCCCGCCACCCAGGGCGTGGCGGTCGAGGCGGGAGAACGCCAGGCCGCGATCGACCTGGACCTGATCGTCGAGTACGGGGTGGCGATCCCGGAGGTCGCCGCGGCCGTCCGCCGCAACGTCATCGAGGCCGTCGAGAACATGTGCGGCCTGGAGGTGACCGAGGTCAACATCGCCGTGGAGGACCTGCACCTTCCGGGTGAGGAGGTCTCCCCCGAGCAGCAGGAGGCGCGGGTCCGATGACGTCCACCGCCGAGACCGGACGGACCGGCGACCCCGAGCGGCTCGCCGACCGGATCGCCGAGGCCGTTGCCTCCTGCCCCGACGTCGACTCGCTGGCCGGGGGCGGGCCGGCCTCGTACCTGCCCGGCCACCGGGTGACGGGAGTGGCGGTCCACGACACCGAGGTCGAGGTCGCGGTCGTCGTGCGGTACGGAAGGCCGATGCCCGAGATCGCCGACGAGGTCCGCGACGTCGTCGAGCCGCTCGTGCCGGGGCTGCCGGTGGACGTGCGCATCGACGACATCGCCGAGGTCACCGGGACGACCGAGACCGGCGAGAAGGCCGGCGAGCCCTCCGGCACCACCGGGACCACGACCACGCCGCCGGAAACGACAAGGCCGGCAGGGGAAGGTGAGCGAGATGGATGAAAACCGCTGGTGGCCGGCGATCGGCCTGCTGTTCGGCACCGCCCTGGGCTTCGCCGTCGTCGTGGGCGGCCTGACGGCGTTCCTCATCGTGCTCGTCCTCGGCGTGGTGGGCTACCTGATCGGCCGCGCCATGACCGGCGAACTCGACATGAGCGGCCTGCGCGGCCGGAGACGTCCATGAGCACCCCCGCGGCCACGCCGTACGGGGCCCCGCACGTCACCGCGCCGCCGGAGGTGCGCGGACGCACCGATATCGCCGACCGCGTCCTGGAACGCGTCGCCGCCCACGCGGTCGCCGAGGTGGAGCACGCCGGCGGGATCGCCCCGCGCGTGCTCGGCCTGCCGCTCGGCCGCGACGCGCACGACACCGCCCCCCGGGTCACCGCGCACGCCGAGGGACGCGTGGCGATCGTGCGGGTGGCGATGTCGGCGACCTACGGGGAGCCGGTGCGCGGGCTCGCGCGCCGGGTGCGCGACACCGTCATGGCCCGCGTCCACGAGCTGACCGGCCTGGAGGCCCGGCAGGTGGACGTGCAGGTCACGCGCTTCGTCCAGCCGCCCCCGGACGAAAGGCACCTGCGGTGACCTGGCCGGAGCACGGGATCACGCCGGACCATCCCACCGCCGCCTGGCCGGGGCCGGGCGACGCGGGCGTCGCTCCCGTGGAGGGCGAGCACGAGACGGGCCGACCGCCGCCGCGCGAGGGTGCCCAGCGGCGGGCCGCGGCGCGGGCGTTCCGTCCCCGCCGGACGGTCCCGGCGACCGTCACCGCCCTGCTGCTCGCCCTGGCCGCCCTGGTGACCCTGATCGGAGCCGTCGCGGCGGCGACGGGCGCCAACATGCGGACCGTGCCGTGGACGTCGTTCGCCGACTTCGGGGCCGGGCCCGTGGACGACCCGGCGCACCTGGCGGTGGCCGGCGCGGCGGTCGTCGTCGGGCTGTTCCTGCTCGGGCTGGCCCTCGTGCCCGGCCGCACCCGGGTCGTGCCGCTGGCCTCCGACGATCCGAGTACCGTCACCGGCATCACCGAGAGAGGGCTGCGCCGCCACCTCGCCACCGTCGCCACGGCCGTGGACGGCGTGTCCCGGGCGCGCGTCAAGCTGCGGCGCCGCGTCGTGCACGTCCGGGCGGTGACGCCGCTGCGCGACCCGGGGGACCTTCCCGGCGAGATCACCGAGGCCGTGGGCGGGCGACTGGACGCGCTGCGGCCGCTCAAGCCCATGCGGGTCCACGTCGACGTCACGCACGGAGGGAAGTGAGCGCGTGAAAAACCGTCCCGCTGCCGCCAACCGCGTCGGCCTGGTCCTCGTCGGCCTGCTGCCGGCCCTCGCGGGCGCCGTCACGCTCGTACGCGCGCTCGGCCTGCTCGGATCCCCCGACGCCCCGCTGATCCCCCCCGAGGTCGCGGGCTTCCCCGCCGGCCGCCCGTGGTTGTGGCCGGCCGTGATCGCGGGCTCGCTGGTCGTCGCGCTGCTCGCGCTGTACTGGCTGCTGGTGCAGGGGCGTCTCGACACGCTGCGCACCCTCGAACTGGAGCCCGACCCCTCCCACGGCACGACCCGCGTCTCCGCGGGCGCCGCCGCCGGGGCGCTGGAGGACGATCTCGCCGAGCACGTGGGCGGGGAGCGGGCGCGCGCCTCGCTCGCGGGCGCACCGTCCGACCCGCGCCTCGCGATCGTCGTCGTCCTGCCCGACCAGGCCGATCCCGCCGTGGCCCGGCAGGGCGTCAACGGGGCGGTGGCGCGGCTGCGCCGGTCCCTGGAGACCGACCGGCTGCCCGCGACCGTCCGGATGCACGCCGTCCACCGGCGCATGTAGCCGCCTGCCTGATCTGCCTGGCTTGGAGGAACCTTGCCGCCCCGCCACACCGGGGAGAGGTGTGCGGGCCAGGGATCACGGGAATGCGACCGCCGAGTGCGCCGACGACCAGGGAGTGCGCTTCTCCCCCGGCCGACTCCCCCGGCCGACCTGTCCGGGGGCGAGGACGACTGGAGTCGGTGCGCCCGGCCTCTCCCCGTTCTCCGCGCCGGGCCCCGAAGGAGGCGTTCGTTGATCGGCAGGTTGCAGTGCGTGGTTCTGGACTGTCCGGACGTCCTCGAGCTCGCGCGGTTCTACCAGGCGGTCCTCGGCGGCGAGGTCAACCGGCCCGACCGCCGCTGGGGGGTGGACGACGACTTCGCGACACTCCATACCGAAGGCGGCCTCGTGCTCGCGTTCCAGCGCGCGAAGGACCACCGCCCCCCGCGCTGGACCGACCCCGCCCACCCGCAGCAGTTCCACCTGGACATCGACGTCCCCGACCTGGACACCGCCCAGGAACGACTCCTCGCGCTCGGCGCGACGCTCCTCCACACCGACCCCCACGGCTGGCGCATCTTCGCCGACCCCGCCGGCCACCCCTTCTGCCTCCTCAAGGGCTGACGGCCTCCAGGCCGACGACCCAGAAATGTCTCCAACGAGACTCCAACCCGAGATCGTTTCTGCCTTCGTCTTCATTAGGTCCGGTAACGGCCTCGTGGTTACATCGGCCGGCGCCCGCCCGTCCGTGACGCCACGTCACCGCGACGCCCCCTGGCGCCCCGGGGAAAATCAGTGGAATCGCGCGCTGGCCTGCGAGTAGGACTGTTCTCGCGCGGGGAACGGCATGGATGGTGACGGACCGGCCTCCCGCATCCGAGCGACAGGGAGACGAGCGTGAAGCCGCACGAGTACGCCGGGTACGACGCCATCGGGCTCAGAGACCTGATCCGGACGGGCGAGGTCACCGCCACCGAGGTCGAGGCCGCCGCCCGCGACGCCCTTCAGAAGGCGAACGCCGAGGTCAACGGCCTCGCGCTGCCGCTGTTCACCCCGGCGCTCGCCCACGCGCCCGACGGGCCGCTCGCCGGTGTGCCGTTCCTGATCAAGGACAGTCAGCCGATGGCCGAAGGGGTGCCGTTCGGCCTGGGCAGCCGCGCCCTGCGCCACGTCCCGGCCCGCCACGACAACGACCTGATGACGCGGTTCCGGGCCGCCGGCCTGGTCACCCTGGGCGTCACGACCGTACCCGAAATGGGCCTCAGCTTCTCGACCGAGCCGGTCAAGCACGGGCCCGCCCGCAATCCGTGGGACCTCGCGCGCGGCGTCGGCGGGTCGAGCGGCGGCGCGGCGGCGCTGGTGGCGGCGGGCGCCGTCCCCGTGGCGCACGGCAACGACGGCGCCGGCTCGGTGCGGGTCCCGGCGTCGTGCTGCGGCCTGGTCGGCGTGAAGCCGAGCCGCGGGCGCACGCCGTCCGGCCCCGACACCGGCGAGGCGTTCTTCGGCATGGTCTGCGAGACGGCGCTGAGCCGCACCGTCCGCGACTCGGCGCACCTCCTGGACGCGATCCAGGGCCCCGGCGTGGGCGACAAGTACACCGCGCCCCCGCCGTCGCGCCCGTACGCCGAGGAGGTCGGGGCGGATCCGGGCAGACTGCGCGTTGCGGTGACGACGCGCGCCTGGTCGGGAGTGGCCGTGGACCCGGAGGTCGCGGTGGTGACGGCCGAGGCGTGCGGGCTGCTCTCCGAGATGGGCCACGAGGTGACGGAGGCGAGCCCGGCCATCGACTGGGAGGACGTGCTGCGGGCCATGGTGGCGCTCGGCGCGGCCTCCGCCGCCCACCCGCTGGTGACCGCCCCGCGGCGCCTGGACCCGTCGCTGCTGGAGGCGGTCACCCGGCGCATCCTCCTGGAGGCGGGCGAGATGACCGCGCTGGAGCTGATGGGGGCGTTCGACGCGCAGAACCGGGTGAGCCGGTCGGTGGGGGCGTTCTTCACAGAGTACGACCTGCTGGTCACCCCGACGCTGGGGCAGCCGCCCGCCCCGCACGGCACCCTGCGGTACGACGACCCGGCGCACACCTTCCGCACCTGGCTGGAGTCGATGTTCGCATACGGCCCGTTCACGGTGGTGTTCAACGTCACTGGACAGCCCGCGCTCAGCCTTCCCCTGGGGCGGACGAGCGGCGGCCTGCCGGTCGGCGTCCAGTTCGTCGCCCCGTACGGCCGGGAGGACCTGCTGTTCCGGGTCGCCGCCCGCCTGGAGGAGGCCGCGCCGTGGCGGGACCGGGTGCCACCGATCTTCGCGGGAAACCTCTGACGGGGGGGCGGTACCACCCGAGGTTTAAACATCGCATTACCCCTCAAATAGGGCAATCCGGGTAGGGGTCGTGCGAAGGAGTCAATCGATCGAGGGGGCACCGATGAGCACACCGAGAGCCGCACGGACGGCGCATGACGTGATGCACCCGGGGGCCCAGTGCATCGGCGAGAACGACAGCCTCCGCACCGCCGCGCGGATGATGCGCGACCTGAACGTCGGCGCGCTGCCGATCTGCGGGGGCGACGACCGCCTCAAGGGGATCATCACCGACCGGGACCTCGTCGTCCACTGCTGTGCCCAGGACAAGGACCTTGACCGGACCACGGCGGGGGAACTGGCCGAGGGGCTGGTCTGGGTCGACGGCGCGACCAGCATCGACGACACGCTGACCACGATGGAACAGCACCAGGTCAAGCGGATCCCCGTGCTGGAGAACCGCCGCCTCGTCGGCATGATCAGCGAGGCCGACCTGGCCAAGGAACTGCCGGACGACAAGCTGGCCGAGTTCGTCCACCGCGTGTACTCGGGCGCCTGACCCGGGTCCGCGCGAACACCGCGCCCGGACGCCCCGCATCGCGGCGCCCGGGCGCGGTCACGCCCGCGTGGCCGTGAGCATCCCCACCAGGTGCTTGAGCGTGGTGAGCTGCCGGAACGCGCGAAGCCCCGCCGGGAAATCCCGGCGGGGCCTTCACGCTGTGGACCGATGTGCGGGTCGCCTCTCGGCGAAAGGCTCAACGCGGCTCCAGCCGAACGGTATTCCGCGAAGGCTATAGATGAGGCCCGGGGACACCAGACACATCAGCCACGAGACATGGAACCACACCCTCCGCGTGATTGTTCCCCGCGCCGCGAAAGATTCCGGCGAGAATCTTCCAACGCCCGCCGCCCTATGAGGGCGGACGGGTCTCCAGGCTCAGTAGCCCGCGGCGCTGGAGATCACGGCTCTGGGGTCGGCGGCACCGGCCAGCGTGCCGTCGGGGCGTGACTCGATGAGGTGGGCGTGGCCGAAGGAGCCGCCGTAGTGCAGGTGCCGCACGTCGTGCCCGCGTTCACGCAGGTCCGGGGCCCACGGCGCGCCGTCCTCCACGTCCAGGGTCGCCCCGTCGGGGTCGACCCACGCGTCGAAGCCGTTGTCGCCGGGGCCGAGCCGCCAGCGGGGCGCGCCGATGGCCTCGCCGGGCGTCTGGCCGGACGCCAGCAGGCGGGCGATCACCTGCAGCAGGATCTGCGGCTGGGAGTCGCCTCCCATGGTGCCGAGCACGGCGCGCAGCGAGCCGTCGGGCCGCGTCACCAGCGCGGGGGCCAGGGTGTGCGGCGGGCGCCGCGCGGGCCCGTACTCCGCCGGGTGCCCCGGGGTCAGCGAGAACCCCAGGCCCCGGTTGTGCAGGTTGATCCCCGTGGCCGGCTCGAACAGCATGCTGCCGAAGCCCGCCGCGTTGGACTGGATGAGGGACACGCCCATGCCCCCGGAGTCGACGGCGCACAGGTACGTCGTGTCGCCCGGCGCGATCAGGTCCCGGAGCCGGGCGCGGCGCGACGGGTCGACGCCCTCACGGCGCTCGCCGGCCGAGGCGAGCACCTCGTCCACGGACGCCCCCTCGTACAGCACGTCGGGACGGTCGTGCCCGGCGGCCCGGGCGGCCTCGGCCAGCAGGTGCGCCCACAGCGGGTCCGCCGGATCGCGCGGCAGGTCGAGCCCGTCGGCGATGGCGAGCGCCAGCAGCAGCGTGTAGCCCTGGGAGTTCGGCGGCACCGTCCACACGTCGTGCCCGAACGCGCGGACGGCGATGGGCTCGACCCAGTCGGCGTTCACGCGGGCGAGGTCGCCCTCGGAGTACTCTCCTGCGGCGGTGCCGCCCACCGCGGGGTCACGGCCGAGCGCGAGCAGGCCCGCGCCGAACTCGCCGAGGTAGAAGCCGTCGCGCCCGTCGGCGCCGAGCGCGCTGAGTGCCCGCGCGACGCCCGGCCGCCGCAGCGGCGTGCCCGGCGCGACCGGGGCGTCCACGCCGGGCAGCACCGCGGCCGCCGGGGCGAGCAGCGGCGACGCGGGGAAGCCCGAGTCGGCGTACCGGATCGCGGGGGCGAGGAGTTCGTCCAGCGGCAGCCGTCCGTAGCGCGCGTGCAGGGCGAGCCAGCCGTCGGCGCAGCCCGGCACGGTGACCGATCTGATGTCGTGCTGGAACGGCATGCGCTCGTGCCCCTCCGCGCGCAGCCGGCCCGGGTCGGCGCCGGATCCCGACCGGCCGGACGCGTTGAGCGTGCGCGGCGGACCCTCGCCGTCGTGGACCAGCGCGAACAGGTCGCCGCCGAGGCCGCAGGCGTGCGGCGCGGTCACGGCGAGGACTGCGTTGGCGGCGATGGCGGCGATGGCCGCGTCGGCGGCGGAACCGCCCCGGTTCAGCATGGTGAGCCCGGCCGAGGTGGCCAGATGGTCGATGGTGCAAACCATGCCAAACCTGGCGAATCGCGTGAACTCCATGCTCGGCACTCTACGACGCTCCGCTCCCGAGATCCGCCCCCCGGCGTACCAGGTGGGGCCAAAACTCATGCGTGATCAAGGCGTCCACGATCGCCAAGTGGGGCCGATATCCACGCGAACCGACGCCTCCGAAGATCACCGCGCTACCCGGTCCATGTGCTGCCCGTTAACGGAGGCCCGAGTTCACCGCCGGCTCCCTGCCCGAGACGACCGATGAGGGTCGGTACGTACGTGCGAACGCACCCCTTGCAGGCCGAACAGGATGAGCAGTTCCAGGCTCGGTCGGCGCTGCCCGCTCTCCAGCCGGGACAGGGTGCTCTCCGACACGCCGGTCGTCGCCGCTAGAGCGGTAAGGGTGATGCCGCGATCACGACGCAGCACACGAAGCCGCGGCCCCACAGAGTCAAGCACCTCGTCCATTTCGTGGTCCACGAGGCCATCTTGCCAGAATGGCAAGTTTGCGTGCCAAACCGCGGCGAGCCTGGTCAGACTGTGCGCGTACCGACACAAGGAGTCTTAAATGAGCACCACCGATCCGGTCGCGTTCTGGGACGGCGTCTACGCGGCCCGGCCGGCAGCCGGCGACCCGCAGCCGAATGCCCGCCTCACCGAGACGGTGACGGGCCTGCCGCCCGGTGACGCGTTGGACCTCGGATGCGGCGACGGCGGCGACGCGCTGTGGCTCGCCCGCCAGGGGTGGCACGTCACCGCCGCCGACATCTCGGCCGTGGCGGTCGAGCGGCTCACCGCCCTCGCCCGCTCACACGGCCTGGGCGACCGCGTCACCACCGTGCGGCACGACTTGCGCACGTCTTTCCCGCACGGCGGATTCGACCTGATCTGCGCCCACTACCTGCACACCCCCTTTGACCTGGACCGGACAACCGTCCTGCGCGCGGCCGCGCACGCACTGCGCCCGGGCGGGCGGCTGCTGGTCGTCGACCACGGCTCGACCGCGCCGTGGTCATGGAACCAGGATCCCGACATCCGGTACCCGAGCCCGCGGGAAGTCGCCACTGGTATCGATCTGGACCCGGCGACATGGACGGTCGAGCGGGCCGACGCACCCCGCCGGATCGCGACCGGACCGGGCGGGCGTACCGCTGAGGTCACCGACCACGTCCTCCTCATCCGCCGCACCGCCTGACCCGGCGGCCGACGCCGCCCCCAACGAAGGAAGAAGACCGCTGTGCCCAGCAGCACGCGCCGCAACCGCCGCCGCGACACCCCGCCGCCCCGGACCGGAAGCAGCGAGACCGAGGTCCTGCGCGGATTCCTCGACTACCTCCGGACCTCGATCGCCGCGAAGGTCGACGGCGCCCCCGAACCACAGGTGCGAACAGCCGCAGTGCCGTCGGGCACGAACCTGCTCGGCCTGCTCAAACACCTGACTTTCGTCGAGCGCTCGACGTTTCTCGGGGACGCCGTCACCGACTGGCAAACGACGTTCCAGGCCGCACCGGCGGACAGCGTGGCCGATGTCGTCGCCCGCTACCGAGAGACGGTCGAGCGTGCGAACGAAGTGCTCGACCGGTGCGCCGATCTCGGCGCACCGGTCCCCCGACCGGCGCAGGGCCGCCCCGCTCCCAGCGTCCGCTGGGCACTCGCCCACATGATCGAGGAGACCGGCCGCCACGCGGGCCACGCGGACATCCTCCGCGAACTGATCGACAGCTCGACCGGCCGCTGACTCCGCGGGCTCCCTCCGCGGCGAAGGAGTCCGCGAGGGAGGCGTCAGTGGCGGTGGGTCGCGACGGGGTGGTGGGGGTCGGCGGGGTGTTCGTAGCCGGGGTGCCTGTGCCGGGGCCTGTGCGGGAGCCGCGTCAGGGCAGGGGGCGCAGCGGGATCCGGTAGTCGAGGATCGCCCGGTCGCCCGGGATCACGATCGGGTCGGCGACCTCGACCGCCCGCCCGGCCGCGTACATCACCCGGGTGATCGCGAACACCGGGACGCCCTGCGCGATCCGCAGCGTCCGCGCCTCCGACGGGGTGGGCATGCGCGTCGCCACCGACTCGGTGATGTCGTCCACCTCGATGCCGAGCGTGCGCAACTGGTTGATCGTCCCGCCGGGCCACGGCTCGTTCTTCGGGTCGGCCACCGGCGTGCCCTCGACGTCGGCCGCCAGCAGGCACGGCCGCGCCACCTGGGACGGCACGCCCGCCGCGTAGAAGACGAAGTGCCGTTCGAGGACGCGCGTCCCGGGCGCGACGCCGAACAGGCCCGCCAGCCGCTCGTCGGCGTCGATCCACCGGTAGGCGGTGTCGAGGCGGTACTGCTCCCAGGTGATGCCCTGGTCGCGGGTGAAGGAGGTCTGCCGGACCGCCTGCGGCCCGAGGTCGGCGAGGTAGCGCTGGGAGGAGATGCGGCGCACGAGAGGCCGCTCGCGCACCCAGGTGCCGCCGCGCCCGCGGGTCTCGACCAGGCCCGCGTTCTTCAGGGCGTCGATCGCCTGCCGGACGACGATCTCGGACACGCCGTACTGCCGGGCGAGGTCTGCGTGCCGGGGAAGGCGGGCGCCCGGTGGCAGGCCACCGTCGAGGATCGCGCCACGCAGTTCGGCCGCGATGTGCTCGTAGGCGTGGCCAGACACGTGCCTGCGTTCCGATCTGCCGGGGGTTCCAGATGGGGTCACCTGGTTGACACGCACCTTATCGTCTCGCCATTGTCGTATATGTCAACCGATTGCTGTAGCCGCTAAGGGGTCTGGATGGCCGGGGTTCTCCCCTATCTCACCGCCTGCCGCGCCCGCCTCTTCCGCACCCGCGCCCCCGTGCCGTGCGCACCGGCCCCGGCGGCGCGGCCCGCCCCGGAGCCGCCGGGCTGGTGCGGGTACGCACCTGAAGCACCAGAAATGCCAGAAGTGCCCGCCTCCGCGGACACCCCCTCCCCCTCCGCCCCTTCCACGGACGCCCCCACTCCCGCCGTCCCCTCCACGGACGCCCCCACTCCCGCCGTCCTCTCCACGGACGCCCCCACTCCCGGCGCCCTCTCTGCGGACGGCCCCTGCCGGGACGACGAGACCGCCGCCGAGCTCGAGGCGCTGCGGACCGCCCACCCCGGCTGGCGCGTGTGGTCCTCAGGCCGCACCTGGTACGCCTGCGGCCCCTGGCTGGAGGCCCGGCTCGTCCACGCCCCCACCCCCGAGCGGCTCTCGGCGCTGATCGCCCTGCGCATGGAGGGCGGCCGGTGACGGCGCTGACCGCGTCCTCGGGGCACGCCGACCACGGCCCGCACGTCCCCAAACCGCGCGACGGCTGCCGGCGCATCGTCTGGCACCCGCCCATGAACGCGGAGACCCGGCCCCGCATCCTGCGGTGGACGTGCGAGTGCCGGACACGGGTCTACTACCTGGTGGTGGGCGGCGGCCGCGCGTACGTCCGGCGCGCGGACAAGCAGTCCGGCGTGGACCACGAGACCGCGCGCATGCGTCACCGCGAGGCGGACCGGCTCTGGATGGAGATCCTGCTCGGCCTCGCCCGGTGAACGGATCCCGCCGGACGCGGCCCGCCCGGTGACGGGACCCCTCAGGTGAGGGCCTTCAGCTCCTCCAGCGCGTCGTGCAGGTAGGTCGTGAGGGACCAGACGTCGGGCACCATCGCCCGGTCGGCGACGATGCCCACGTCGATCCGCCCGTCGTAGGAGAACGCGGTGACGTTGATCCCCCCGCTGGCGTCGGTGACGACCGAGACGGGGTACTGCGCGAGCAGCCGCCGCCCGCACACGTACAGCGGGATCTGCGGGCCCGGCACGTTGGAGACCATCAGGTTGATCGCCGGGGTGGTCTGCGCGGCCAGGCCGAAGGCCGCGCGGTGGGCGAGCCCGGTCAGCGCCGCGGGCATGCTCTCGCTGAGGGTGCGCAGCCAGCGGGCGGGCGCCAGGTTGAAGCGGTCCTTGATGCGGCCCATCGCCTCGTGCACGGCCTCCAGGCGCTCGCGCGGGCCCTCGATCTGCGTGTCCAGCGAGGTGATCATGAGGGTGACCTGGTTGCCCGGGGCCCGCGCGTCCTCGCGCAGCGAGAACGGCACTCCGGCCACCAGCGGCTCGGCGGGCAGCGCGTCGTGGTCGATCAGCCAGCGGCGCACCGCCGTCGCCACCAGCGTCATCACCACGTCGTTGACCGTGTACCCGAAGGCGTTCTTGACCCGCTTCACCTCGTCCAGCGGCAGTTCGGTGAAGGCGAAGCGCCGGTGCGGGGACACCGGGCAGTTGAACGGGGTGCGCGGCACCGCGAGCCTCGGCAGCCCCGGCACCTCCTCCCCCGCGCCCCGGCCGATCCACCGGGTCAGCCGCCGGGTCGCCCGGGACACCGGCACCGCGCCGGGCAGCCGGGAGATGATCGGGATCTCGTCCAGGTGCGGCACCGCCTCGACCAGGAACCGCAGCAGGTACGCGGGGTTGGCGACCAGCCTGCCCGCCGTCCTGGCGATCATCTCGGCCGTCTCGGGGGCGCGGTCGGGCTCGGCGGGGTGGTCGGGCTCGCGGCGCGGCGGGTGGGGCTCGATGTCCATGAACGCCGCCAGCACGTCGGCGCCGCCCATGCCGTCGATGGCCGCGTGGTGCATCTTGACGTAGAGCGCGGTACGTCCGCCCGCCAGGCCGTGGATCAGGTACATCTCCCACAGCGGGTGGCGCCGGTCCAGCCGCCGCGCGTGCAGCCGGGCGACTTGCGCGGCGAGCTGCCGGTCGCTGCCCGGCGCCGGCAGGCCGATCTCCCGCACGTGGTAGTCCAGGTCGAGGGCCTCGTCCTGCGCCCAGTACGGGTGGTCGAGGCCGAGCGGCACCTGTACCAGCCGCTGCCGCAGCGGCGCGACCAGCGCCGAGCGTTCCTCGACGAGCTTGAGCAGGTCGTCGCGCGCCACGTCGCCGTCGAGGATCGACAGCCCCGCGACGTTGGCGACGTTCGTGTCGCTCTCGAAGTTGAGGAACTGCGCGTCGAGCGCGCTGAGCTGCCGCACCGCCGACCTCCTGACCCTCGGGACCCGTCTCCGTTCTACCTCCCCGCTCCGGCGGGTCCGACGCCGGGTGCCGGAGCGACGGGAGGCGATGGGCGGCGGCCCTGACGGCGAACGGTCAGACCCGGGCGGCGGCGAACTGGCCCGGCCTGCGGCCTTCCCCGGCGGGGCCCCGGTAGCACTGGGCGATGTCCAGCCAGTGGTCGGCCACGTCGCCGGTGGCGACGATCGAGAGGTCGTCGCGGTGACGGCGGCGGGTCGCGAGCAGGCAGAAGTCGGCGGCCGGACCGGTGATGCGCTGCGAGGCGTCCTCGGGACCGAACGCCCACAGCTCTCCCGACGGGGCGACGAGCTCGAAGCGGAACTCCTCGGCGGGCGGCGTGAGACCGCGGGACAGGTACCCGAAGTCCCTGGTCAGGACCGCGAAGACCACCAGGTGCTTGATGCGGTCGGTGAACGTGCGCTCGATGCCGAGGGCGTCCAGGATGTCCTGGCCGTGGGCGAACTGCTCCATGATGCCCGCGCAGGCCAGGATGATCGGCGGCAGCGGGTTGACCAGCCACGGCACGATCTGGCCGGCCGGAACGGCGGCGAGCGCGTCGACGACGTCCTTGCGCTCGCCGCGCCACTTGGCGAGCAGCGACTCGATGGTGTCGTTGGCGAACAGGCCGAGGGCCGCGTTGACGGCGCCGTTGAAGTCCTTCTCGGCGCCCGCGACCAGGGTCTTGAACGTCTCGGCGTCGGACGCGGCGGTCCGGGCGAGGCCGAAGATGAAGGTCAGGTGGCCGATCTGGTTCGCGATGGTCCATCCGGGTGCGGGGGTGGGCAGATCCCACTGTGAGGGCTGGAGGCCGGCGACCACGCGGTCGAGCTCCTCGCCCTCAACGGTAAGCGCCTGCAGCACTTCATCCAGCTCGCTCACGCGTCTGTCCTCTCACTGAAAAGCCTTGGATTACGGGGATATCGGCGGCGCCGGGAACACCGGGGACACGTGTCCACACGTTCATACGGACGCGTCACACCAGGCCAGAGACAGTACGGCAATTCTTATAAATGCGACCGTAACGGCATTCAATTGTTTTGAGTTCTCAACTCAAGCATGCATCACGAAAATTCGGGCGTCTTCTCCGTGTGTGCTTCTTGGGCCCGCATTTCGCGATATCGGCGACGCGAATCGCGCGGACCGGCTATACCGGCGCTCCGCGCCGCGCGTCGTCCCCGGACGGCGGGGGCGCGGCGGCGGAGCACCGGGTCATGTGCGTCGCCGGCGCGCTGCCCGCCGGCAGCGCGAGCCAGGGGTTCACGCGGGCGGAGCGGGAGGACATGACGTCGCTCAGCTCTCCCCAGCGGGGGACGCGCCCTGCGCGCGGACGGCAGCGGGGACGGCGGGGACGGCGGCGGGAGCCTGGGCGGACGCGGAACCGGAGGGCGCCGATTCCGCAGTGACCGGGACGATCGGGATCCAGGAGCCGATGCGGCGGGCCGCCGCCATGCTCGCCCACGAGGTGAGCTCGACCAGTGCCAGGTCGCCGGGCGTCCCGGCGCGGAAGTCGGCGATCAGCGCGTCGTCGATCTGGTACGACGCCATCGCGGTCAGCAGCGCCAGCCGTCCGGCCGGGCGCAGGGCCTCGGGGAGCGCGGACGCGGCGTCCGCCACCCAGGCGCGGCTCGGCCCGGTCGGCTCGCCGTCCCAGGCGGCCAGCCGCGTGATGACCAGCTCGCGCACCGGGACCGGAACCGCGCGAGCGCCCCCCGCGTCGATGGCGGCGGCGGCCCGGGCGAACGCGGCGGCGAGGTTCGCCGAGCCCTCCGCCCAGGCCAGGTCCGCGGGCAGGGGGGCCTCGGGCAGCAGGCCGAGCGAGGCGCCCGGTTCGCCGCCGCGGCGGGCGTACGTCCGCATGATCCGGCCGAACAGCCGCAGCAGCAGGCCGCGCGCGCCGGTGGGCACCTCGGCGGGCAGCGGCGACTCGGTGAGGAATATGTTGACCATGCGGTTGAGGTACTGGAACGTCACCGCCACCGCCGCCAGCTCCCGCAGTCGCTCGGGCGGCAGCGGCGATTCGTGCCGCGCCGCCGTGTCGCGCGTCCCACTCGCCAGCGCCCACGACGCCACCCGGCGCACCGCCGGGTCGTCGATGTCGTCGACGCGGCCGGCCGCGATCAGCGCGGCGTGGCCGCCGGGCGCGAGGCCGTCCATAGTGGCCTGGTGCACGTCGACGCAGTAGGGGCAGGCGTTGCCGCGCGACACGGCGGTCGCGACCGCCTCCTTCAGCGGCCTGCCGGTCGCCCCGGCCGCGAGGAGGGATTCTCGCAGCATCAACCACGATGCCGCGAGGGTGACGGGAGCGGGCGAGTGCAGGAGCATCGGCGGCGCCAGCATGCCGAAGTCTCGCTCCACCTGCGCGTATACCTTCGCGACGAGGTCCGGCGCGGTACGGTGACGTACCACGGATACGTGCCGGACGTGGGACAGCGTCCCCGGCAGCGTCGCACGGCTGAGCATCCTGCCCATCGCCCGCTCCCTCCTTACCGGCGTGACAGGCTCGTGATCAGCGGAGCGACGCCACGCCGTCCGCTGGTCGAGCCGTCAGGGGCCGGAGCTCCGTAGGTGACCTCGACGCCCCGCTCTTGGGCGGCCGCGACGATGCCGGGGATTGCGCGCTCGGCCAGCGCCGAGATGGTCATCGCCGGGTTGACGGTGAGCGCGCCCGGGACGGCGGACCCGTCGGTGACGAAGATGCCCGGGTGCCCGCGCAGCTCGTTGCGGTCGTCCAGCGCCGAGGTGTGCGGGTCGTCGCCGATGCGGCACGAGGCCAGCGGGTGGACGGTGTACGCGCCGACCACGTCGTTGGTCCAGGCGGCGACCTCGGCGAGGCCGTCGCGCTCCAGGATGTCCTTGACCTCGGCGTCCGCCAGCGCCCACGCCCGCAGGGTCTGCGGGGTCGGGTCGTACTTGAGGCGGCCGACGCCGAGCATCTGCTGGCTGAGGCGGTCGGCGTTGCCCTTGGCGGGCGGCGGGCCGAAGACGCCCTCATTGTTGTCCTCGATCATCTGGAAGATGATCAGCCAGGAGCGCCAGCGCCTGAGGACCTCCTTCTTGTCGACCCCGAACCAGCTCGGGCCGAGCGCGCCGGGCACCTGGGCGAGGATCGTCCCGAGGCCGGGCGGGAAGTAGAGCTGCTCCAGCGAGAACCGCTCGAACTCCGGCAGCGAGCCGTCGAGCCGGTCCCAGTTGGCGACGACCGGGCCCTTGCCGATCTGGTTGGCCTCGTAGGCCAGGCCGTTCTCGCGCTCCAGGCCGAGCACCTCGCGCACCTTGTCCTCGTTGAGGATCGCGGTGTTCAGACGCTCGCCGTTGCCGGAGAAGTAGCGGCCGACGGCGTGCGGCATGGTGCCGAGCGTGGCCTCGCTGCGCTGGAGGATGACGGGGGTGGCGCCGGCGCCGGCCGCCAGCACGATGATCTTGGCGTCGATCGTGCCGCCCTCGCCGCGGAGACGGTAGTCCTCGTCGTCCATGATGTCGTAGTGCACGCGGTAGCCGCCGTCGTCGGTGCGCGAGATGTGCTGCACCTCGTGCAGCGGGCGGATCTCGGCGCCGTGCGCGATCGCCGCGGGCAGGTAGTTGAGCAGCAGCGACTGCTTGGCGTCGAAGTGGCAGCCGGCCATCATCCAGTTGCAGTTGGTGCACAGGCTGCGGTCGACGGCCGCCGGGACCGGGTTGGCGGTGCGCCCGGCGTGGTCGCAGGCCGCGGCCCACAGCCCGCCGGCGTAGGTCACGTCCTCCCAGTTCTGCTGGGTGATCGGGATGGACTCGGCCACCCGGTCGTACCACGGGTCGAGGGTGTCACGATTGACGGACGCCGGCCACATGCGGCGGCCGATGCTGCCGTGCCGTTCGAAGACGAACCGGGGCGCGCGGGGCATCGCGGCGAAGTAGACGACGCTGCCGCCGCCGACGCAGTTGCCGCCGAGGATGCTCATGCCGTCGCCGACGGTGAAGTCGAAGGCCCGCGTGTAGGACGAGCCGAGCTTGAAGTCGTGGTCGAAGTCCTTGCCCGTGAGCCACGGGCCGCGTTCGAGCACCATCACCTTCGCGCCTCCGGCCGCGAGGTGGTAAGCCGCGATCGCGCCGCCGAAGCCACTTCCGACCACGAGGACGTCGGTGCGTTCCGTGCTGGTCATTTGGGACTCCCTGAAGGGGTCGTGTCCGGGTGCAGGCGGGCCAGCGGCCGGCCGTAGGAGAAGTTCGGGAACCTCCACCGGCCGTCGGCGTCGGGCTTCTCGATGCCCATCGCCAGCAGTCCCGGGTGTCCCTGGGCGATCGCGTCGGCGGTGTGCATGTGCGCCGCCGAGTCGTACGCCATGTTGCAGAACAGGGCGAGGCTGACCCAGAGCTCCTTCTCGGGGTGGCCCGGCGTGGTGAGGCGCTGCACGAGCCTCGTCCTGTGCTCGAACGGCAGGGAGACGAACGGCGGGACGGCGCCGTCCAGGTCGACCCCGTGCTCGAAGGCGTACGCCGTGGCGTGGTCGTTCAGCGCGTTGGCGAAGTTGTCGAGACCCTCGGTGAGGCCGGTCGCGTCCCATCCAAGCAGCTCAAGGGCACCGGCCTGCACCGCGCCACCACCGGTGGCGGCGCCGGCGATGGCCCGGTCGTCGGGTGAGCGCTTCTCGCCGGGGACGATCGTGTCCGCGAACGCCTCCAGCGTCATCGTCCTGGCTTTGTCTATGTCTGTGGATGGCGGTCGCATACGCGTTTCCTCGCTCGTCCAGGTCGGGCTGCTGACCAGTTCATGGAACGGCATCGCCCGAAGAGGTGCATCTCCTGAGTTGCTTTCGCATTCCGGACGAACACCCCCTAACGCCCGGCATCCGCGACATCGCCGCGCGGATAGTTCCCGGTGAACGCGCATGCGCGTCACCCGGCGCGGCGGTCATTCGGCGTAAAGGATCCGGGTGATTCCCGAGCCACCCGAAGCGGATATGGGCAGGCAGGGGGCGGCTAGGGGTTGTCGCAGAAGGTGCGGCACTCAATTCTGATGCCATGGCCAAGTGCCGTCGATGCGTCGTCGTCGGGCGTCGTTTGTTCCGGATATCACACCGCAGCCGAATGGGTTCCATTCGCTGTATTGGAGTGTTGAGCAGATGACAGATACTCGCGATGACGAGTTCTCCCGTGTCAATTCGGGGTCAATTCTCACAGCGCCTCCAGCGCACGGGAGGAGCCATGGAAAACGCGATTGAGCAAGCCGTCCTTCGGGTCGTCAAGAGCATGCACGAGAACCTCGGTGAGCAGCTGACGATCAACGACATGGCCCGCACGGCCATGTTCAGCAAGTTCCACTTCTCCCGGGTGTTCCAGCGGGTCACGGGGCTGTCGCCCGGCCGGTTCCTGTCGGCCGTGCGGCTCCAGGAGGCCAAGCGGCTGCTCACGACCACGTCGCTGACGGTCACCGACATCAGCCACACGGTCGGTTATTCGAGCGTGGGAACCTTCAGCTCGCGGTTCACCGCGAGCGTCGGGCTCTCTCCCACGAAATACCGGCAGCTCAAGAGCATCACGCCGCAGATCAGCACCGAAACGGAACCGGCTCCCCAGCGGGACAGGCCGATGACGACCATTAGGGGCGACATCTCCTCCCCGCTCAAGGACCAGCCCATCTTCGCCGGGCTGTTCCCCGACAGGATCCTCGAGGGCAAGCCCATCCGATACACGATCCTCCGCAGGCCGGGGCCCTTCGTGCTGGAGGACGTCCCACAGGGGGAATGGCACCTGATGGCCCAGTCCGTCGCCCCCGGCAGGGAGGACGCCGTCCTCCACCCCGCCGGCTCGGACGAGGGACTGTGCATCGGGCGCCACGGGCCGATCAGTGTACGGCCCGGCACGGACACCAAGCTGGCTCACCTGCAGCTTCGTCCGATGCGTCCCCTCGACCCTCCGGTGCTGCTCGCGCTGCGCGACCTGCTCGACGTTCCCCAGCTCACCCACTGAGCCGTCGCCGCGCACGCGGCGCACGGCGGCCGGACGGGCCGCGGCCGGGCCCGTCCTTTCCATGAGACAAGGGTTCAACGCTTATCCGTGAGACGGACCGTGCGGGAAGCCGGTCCCAGCCGGGCAGCTCATATCCCGGCCATTCTGGGTAACGCGGGCGACACCCAGAGACCGCCCCTCATTTCATGGGCCGGCCCCCGAACAACCCCACCTTCGCCCTTATTCAGGCATGCCGGGGCCCCGCATTCGCGCGCGCACGCCGTCCCCGTCGGTTAATGGGCGGTTCCCGCGCGAAACGGCGCCGTCCCACGTGAATCGGGCCCAGGTGAATCGAGACGGCGCCGCGGCGTGAATGTGAAATCGGCCGCGAAGCGCGCGGCAATGCGCCCCCTGAAGCCGCCGTGGAAAAGGACGACGTTCCCGAAAGCGCGAACAGACGGCGGAAGCCGGCCGGAACAGGCGGGCAGACTCGGGAAGCGAATGCCCGCCTGAACCGTGCGGCGGCCCGGGCCGCGAAACGAGGATCAGGCCCCGGCGCCCCCGGCGTCGCGGACGGGGTGGACGGTCATCGGCAGACCGCCGCGCACCCGTAGCGACAGCATGGGCTCGGGGACCACCTTGTACCCCGGCACCTTGGCCAGGCGCAGGTCACGCGCGACCATGGCGATCACGAACGTGGCCTCCATCATGCCGAGGTGGTTGCCGACGCAGAACCGGGGCCCCGCGCCGAAGGGGATGTAGGCGTACCGCGGCCGGCCACCCGGCCGGTCGGGGTCGAAGCGCTCCGGGTCGAAGACCTCGGGCCGGTCCCAGAAGGCGGGGTGCCGGTGCAGCGTGTAGGGGCTGATCAGGACGTCGGCACCGGCCGGCACGTGGTAGCCGCCGACCTCGTCGTCACCCTGGGCCTCCCGGGGCAGCATCCACACCGGCGGGTAGAGGCGCATGACCTCCTCCACCACCATCGCGGTGTACTTCAGCCGGTGCAGGTCCTCGTAGACCGGAAGCCGGTCGCCGAGCACCTCCACCGCCTCCGCGCGCAGCCGCTCGCGCACCTCGGGGTGGCCGTCCAGCAGGTGGAACGTCCACGACAGCGTGCTCGCCGTGGTCTCGTGCCCGGCCAGCAGCAGCGTGACCAGCTCGTCCCGCATGCGCAGCCGTCCCACGCAGGGGTCGGCCTCCTCGCGGGTCGAGGCGATCAGCCGGGAGACGACGTCGTCCCCGAGCTCGCCCGACTTCAGCCGCTCGGCCTCCAGATGGTCGACGATGCGCT
Organism: Sphaerisporangium sp. NPDC051017; assembly: GCF_040683095.1. Taxonomy (NCBI): domain Bacteria; kingdom Bacillati; phylum Actinomycetota; class Actinomycetes; order Streptosporangiales; family Streptosporangiaceae; genus Sphaerisporangium; species Sphaerisporangium sp. NPDC051017. The sequence continues at coordinate 56,563 of NZ_JBFBCI010000046.1, forward strand.
GGAGGTCGTTGCGGGCCCGGCGGAACCTGATCTGCTTGGGCAGCGGCACCCACATCGGCACCTTGCTCAGCGTCACCAGCTCGAACATCGCCTGGTCCTGCACGGCCTCGAAGTCCTGCCCGATCGAGGCGAACTCCCCGAGGTCGGCGTCGAGCAGCGTGCGGCCGAGCACGCCGAGGCTGAGCCACGTCATCTCCTGGACGACGTCGACCGGCCCCTCGGCCCCCTTGGCGCGGAGCCGTTCCACCAGGTCGGCCGCCTCCTTGGCGATGACCCCGGCCTGCTGGGAGATGCGCTTGTTCTGGAAGACCGGCTGGATCATCCTGCGCTGCTTGCGCCACAGCTCGCCCTCGCTGGTCAGCAGGCCGTCGCCGATGGCCCGGCGCGCCTGGACCAGGCCGACTCCCTTGTGGTAGTTCCCGCTGTTGTCCGCCAGGACGTGCTTGGCGTGGTCGGGATGGTTGAAGAAATAGAGGGTCTTCGGGCCGATGGACAGCTTCGCCGCGTCGCCGTACGTGGCGGCCTGCTCCATCAGCGCCAGCCGGTCCTTCGCCAGTTTCTTGAAAAGGCCGGGCCCGGCCCACAAAGGCGGGCCGGGCGGCACCCGGCGGCCGTCCGAAGACCGCCGCTCGGATGCCGTGGCCTTGGGTCCGGTCAGCGTCACGCCGGTACCTCGCTCCAATCGGGACTCAATTGGCGGAACTTGGCCTTGAACACCAGCAGCGCCTCCATGTCGGTCGGCTGGTGCAGGTTCAGGACCTCGCCGATGAAGATCGTGTGGTCCCCGCCGTCGTACGCCCGCCACATCGCGCACTCGAAGCTGGCGAGGGTGCCACTGAGCAGCGGGACGCCGCTCTGACGCCCGGGGTACCAGTCGACGCGGTCGAACTGGGCGGCTCCAAGCGTCCGGTGGCGGTCCGCGAAGTGCAGGGCCTCCGCCTCCTGGTGCGAGGCGAGCACCGACACCCCGAAGTACCGCGACGCGCTGAGGTACTGGTGCATCAGCGCGCCGCGGTCGACGCAGACCAGCAGGAGCGGCGGATCGAGCGACACCGAGGTGAAGGAGTTGGCGGTCATGGCGTGCGGGACGTCACCGCCGGTCGTCACCACCGTGACCCCGGTGGCGAACGCCCCGAACGCTCGCCGCAGTGTCTTCGCCTCGGTCGCCGGGCGGGTTGGCGCGGAGTTGTCGACGTTCACGCTTTCCTCCTGCTCATCTAGAATCCGCGCCTAGGACGCGTACGGTTCGAGTGCCTTCGCCAGAGCGTCGGGCACCCTGGCCGGGACCGTCCGGGTGTTGGGCCCGCGCATGCACGCCACCCGCTGCCGGCCGCGGGCGACGAGCGTCTCGCCGTCGCCCCCGTCCAGGCGGACGTAGTCGAAGCTGAACTCGACCTGTGTCTGCGCGAGGTCCACCAGCCGCATCCGGATCGAAAGCTCGTCGAAGGCGGTGATCTCGGCGAAGAACTCGCAGTCGACCTTCAGCGTGAACAGCTTCAGGTCGTCCTGCAGGTCCTTGAGCACCTCCGGCGCCCTCTGGTAGAGGAACAACTCGCGGCAGCGTCCCTGCCACCGCAGGTAGTTCACGTAGTACACGTTGCCGACGAGGTTGGTCTCCTCGAAGCCGACCGTGTGCTGGTACTCGAAGTACTTGCTCATGGCCTACGGCCTCCCTTCGGTGAGCACCGCGAGGGCCACCGGCTTCGCCGCGTCCCGCAGCGTCGTGACCAGCGTCGCGACGCGCACCCCGTTCGAGGCGAGCACCGCCCAGGCCTCCCCGCGCCCGGAGGCGAGGGTGAGCGGGGCGCCCTCGAGACCGGCGTCGCGCAGGCTCTGGACGGCGGCGAGCACGCGGGCCCCGGCCGTGTCGAGCTCCTCGCCCGTTTCGGCCGAGACCTGCTTGGCCAGCGGCAGGTGCTTGCCCAGCAGCTTCTTCCACTGGGTCGCCGTGTGGTGGGTGACCTCCGTCACGCCGGTTCCGGTCGTCCCGTCCGCGACGACGCAGAGCGTGAGCCCCGCCCCGTGCGCGGCCGACACCGCCGGGCCGCCGTCGGCGACCGGCTTGCCGCCGGGTCCGGCGGTCAGCGTGACCGGACGGCCGGCGGCGCGTCCCGCCGCGACCGCCGTGCGGGCCTCGCGGGTGGCGTCGTCGTCGGCGCCCTCCGCGTACGGCTCGACGGCGACGGCCACGCGGGTGCCGACCAGGTCCTCCACCGTGCGCTCGACGTAGGAGCCGAGCAGCGGGGTGACCCACGGGCCGCGGCCGTCCTTTTTGCGGACGGCCTGCAGACGCAGACCCTCCCACCGCTCGACGACCTCACCGGCCGCGGTGCGGACGGCGATGTCGTATATATAGGTGTCGCCGTCGCGCAGCCGCTCGGTGGCGCAGTACCGCAGCTCACCGGCCGCGGCGAGAGCGGCCCCGCCCGCGTACACCCGCTCGATGCCGGTCGGCAGCAGGGTGGCGTCCGGGACGCAGACCTGGTTGCCGTGCATGAGCGCGTCGCGCATGCCCGGGTCGCCGAGCAGCAGCTCGCCGGGCAGGTAGCCGGCGAACCAGTCGGGCGCGGAGATCGCGGCGACGTCGGCGTCGACGTGGCGCGCGGCGGCCCGGTGGTAGCGGCGCAGGCGGTGAAAACGGCCGCCCTGGAACAGCGTGTCGCCGTACATCTCCGTGGGCGGGTCGAGCGGGACGACCGGCAGGCCCTCGCCGATCTGGACGGGCGGGCCGTCCGGCACCGGCTCGCCGGTGAACTTCACCTTCGCGCGGAAGTGGTCGACCTCGAAGCCGGTCTCCGCGCTGCGGATCGCGACCTCCACGGTGGCCTCGCCGTCGTCGCCGCTGTCGGTGACGACCGCGGCGACGCGGATCGTCGTGCTGCCCTCCGGCGGCACGATGATCGGACGGCTGAACTCCGCGCCCTCGATGACCGGCGCGGTCGTGCGGCCGGTGACCGCCTGGGCGGCCTGGGCCATCGCCTCCATGCCGAAGACGGCGGGGAACAGCAGGTTGCCGTCGAGCAGGTGGTCGGCGAGGTACAGGTCGGTGCCCGCGTTCATCTCCACCTCGGTGACGAGCTCGACACCGTGGTAGTGGACGAGGGGCTTGTCGACGAACCGCAGGAGCGGGAGCTCCGGCAGGTCGTAGCGCGCGGTGTCGATTCCCTGCGTGCGGCCGCTGATGACCACGGTGGCGGGCACGTCGGGGTCGGACACGAGCCGGCGCATGATCTCCACGCCCTGCTCGGGGGTGATGGCGGTGACGCCCATGCGGCCGAGCGAGTCGACCACCGAGAGCTTCTCGCCCATGCCGACCTCGGACCAGACCGACCACTCCATGCAGATCGCCCGGCAGCCGGGGTGCGTCTCGCCCACTTCGCGGGTGAGCTCGGCCATCCAGTCGTTCGCGGTGGAGTAGTGCGCCTCGCCCTGCAGGCCGGCCCGGCCGATGATGCTGCCGAACGACACCAGCAGGCGCAGCTTCCCGGGCTCGATCGCGTCGAGGACGTTGCGCAGGCCGTCGACCTTCGGGGCGAAGGTGCGGCGGAACGCGGCGGCGTCCAGGCCGGTGATCGCGGCCGGCTCGTTGCGGCCGGCGCCGTGCAGCACGGCGGTGACCGGCCCGAGCGCGGCCGACAGCTCGGCCACGGCGGCGGCGACCTTGGCGGCGTCGGTGACGTCGGCGCGGGCGTACCGCACCGTCACGCCGGAGTCCGCCATCCGCTTCAGGTTGTCGGCCAGTTCCTTGTCGTCCTCCGGGGCCGAGCGGCCGAGGACGGCCAGCTTGGCTCCGGTGTCGGTGGCCACGGCCAGGGCGCACTCGGCGGTGATGCCCTTGCCGCCGCCGGTGACCAGCAGCACGTCGCCCTCGCCCAGCGGGAGCTCGGTGCGGGCCGGACGGGTCGGCAGCGCGCGCAGCGTCGGCACCCGCCGCGCACCCTGGTCGTCGTAGAAGACCTCGGAGAACCGGGTCGTCGCGGCGACCTCGTCCACGATCCGGGCGACGGCTTCGGGGCCCGGGGGGATGTGGACGATGGTGGTGCGCAGGTGCGGCGCCTCGAGCTGCAGCGTCTTGGCCAGGCCCGCCGCGCCGGCGCCGTGCTGGACGGCGACGAAGCGCGTGCCCGGAGCGGCGGCGACGGCCGCCTGCGCGGCGCGCAGCGCCTGCTCCAGGTGGGCCTCGGCGCACTCCTCGGGAAGGACGACCAGCAGGCCGGAGCCCACCTTGCCCTTCTCCAGGGCGTCGCGCAGCGGCGCGGCCAGCGGGGAGTCCCCCGGCGCGTAGAGCTGCCACGGGCCGTTCTCCTGGGGAGAAGCGCGCGCGGGCAGCGGCAGCTCGTCCAGGTCGACCGCGAACGGCCGCGACCACGGGGCCGCGCCGACGACGATCGCCGGGCCGGCGGGCGCGGCGGTCTTGGCGCTCTGCGCCAGCTCGTCCAGCGCCTCCGACAGCTCGCGCAGGCTCGCCGTGGCGAGGTTGGTCGGCGCGTGCGAGGCGGGGACGCCGAGCTTCTGGCTGGCCTGGTCGATGATGTGCATGACCGTGACCGAGCTGAGGTGCAGCTCGTCCAGCGGGCGCGCGTCCTCGCCGACCATCTCGATGGGGAGCTCGGCCCGCTCGGCCGCGAGGCGGCGCAGCAGGTCGATGCTCGATTCGGTGGCCTCGCCCGTCTCCCCGGTCTGCGTGACCGCCGGCGCGGCGGCCTCGGGCCGAACCGCGACGGCGTCCCGGCGGACGGTGCCGGTGATCTCGACCGTCGGCGCCTGCTCGACAGGGCTCTGGAAGAACGAGAACCGGGCGCCGACCTCCAGCGGCCGCAGCAGCCGCCCGTGGAACAGCTCCTCGTGCACGACGGGGACGCCGACGACGTACGCCGCGCCGGCCACGCGCAGCAGCCCGGTCAGCGACTCGTCGTCGGTGTCCAGCGGCACGGCCGGAACCTCGGTCACCGACGCCGCGAGCCCGCTGAGCACCCGGCCGGGGCCGACCTCGACGAACAGGTCGATGTCCTTGGCCGCGCGCTCGACCGCCTGCGTGAACAGCACCGGGTCGGTGATCTGCGCGCGCAGCAGCGCCGGGATGTCGGTGCCGGACGGCAGCGTCTCCCCGGTGACCGTGGAGACGACCTGCCGCTCGACGGCGCCGAACTCCTCGTGCTCCAGCGCGGCGCCGAGCTCGTCGGCGGCCGGGGCGACCAGCGGCGAGTGGAAGGCGTGGGACACCGCGAGGCGGGTCCACTTCAGGCCCGCGGCCGTGGCCTTGGCCCCGAACGCCTCGATCGCCTCAACGGTGCCGGCGACCACGGTCTGCTCGGGCCCGTTGTACCCGGCGATGACGACGGGCAGGTCGCCGAGCAGGTCGATGACCGCGTCCGGCGTCGCGCGGACGCCTGCCATGGTGCCCGTGGCGCTGCTGTGCTCGGTCATCGCCTTGCCCCGGACGGTGGCCACGCGCAGCAGGACGTCCTCGTCCATCGCACCGGCCCAGTGCAGGGCCGAGATCTCGCCGAGGCTGTGCCCGACGGCGACCTCGGCGTCCACGCCGATCAGGGACAGGGCGCGCAGGCCCGCCATCGAGCCGGTGACGATGCGCGGCTGGGCGACGGCCGTCGCCACCATGTCACCGGCGGTGGGCAGGTCCGCCTGGACGTAGATCTCCTCGACCTCGGGGAAGCGGCGGCGCAGCGCGCCCCCGCTCGTGCCGCGTCCGGAACCCTGGCCGGGGAACAGGAAGCCGACCCGGCCCGGGCCGTCGGCGTGGCCGAGGAACGCCCGGCCGTCCGGCGAGAACAGGCTGGTCTCGCCCGCGTCCAGCGCGTCGATCGCCCGCCGGAGCTGCCGCTCGGCGTCCTCCGGGGAGGTCGCGACGATGGCGGCGCGGAACGGCAGGTCGCGCAGCTCGCGCTGGAGCGTCGCGGCGAGGTCGCCCACCTGGCCGTAGGAGACCTGGGTGACGAAGTCGGCCAGCTCGGCGAGCCGGTCGCGCAGCGCCTGCGGCGTCGCGGCGTCCGCGAGCAGCAGCTCGGCGTCCTGCGCGGACGCGGCGAGCTGGCGGGTGCGCGTGGACAGCAGCCGCTTGCGCGGTCCGGTCTTCTCCAGCACGACGTGGGTGTTGATGCCGCCGAAGCCCATGGCCGTGATGCCGGCGCGCACGGGCGCGCCGGCGGGCCACGGCTCGGCCTTGCGCAGCGCGCGCAGGGTGGCCGAGTCGGAGGTGAGGATGTCGTGCGGGTCGACACAGCCGATGGTCGGCGGCAGCACCTGCTCGTGCACGGCCATCGCGGCCTTGATGAGCCCGGCGACGCCGGCCGCCGCCTTGGCGTGACCGATCATGCCCTTGATCGAGGTGACGGCGGCGGGCTTGTCCGAGGCGCCGGCCTCCGCGCGCGCCTCGGACAGGGCGGTCAGCTCGGTCTTGTCGCCGACCGCCGTGCCGGTGCCGTGACCCTCGAACAGCTCGACGGTCTCGATGCCGAACCCGGCGCGCTCATAGGCCCGCTTCAGCGCCAGCTTGTAGCCGCTGACCTCGGGCCGGGTGATGCCGCCCTTGCCGTCGGAGGAGATGCCGAAACCGGCGATGGTCGCGTAGACGCGGTGGCGCGCCGCGAGGGCGTCCTCCTCGCGCATCAGCACGACCATGCCGCAGCCCTCGCCCGGCCAGAAGCCGTTGGAGTGCCGGTCGTACAGGCGGAACTCGCCCTTGGCCAGGGCGCCGGTCTTGGCGAACCCGATGATCTCGAACGGGTCGATGGACAGGTCGACGCCGCCCGCGATGGCGACGTCGATGTCGCCGTCGATCAGGCTCTTGCAGGCGTTGGTCACCGACAGCAGCGACGAGGAGCACGCGCCGTCGACGGTGTAGCCGCCGCCGTGCAGATCGAAGTGGTTGCAGATGCGCCCGGCGATGGTGTTGGACAGGCCACCCGCCAGGGTGTCCTCGTCGACGGGCGGGAACGGGTTCTTGTAGGTGGCCTCGAGGTCGGCGAGGAACGTGGCGAGACGGTCGTCGTCCCAGCCCTGCTCCTTGAGGACCGCGCCCACCGTGCGGCGGACGTACGGCCAGCGCAGCCGCATGACGTTGGCCCGGGTGAACTCGCCGGTGAGGGTGTTGCCCACCACCACGCCGGTGCGTTCCCGGTTCAGGCCTTCCGCCCCGGGGAATCCCGCGTCCGCCAGTGCCTGGCCCGCCATGTCGAGAGCGAGCCAGTGGGTCAGATCTGTGGAGCGGTACGTGCTGCCGGCGATCTTGTAGCGGACCCGGTCGAACTCGTAGCCCTCGATGACCGCCGCCGTGCGCGCGTAGAAGGTGTCCGGGGTCGCCGGATCGGGATCCCAGTAGTCTTCGAGACGCATGCGCACGTCGGGCAGTCTTCGAAAGGCGCGGCGACCGGCGAGAGCGTTCTCCCAGAGCTCTCTCGGCGACGTGGCGTCCGGATATCGGCACGCCATGCCAACGATCGCGATCCTGGTCATACGGTGGCAACCTCTTTACCGTTGGCCGAGGCCGTGTCGACGGACAGCGGCGGAAGCGGCGGCGGAGCCTGGGCCGCCTCGCGCTGCTCGCGAGCCTTGTTGACGAAGTGGAGCGCCCAGAAGAACCCGCCGCGGATGGCGCAGACGCCGGCCGTGGCGAAGAAGAGCGCGTACGAGATGTGCACGGCCGTCAGCAGGCCGTACAGGAGGGCAACGCCGCCGCCGAACACGACCTGCGAGGCCGGCTTGGACGGGCTCGTACCCGGGTCGGTGATCATGTAGTTGCTGAACAGGACGAACGCGACACCGGTCATCATGGCGAGACCCGCCGAGATGGAGGTGCCGAAGAAGATTCCACGAAGGACGGCCTGGAGGGCGAAGACGCCGATCCAGCTCATGATCAGCGGCATACGGCCGGTGAGCTTGCCGTTCAGCATCGTGCCGCCGATGATGATCAGGCCGGGGATCAGCCAGTCGGCCCACGTGTCGATGTTCTCCGTGAAGTGGTACGGCGGAGCGATGCTCGCCCAGGGGAACACCAGCAGGATGACGGCGATGCCGAAGTTCGACGGGTTCATGTAGTGCCGCATGCGGCCCTTCACCGGGGCCCGCAGCACCCACTTGGCGCCGACGGCCACGACCACGCCGAAGATCAGGACCCAGACCTGGTCGTTGACGTAGGTCAGCATGTTCATGGCAAGGCTGGTGATGTGCGCGGGGTACAGGAACTCGCGCAGGCCACGGATGCCGTTGCCCATGTAGCGCGGCGTGCGGCCCTCGACCCGCGCGCTGATGTACTCAAGCCCGATCTCGGTCGCGTAACCGACCCCGACGGCGAGGAAGGGCCAGGTCCACGGCTGCTCGAACCCGAGGATCGTGTAACCGACGATGTTGAAGACGGTGATCGACATCGCGAAGTTGCGCAGGGCGATGACGACCTTGGGATCGTGACGCGGTGGCGCGGCGGGCTTCGTGTCTACCATTTCGATCACTTCTCCTTGGCCTGCTGGCCGAGCTCGAGCGAGTGCCAGCCGGTGGTCAGCTGAAGTTCCTGCTTGTGCTTCGCGCCCGCGCGGTCACGCCACTGGATCTCCGCCTTCAGCGGGCCGGAGATGTTCGGGCCGAGGCCGATGTGGACGTCGGTGCTGCGACGGCCGGAGTGGCCGCTGCTGCCGTCGACGCGGGCGATGAACTTCTTACCGTCCGGGGTCATCACGCAGACCTGGGCGCCGATGACCGGCGAGCCGGGGGCCGCCAGGGTGCCCTTCGCCGTCTTGGCGGGCGGGGCGGCGTGGGTGAGGCGCAGGCCGACGAACGCGCCGGCGTCCTGGCTCTGGTTGTGGTAGAAGACCGGAGCGTCCCACTGGCGGGCGACCGCGAAGTCCAGCAGGCCGTCGCCGTCGGCGTCACCGGTGGCGATGCCGCGGGTGGGCACGGGGATGGCGAGGCCGAGCTCCTTGGCGAGGTCGACATAGCGGCCCGAGGGGCCCTTCACGAAGAAGTGCAGGGTCTGGTTGCCGCCGATGTCGTCGCCGGCGGTCGCGTTCGGCCACCAGAACGGGTTCTGCAGCATTTCGTCGTTCGCCGTGGCGAGCTCCTGGAGCTGCGGCCAGCGGTCGGTCTGACCCTTCACGAAGCCGGTGGCCTGGGCGATCTGCAGCTCGCCACCGTTGTTGAAGTCGTCGATCTTCACGTCCCAGCCCCAGCCGGACCACGCCGTGCCGGACGGACCGCTCTTGTCCTCCCAGGGGGCGACGCCGTCACGCAGCTTGGCGCGCAGGTCCTCCTGGTTCTTGGCCGTGGACATGAACTGGAAGTTGCTCTCCTCGATGCCCCACGAGGTGGTGATGTTGCTGACGAACATGTCGTAGATGCCGTCGTGGTTCAGGTCGCCGAAGTCGACGCCCATACCCTTGAAGGAGTCGTGACCGACGGACTTGGACTTGGGGACGATCGGCGAGCGCACGCCCTCGACGAGGGAGAGCTTGATCTGGCCGGGGGTGGACCGGTTGTAGTACATCCGGTCCGGGCCGAAGTCGTTGGCCAGGTACAGCTCGGGAAGCAGGTCGCCGTCCAGGTCGGTGGCGGCGGCGGCGAGCTCCCAGCCCTTGGCCTCGTCCTCGGGCAGGACGTCGTCCAGACGCTGGTAGGCGGGAGTGCCCCCGATGACGCCCGTCCAGCGGAAGAAGTAGTCCCCACCACCGTTGTGCGCGGCCGACATCGAGTGGTTCATGTGCACGCCGCCCGCGACCTTCGGGTCCAAGACGGGGCCGTCGGCGAAGTAGTTGCCGATGAAGATGTCGTCGTGCCCGTCGCCGTCGAAGTCCGCGACGGTGGCGGCGTTGGTGTTCCACTGCGGGCCGGTGTACTTGCCGTCGGCCGAGTTCGGGCCCGGCACCAGCTCGACGGACTTGTAGGCGTCCGCGTTGAGCTTGGTCGCGCCCGGCTGGGCCAGGTAGATGATCGGCGTGCGGCCCCACATGTAGACCAGCAGGTCGATGCGGCCGTCCTCGTTGTAGTCACCGGGGACGCAGCCCATGGGCGCCATGACGTCGTTCATCGGCAGTGTGCTCTTCAGCACGAACGGCTCGTACCGGTCCGACTTCGCGCCCGGGGCCGGGGTGATGACGACCTGGTCGATGCGCGTGTCCACGAGGCACAGGTCGTTGGACAGGCCGTCGCCGTCGAGGTCGTTCATCGCGATGGCCGCGCCGACCGAGGAGATCCACGCGTCGATGTGCTTGTAGTCCTTGTTCACCTGGCGGATCGACTTCTGGGTGTATCCGCTTGGCAGCGCGATGGACTGGGGCTTGAACGAGAACTTGCTCGCGACGGTCGCCGCTTCGGCGGCGGAGTAGCTAGGCAGGCGGGCGATCAAGAAAGCGCTCGTGACCAGCACGAGAGCGACGATTCCCGGTAGCTGTCTGCGAAGCCAGCCAAGGGTCGCAGTCACGGGCTAACACCTCCAAGGGTTACAAGTTGATCGGCGATGCGTGTGCGCCACACTTCGTAGGCAGGCACATCGCCCTGGTCAGGCTGGTCGGGAATGGTCTCGTAGCAGACCATCGCCGCCTGCTCCGCCGTGGCCTCGCAGAGAATGCTGGTCGCGAGCTCCGTGGAGGGCACGACGAGCCCCGGCCTGAAACGGGCCTCGGCGGCGAAGGCCGAGCCCTGGGCGAGCTGGGGGCGGTACTGGCCGGCCCGCTCGCGGAACCTGCGCAGCTCGCCCTCCTCGACGCCGCAGGCGTAGGTCGCCGCGAGGCCGGAGCCGGCGAACAAGTCGCCGCGGCGGCGCTCGGGGAAGGTCTCGATGAGGTCGGCCACGACGTCGACGTCGGTGCCCCCGACGAACCACATGGCCCGTCCGATGCCCTGGTCGATGACGCGGTTGGCGTAACCGGGAGGGCCGCCGGCGGGCCACGGGAACGCGGGATCCTGGTACTGCCCGCGCACGTACTTGTCGGTGTGGAAGTACGCCTGGTGGAAGCCGTATCCGTCGAGCGCCAGCCACTTCAGCAGCGGGTCGGGCGCGTGGATCTTCGACCACAGGAACTTCGGCAGGCGGGCCATGGCCCACCCGACGCCGACGTAGATCAGGTCGGTCTGGTTCTGGCCCTGCGGGTCGGCCAGGAAGTCGGCGACCTTGCGCCCGCCGGAGAACGGCATGGCGTCGAGGATCGCGAAGCCCATGCCCGCGCCCTCGTAGGCGAACCCGCGGAAGCGCATCGGGAGCATCTCCAAGCGCTCCACGGCGTCGGCCGGGGTACGCGCCTCGGCGGCGTAGGCGAAGCCGGTGAGGAACATCTCACCGACCGTCTCCAGCAGCTCCCGAGACTGCGAGTCCTTCACGTGGAAACCACGCGTCGAGAGTTTCGTCTCCGAGACGTTCGGCGTGAGAATTCGACGCCTCAATGACCGTAGAAGGCTGGCCAATTACCTCTCCTTCCCGCTGGAGTTTCCCCTTCTCCAGGGGGCGGTGTCTGGTTAACTGTAGACGTACGGGTTGATATCGGGTCCACTTCAAATGTGCGCATTCGGCCGTTCGCGCGCATTTCAGGGCATGCCTGAGCAGGCCGTACGGCGAATTAATATCTCCGGCCCGCGCGATACCGCGGGCCGGACGACCCCGTCCCGGAAGATTCTCGGGAAAGGGAGGAATCAGCCCGCGACGGCGGCGTCCGTGGACGCGAAACGCGCGCGCACGCCGCGCCGCCACAATTCATATGCCGGGACGTCCGAGGACGAGGCGCTCACGGCCGCGTCGTCCGCGAGCGCCACGGCGCCGCCGACGGTGAGCCCGGCGAGGACCGAGGTGGCCAGTTCGGTGTGGGGTGGTACGAATCCCGCGAAGTCGCGGGCCTTGGCCGCGAAGACGACGCCCTGGGCCAGCTCGGGGCGGTACTCGCCCGCCTCGGCGCGCAGGACGGCGAGGACCTCGGCCTCGGCGCCGCCGGCGAAGGTGGCGGCGAGCCCGACGCCGCTCCACAGGTCGGCCTGCCGGTGCGAGGCGAACGCGCGCACGTGGGCGGCGACGTCGGCCGCCTGGCCGCCGTGGATGAACCACAGCGCCCGGCCGATCCCCTGGTCCACCGCGCGCAGGAAGTAGTCCGGCGAGCCCTCCCAGGGGTACGCGGCCGGCACCCGCTGCTCGTCCACCCAGCGCCTGGTCTCGAAGTAGGCGCGGTCGAACCCGTACCCGTCGACGGCGAGCCAGCTCATCGTCGGGTAGTACGCCGAGCCGGTCAGGTCGGGCATGACCTTCTTCCACAGCGGCCTCGGCAGGCGGGCCATGGCGAAACCGATGCCGATATAGGTGAGGAAAATATGCGGCTGCCCGGGGCCCATCAAAAGGTCACGGGTGCGGTGACCGCGACCGCCCCCCATCGCGTCCACGACCGTGAAGGCCATCGTCGCGCCCTCGTAGGCGAACCCCCGGTACTCCGGGTCCACCAGGCTGAGGCGGCGCTCGACCTCCCACTGGTCACGCGCGTCGATTCCCCACTCGAAACCACAGATCACCGACTGCGGAATGGCCTCCAGCCGCCGTGTGGCATCCGTCGGGGTCACGGGAAAGCCGCGCTCACCGAAAGTCACCTCGGCCAGCGACGGCGTCAACAAGAGTCTGCGCAGCGAACCGAACAGGGTAGGCATAATGCTCCTCACGTTTCACCGTCAGCCGATGACGGTTACTCACATCAGCTGGACCATTTCATGGTCATATAAGCTCTAGGAGAGATACATCTCCCGTATTGCGGGTGCTATGTGGTGATCCGTAATAACGTGCGGGAGCGATGCCCGGAACCGGGCAGGGGAATATACGGGGGCCGCTAACGAGCCCAGCCGCTGAGACGCCAGGCGCTGCCGCGGGCCTCCTGGCCCGGCCGCCCGGGGCGCGTGCGCTCCGCCCACTCCGAGGTCGCGGGCGGCGGATCCGCGGGGACCTCCTGGCCCAGTTGGTGCTGCGCAGCGCGCACGACAAGCGCTACCATTAACGCCGCGAGCTCCTCCGGAGACGGGTTGCCGCGGACGACTTCGAGCTTCGAGTCGCTCGCCACGGCACACCCCCGATCGATGTCTCTCCCGATCGTCTCCGGCGCCGGCCACCGTCGGCATCTTCTCGCTTGCGCAGCCCCGTCAGGGCCGCGGTGAAACCACTGTCAAGGCTCTGACGTCGCATCTAGCGGGTATCGCCCCGCAGCTTCATGAGCCCGCGGAACCTCGTCTTCCCGCTTCCCGGCGACGCAGAGTTACAAATGCGCCGACACGGCGAGAAGAGAGAAGGGTTTCGACATGACGAACTCGGTGACATACCCGGAGCGGCCGGAAGCGACCGCCTCGGCGACGCCCGAGAACGAGAACGTGAAGGCTCACCTGAAATGGCCGCAACGCCTCCCGGCGGTGCCGCTCGGTGAACGCAGGACCTCGGAGCCGCACATTCCCCTTGACAGCAACGAACCCGGGATTCGCGCGCTTTTCCGGTACCGCCCGGAAACGGCGCACCCGCTGATCCTTTTATCCGAGGTGCTGCTGTGCGGCGAGAGCACGATGACCCGCGGCGAGCGTGAGCTGATCGCGGCGTACGTGTCCGCGCGGAACAAGTGCCGGTTCTGCTTCTACACCCACGCGGCGTTCGCGGCCGTCCGCGCGCCCGAGGGGATGACGCTGGTGGAGCAGGTCTGCGAGGACCTGGACACCGCCCCCGTCTCGGAGAGGCTGCGGGCGCTGCTGCGCATCGCCGGCACGGTCCAGGAGGACGCGCGGCAGGTGACCTCCGAGCAGGTGGAGGCGGCGAAGGCGGCGGGCGCGACGGACGTCGAGGTCCACGACACCGTCCTCATCGCGGCGGCCTTCTGCATGTACAACCGCTACGTCGACGGCCTCGCGACGTTCACGCCCGACGACCCGGCCGTTTATATGGCGCGGGCCCAAATGAGCGACGGATACATCGCGGTGAACGGCACAACGGAACTTCTGGCGTCCTGATCGGGAGCCGGTGGCGCCCGGCGTTCCACGGCCGAGAAGGCCGCGTGACAAAAACTCACGGTATTGATCGGACACCCGGCCCGCCCGTTTTCCGCGCGAGGCCGGGTCTCCTCATGGAGCCATCGGAAAACGGGCCTGGCGGCGCGGTCGTCCCGCCGTCGCGCGGGGACACCGTCGGCCCCGGCACGGGATCGCCGGCCGCGCGGGCGCGTGGCTCAGCCGGACAGGCGCGGCTCAGCCGAAGAATTCGTCGATGACGTAGGAGTCCTGCGGGAAGCTCCAGCGCTCGGCGATCTTCCCGTCGACGAGGCGGAACACGTGCACGCCGCGCTCGTCGAGCGTCTTCCCCCCACGTTCGCCCGTGATGCGGAGCATCACCGCGACGCGGTCCTCGTCGGTGAGGAACGCGTCCGGCTCGTAGCGCATGGTGTTGCCCGTGACGTCGACCAACCGCGCGAGATAGCCGACCACCTCGGCCTTGCCGCGGTAGTCTCCCGCCAGCTTGCCCTGGCCGGGCACGTGGAAGACCACGTCGTCCGCGAGCAGGTTGTCGCGTACGTAGTCGAGGTCTCCCTTGATGATCGCCTCGTAGCTGGCCTTGGCTCTGGTGATGTCGGGTTGTGCGGACATGACGGCCTCCTCATGAACGGTGTGGATCTTTCCGAGGGCGCGACCGCACGCTACGCGAGAAGATCGCACAGAACAAAAGGGAGTAAGGACAGACTTACCAGCGCGCCATGGGACCTAACGGATTAGCCAATTGACCCCTATTTCGGACACCCCATACGAAAAATCCCGTCCGTTGACAGGCGGTCGTTCACTAGCGAACATGAGCATTCGTCGGAGAGATGCGATCGCGCCAGGGCCACGAGGCGGAGTCCCCGTCACTCAAGGGCCGGTTAAGGAGCTTCATGCCCCATATCACCCTCGGTTCCGACGAGCCGGGAATTCGTAGTGTTCCGGCCTTCAGGCCGGGGGTGAAGCGGACTCTCCCGCCTAGCGGGGCAGGGAAAGCCGATCCGCCGCCAAGGCGGATCGGCGTCTGTTAGCCTGCTCGCGTCAGGTACCGCTGGACGGGTGGGAACGGAGCCCTTGGGTTCGAAAGCCTGTGGAGACCCGGTAAGACCGCTTCGGTGGCGCAGGTCGGTGAAGCAGGAAGCCGCAGAAGTGCCGCACGCGTGGCACAGGCTGAATCTCCGGCATTCATGCCAGAGAGAGCGCGTCAATCCTCGCACGCCGCCTACGCCGCGGCGCAGCTCCCCGAGGGCATGAACCTGGTCGAGCGGGTCCATGCCCTCGGCGCCGCTCCGGTGTCCGAAAAGCTCCGCGCCCTGCTCGGCATCGCGGGCCACGTCCAGCAGAGCGGCAAGCGGGTCACCGAGGCCGACGTCGCCGCCGCCCGCGCGGCCGGCGCGACCGACCGGGAGATCCACGACACCGTCCTCATCGCGGCGGCCTTCTGCATGTACAACCGCTACGTCGACGGCCTCGCGACGTTCGCGCCCGACGACCCCGCGAGCTACGCCGCGCGGGCCGAGCGCATCACCAAAGACGGCTACCTCGCCCTGCCGGTGGATTCGCAGAAGGGGTGAGCCCGGCCGGTCGCCCCTGCTAGGGGCACCCCCTATCAGGCCGGTATCTTGCGGCTGATCATCTCTCGGGTGGAATCACCCCGACCTAGAATTCGATCGTGTTCGCGCCCATGGCGGTGATAGGGGGGCCGCGCAGCAGGCCGAACGCCGCCGAAGCGCGTCGCGATGACCTGCCCATGCCGCGAGCGCGGCGTTCACGTCCCCCCGCAGGAGGACCGCCCATGCCCGAGACCAGCCCGGCGACGGATCCACGCGAGCACACGCACCGCTACCTCATCATTGGAGCCGGTCCCGCCGGCCTGCAGCTCAGTTACTTCCTCGACCGCGCGGGCGCCGACTACCTGACCCTGGAGCGCGAGGACGCCCCCGGGGGCTTCTTCCGCCGCTTCCCCCGCCACCGCCGGCTGATCTCGCTCAACAAGGTGAACACGGTCGAGAAGGACCCGGAGATCCTGCTGCGCTGGGACTGGAACTCCCTGCTCAACGACTCCCCCGACCTGCTGTTCCCGAACTACTCGCGCGAGTACTTCCCCGCCGCGGACGACCTGCTGCGCTACCTGGCCGACTTCCAGCGCGAGCACGCGCTCAACGTGCGGTACGACACCGCCGTCGACCGCATCGAGAAGGTGGACGGGCGGTTCGTCGTCCACTCCGGGGACGAGGTGTTCCGCGCCGAGTGCCTCATCGTGGCGACCGGCTGGGGCGGCCCGCACGTCCCCGACATTCCGGGCATCGAGCTGGCGTCCGGCTACGAGGACGTCAGCACCTCGGGTGAGGAGTTCACCGGCAAGCGGGTGCTGATCATCGGCAAGGGCAACTCGGCGTTCGAGACGGCCCACGCCCTGCTGCCGCACGCCGCGATCATCCACATGGCCAGCCCGAACCCGGTCAAGCTCGCGTGGACGAGCAAGCACCCGGGCCACGTGCGCGGCCAGTACGGGTCGCTGCTGGACAGCTACTGGTTCAAGACCCTGCACGCCGTGCTGGAGTGCCAGATCGACCGCATCTGGCGCGAGGGCGACGCCTACAAGACGGCCATCACCTACACGCTGGCGCAGGGCGAGCAGGCGCTGCTGGAGTACGACGCGGTGATCCGCTGCACCGGGTTCACCATGGACGGGGACATCTTCGACGCGTCCTGCACGCCGGAGCGGGCGCCGAACGGCCGCATCCCGGCGATCCGCCCGGACTTCCAGTCGGCCAACGTCGACGGCCTGTACTTCGCCGGCACGCTGATGCAGGCCCGCGACTTCAAGAAGGCGTCCTCGGCGTTCATCGACGGCTTCCGCTACAACCTGCGCACGCTGGCCGCCCTGCTCGCCGAGCGCTACGAGGGGACGCCGATCCCCCGGCACGTCGTGCCCGCCAACCCCGACGCGCTGACCGGCACCATGCTGGAGCGGGCCAACTACAGCTCCGCGCTGTGGACGCAGTTCGAGTACCTCTCCGACGCGTACGTGCTGGAGAAGGCGTCCGGGAACTTCCAGCGGTACGAGGACCTGCCGGAGGACTACGCGGCCGAGCGCTTCGCCGACGAAGAGCTCATGTTCACCGTCACGCTGCGGTGGGGCCGCCAGGACTACGGCGACGTGTTCGCCATCGAGCGGCACCCGACGCCGGACCGCGCCGAGGAGAGCGCGTTCCTGCACCCGGTGATCCGGGTGTGGCGGCGCGGCGAGCAGGTCGCCGAGCGGCACCTGCTGGAGGACCTGCAGGCGCGGTGGCTCGACCCCGTCCGGCACGTGGAGCCGCTGTGCCGGTTCCTGGGTGAACAGCTCCGGCCCGGCGACGATCGGCTCCCGACGATCGGCTTCTGACCAGCAGCTCCTGACGATCGGCTCCTGACGGCGACCGAGGCCGGTCACCTGGGCGCGTGCCCGGGTGACCGGCCTCGTCATTCTCGGCCGGGCGTTCGCGTCAGGCGGGCCCGTCCTGCTGCGCCGGGCCGGTGAAGTGCGCGATCAGATGGTCCACCACGTCGGACGGACGCCCGTGCATGGCGTGGGCGGCGCGCTGGCGAGCCGCGCCGGTGCCGCCGGTCAGCAGCCGCTCCAGCCGCCGGCTCACCACGGACAGGTCGCCGGTGCGGATGAGCGAGGGCCTGATGTGCGCCAGCAGCGTGTCGACCAGGTCCTCCGCGGGCCTCAGGCGGCCGGTCAGCGGATCGATGCCGTGCCCGGCCAGGCCGTCGCGGGCCGCGCGCCAGTACGCGACGCGCAGCCGCTCGCCCGACAGGCGAGGGCCCGGGTCGCCCCGCTCGACCCGCTCCAGCGAGACCACGACCAGCGCGCGCACGATCGCCGCCAGCAGCGCGGACTCCTCCGCCGTGCCGGCGACGTCGGTCACCCGGACCTCCAGCGTGGGGAGGCGCGCCGAGGGCCGTACGTCCCAGAAGATCGTCCCGGGGTCGACCAGCGCGCCCGACTCGCCGAGCGCGGCGGCGAGGTCCTCGTACTCGGCGAGCGAGGAGAAGTACGGCGGCGGGCCGGCCACCGGCCACTTGCCCCAGCACAACGTGCGGTAGGAGGCGTACTCGGTGTCGCGGCCCCGCCAGTACGGCGAGTTGGCCATCAGGGCGATCAGCAAGGGCAGCCACGGCCGCAGGTGGTTGCTCACCAGCACGGCGCGCTCGCGGTCGGGCAGGTGGACGTGGACGTGCGCCGCGCAGATGGCCTGCTCGTCGTGCAACGAGCGGTAGTTGGCTATGCCGACCGCGTACCGCGGGTCGTCGTGGATGAGCGGCGGCACGTAGTCGCCCAGCACGGGGGTGCCCGACGCGACCGGCGCGAGCCCCTCGGCGCGGGCCGCCTCGGCGACCTCGGCGCGCATGCGCCGCAGCTCGTGCTCCAGCTCGGGCACCCGGGCGCAGGGCGGCGTCTTGGCCTCGACCTGGTACATGGTGATCTCCAGGCCGACCCGGTCGTGCAGCCGGTCCGCCGCGCGCCGGACGACCTCCGCCCCGCGCGGCGCCACCTCGCGCGTCGCCGGATCGACGACGAAGTACTCCTCCTCCACCCCCATGAGCGGGCAGATCGGGTCATATGGCAACGTTTCCGCCGACTCTGCGGTCGCCGTCATCTTTCTTCCCACCTTAGAAATGATCACGCGTGACCCCTGCCGCGCACGGACCAGGACACGCTACCGAGCCGTGCCTCGCGTGCACGGGCCACCGGCCGAACCGACCGGCGGACGAATCCGGGACGAGACCGGAACGAGATCTACACCGCGGCCTCGGGGGCGGACGCCGCCGGACGGCGCAGCGCCGGCGTCAGCCTCAGGTAGCGCGCCATGCCGGTGACGGGGGCCTCCTCGGGCCGTGCTCCGGTTTCGGCGTCGGTGCTCATGGGTCTCCTCCCGGTCGCGTTGCGGACGCGCGCTCCCACCACACCAGGCAACTGGTGCGCAGTGCCGCGCAGACGGGATCGCCGTCGGGTCTCCACCACAGGTCTTCGCAGTCGGGCAGCATCTCGGTGACGACCACCTCCGCCGTGGGTAGCCGCGTACAACCACGCCCGGAGCGCCCGCCGACCCCGCCACCCGTCCATGGTCGTCCGCCAAGACGCGCCCGTCTTCTTCCGGCGTGGCGTGTTCGTCCCGGGCGTGTTCGTCTTCCGTTCGCGCGGCGCGCGCCCCCATTGCCCGTCGCCCGCCCATGGCCCTCCGCCATAGAGGGACCCCGAACAGGCGTCGCCGTAGTGAAGATCGTGTCGGCGACGGTGCGTAAGGCGGTGGGGGCGGTGGGGGCGGTGGGGGCGGTGGGGGCGGTGGGGGCGGTGGGGGCGGTGGGGGCGGTGGGGGGGGTGGGGTGGGAGGTGTTGTGGGGGGTGTT
>NZ_JBFBCI010000047.1:0-72998 GCF_040683095.1 Sphaerisporangium sp. NPDC051017
GACTCACGATGGTCCAGCGGAAGGAAGTGCTCGCTCACCAGCGGCTACCAGGCACCGAGTCTGCCCGATCAGCCGACCCGGTAGCTCCCATTAGCGGAGACCGAGGGTCGAGGAGATGACCTCCCGCTGGATCTCGTTCGTGCCCGCGTAGATCGTGGGCGCGATCGCCTCACGCAGGTGGGCCTCCATGCCGTACTCGACGGCGTAGCCGTAGCCGCCCATCAGCTGCACGCCCTCGAGCGCGACCGTCTTGGCCGTCTCGGTGAGCTTGACCTTGGTAACCGACGTCAGGCGGACGATCTCCTCGACCGGGCGGCTGTTCTCGATGACCGCCCCGACCGTGCTGTACGTCAGCGCCTTCGACGCCTCGACCTCGATCACCAGGTCGGCGATCCGATGCCGGACGGCCTGGAACGACCCGATGGCCTTGCCGAACTGCTTGCGCTCCTTGACGTAGGAGAGCAGGTCCTCGAGGGTTCGTTCGGCCATGCCCAGAGCCTCGGCGGCGGCGACGAGGCGCTCGCCGTTCAGCCCGGCCATCAGCTGCGGCCACGCCTGGCCCTCGACGCCGACGAGGTCTGACTCGGGGACGAAGACGTCGGTGAAGTACAGGTCGTTGACAAGCGGGCCGCCCATCGTCTCGATGGGCTTGATGGTCAGGCCGGGGGCGTCGGAGGGCACCAGCAGCATGGTGAGGCCGTGCTGCGGCTTGTCTCCGCGACCGGTGCGGACGACCACGAGGATGCCACCGGTGGCGTGGTCCGCCGCCGAGCACCAGGTCTTCAGCCCGTCGATGCGGTAGCCGCCGTCGACCTTGGTGGCCCGGCAGGAGATGTTCGCGGCGTCCGACCCGGCTTCGGGCTCGGAGATGCTGATCGACATCGGGGCGCCGCCGGCGATCCCGCCGAGCACCGCCTTCTTCTGATCCTCGTTGCCGAACCGCTTGAGGACGCCCGCCACCGTGTGCGTCGACCCGATGGCGTGCACAGGGGCCATCCCGCGGTAGA
This sequence comes from Sphaerisporangium sp. NPDC051017, assembly GCF_040683095.1. NCBI lineage: Bacteria > Bacillati > Actinomycetota > Actinomycetes > Streptosporangiales > Streptosporangiaceae > Sphaerisporangium > Sphaerisporangium sp. NPDC051017. The sequence continues at coordinate 1,008 of NZ_JBFBCI010000047.1, forward strand.
GCTCCTCGTGGAGCAGGCACAGGTCGAAGAGGTCGCCGCCGGCGCCGCCGTACTCCTCGGGGATCGAGATCCCGAGATACCCGGCCTCGGCGAGCTTGCCGTAGAAGCCCGCGTTGTGCGCGTGCCGCCCGCCCCCGGTCAGCTCGGCACGCTGTTCCCGGGTGCCGCACTCCCGACGGCAGAAGTCCTGCAGCGCCGCGACCAGCGCGCGCCGCTCCTCGGTCAGCATCGAGGTCTCACCGTCCTTCGTAGGTGCCGGAACGCTTGTCCTTGAACGCCGCGATCGCCTCGACCAGGTCGGCCGAGGCGAGGGTGACCCCCTCGGCGAGCAGCGCGGTCTCCACGACCTCACCCGCCCGCTGCCGGGTGACCTGGTTCAGCGCGGCCTTGGTGCCTCGCACCGCGAGCGGCGCCAGGCCGGCGATCTTCGTGGCGATCTCCCGCGCCAGGGGGGCCACGTCGTCGGGAGTCTCGACCAGGTCGGTCACCAGCCCGAACTCGTAGGCCCGCTCGGCGGGCAGCACGTCACCGGTCAGCAGGTAACGCCGGGCCCGCAGCATGCCCGCCGACTGCGGCCAGTACAGCGCTCCCCCGTCCCCAGCGACGAGGGCGACCCCGACGTGCGTGTCGGCAAGAGTCGCGTTGCGCGAGGCGACGACCGCATCGCTGCCCAGGGGCACCGTGGCGCCGAGGCCGATCGCGGCCCCCTGCACGCCGGCCACGAGCGGCTGCGGGAGGTGCTGCAGCGCCGCGAGCAGGTTGCGGGCCCGCTGCAGAGCCGCTTGACGCTCGGTCACGTCGACGTTCGCCCGGAGCATCAGCTCGAAGTCGCCGCCCGCCGAGAACGCCCGCCCCTTGGCCAGCAGGACGACGACCCGCACCGACTCGTCCTCGGCGATCCGGCGCAGTTGGTCGGTCAGTTCGGTCTCGAGGAGGGCGTCGAAGCGGTTGAGCAGCTCCGGCCGGTTGAGCGTGATCTCGACGATCCCGCCGGCCTCGGAGACGATCAGCGTCTCGGGGGCTGTGGTGGAGGCGTCGGCGGGATACTCGACGGCATGTTCGGCGGGCACTGCGGGCTCCTTCGGCACGGTCTCACGGCGGTCAGGGCGCGATCTATCACAGGAGACCGAGCTGCTTGAGCAGATCGTGGTTGTTCCAGAAGTCCCGGTTCCGGACGATCTTGCCCTGGCTGACCTGGGCGATCGAGGCACCGGGAACGGTGAAAACCTTCCCGGTGGCAGGCATGCCCGGCAGGTCGTGATCGTGGCTGCCGCCCATGTGCCAGGCGATCCCGAACCCCTCGTCCGTCGCGTAGATCGTGTCCACGATCCACTTGACGTTCAGCGCGCCCATCGTCGTGATGTAGAACTTCTTGACCGCCTTGATCCCGTAGTGGATCTGCCGGACGGCGCAGTCCTCGTACACGATGTTGTCGGCGTAGAAGGGCCAGACCCGCTCCAGGTCACCAGACCCGATCGCGTCCACGTATCCCTTCACCAGCTTCTCGGTGTCCGGATCGTTCGGCATGAACCCCAACCTCCTCCTTCCCAGGGCCGCAGGCCGGCCTCGGGAAGTTTTGCGTCTAGATGTCTCAGAATCTATTCCGACGAGACCTCGCGGTCAACTGCCACTTTCCGCTCGTGGAACGATCGCTCCTCGCCCGGCGCGACGTCCGCAGGGTCAAGCGCCACCCGTGCCGGACCCTCGACCGACCCGGCGCGGGGCCGATCAGCCGACGTCGAGCCCCTGCAGAAGGCAACCCCCGCGACTCCCGCATGGGCTGGTAGATCACGGCGAGCACGAGGACAGCCCGGCCCTGGGCCCTGAGGCGCCCGTCGCGGCGCCGCTCCGTGGCTGACGGTGAGGACTCGGACCCACTGAGATCTTGTGTATTTTTAAGACCCTACCGCCAATAAGAGTGGCGGGAGTCGGCGTCGAGGACGTGGTGAGACAGCGCCGGAACGCATGTCGAAGGACGAAAGATCGTTCCGCCTGACCCACCCCGGCAACTCCGCGCGCAGCCGTCTCGGTGGAGTTGAAATCCCTGTTCAGAGCATCGATGCAGCATCTGTGCCGGCAGGCCGGACGGGCGGAACGCCCGGCGACGTCAGCGACTGCGGGTCATTCTGAGCACGGGCTGTGCCGGGTGGCCCGCTCAGCGCTGGCGTGGCGTGACTGGCTGATCGAGTTGCGAGACCGGTTGCGGCTGTCCGTCCTGCCCGGTGAGCCCCTCGACGAGGAGCGGCGGGGAGGTGACCCGCTCCAGCGTGCGCCCCTCCAGGACGACGCCCGCATGTCCACCAGCACCGCGTGCACGAACCTCGGGTGATCGAAATCCAGGCCACCGGCGGCGTACGCGCACATCGAACGCGAACCGGTCCACCGCCTCGCGATCAGACAACCCCACGAGAAGAGGCCACCGCGAGACCACGCGAAAAACACCAGCCACCTAGGGAGTGACCACCTCGGACAGGAAGTCCCTCAGCGCGCCGTCGAACTCCTCGGGCGCCTCCACCATGGGGTAGTGACCGCAGCCGGGCAGTTCGACGATCCGCGCATCGGCCAGCCGCTCGTTCAGCCAGCGGGCCCCGTCGGCAGGGTGCACCGGATCGGCCTCCCCCACGATCTGCAGCACCGGCACGCCGATCTTCGGCAGGTCCTCCATCAGATCGGAGTGGATCATCGACCGGTAGCAGGCGATCGCGCTCCACGACGGCATGCGCAGCGAGGACGAGACCAGCCAGTCGAGCACGTGCGGGTCCACCTCGGCCGCGATCCCGGACGCGATCGTCGTACGCCGAGCGGCGACGCGGTCGCGCTCCTCCGCGCCGACGAGGGCCGCCTCCAGAGACTCTGCCCGGCGGCCGAACGGGAACTCCTCGCTGCGGGTGGCGCGGACGGCGTTCGACCCGACCAGCACGAGCCGCTCGACCAAGCCAGGGTATGCGGCTGCGAGGTGGAAGCCGATCTGCCCACCGAACGACCACCCGACCACCGCACAGCGGTCCACCTCGAGCGCCCGCAGGACCGCCCGGACGTCCGCGGTCAGCCGCTCGACCTCGTAGCCGTGCAGCGGCTTGTCCGACAGTCCGTGACCGCGGACGTCGACGCACAGCACCCGGTGGGACTCGGCGAGCAGCCGGACCTCGCGGTCCCAGACCTCGTGGTGCATGCCGAGCCCGGCGAGCAGTACCACGGTCGGCCCGGCACCGACGTCCTGAACGAACAGCCGGACTCCGGCGTCCACCTCAACATGTCCCATGCCGATCACAGTAGTACACCGGTCGGCCTGGCCGGAACGATCGTTCCGGCCCGATGTCCTCACGCTTCGCGGCGTTCGGCCCCGCCCACCGCCATGGTGGCCTCAAACGTGGCGCACCGCCGGCCCCGGGCGTCCTCCACCACGCACTCGACGAAGATCAGTGTGCGGCCGGCCGAGATCAGCCTCGCCCGGATCGTCAGCTCGGGGATGGCAGGCCGATGGAACTGGCCGTGCAGCGACGCGGTCACCGACAGCCGGTCCCGCGGCGCGTTCACCACCGAGACGACACCAAGGCACTGGTCGGCGATAGCGGAGACGATGCCGCCGTGCACGGCGCCGTTGGGGTTGGCGACCAGCGGCCCGAAGGGCACCGTGAAGACCCCCTCCGCCAGGCTCAGCGAGCGGCAGACAATGTTCAGCCCACCCGTCATCGGCAGCGCGTTGGCCCACTCGACGAGCTCCCGTTCAGGCGCGTCCGCCAGCGGGGGGACCCAGCGAACCTCCTCTTCCGACGACGCGAGCACCTCGGACACCTCGGACATCGACACCTCCGGAACCGGCACCCGTGCTCCTCGGCCTGCCGAACCTCAGGCTCCGCATCAGGCGTGAACGATCGTTGACGTGATTCGAATGACGACCCTAGCATCCAGAGGGCCGCCACCGCGTCGGACGCGGCGCCCGGGAGCCGGGCGGTGCGGCGGGAGGAGCTTTCCCATGACGACGGTGTCCTCGGCTCAGGACCGCACTGCGCATGAAGGCCCGAACGGTCTGCCGTCCCTGCCCTTGATAGAGACACCCGAACAGAAGCTGCTGCGGGACTCCGTGTCCGCCATCGCCGGCCGCTTCGGCCCGGACTACTTCCAGCGGATCGTCGACACCGGCGAGAAGGCGACCGAGTTCTGGACCGCGCTCGCCCAGGGCGGGTTCACCGGGGTGCACCTGCCCGAGGAGTACGGCGGCGGCGGGGGCGGCCTCGCTGCGCTCTCCACGGTCGTCGAGGAGGCCGCCGCCGCAGGGGTGCCCCCGCTGTCGGCGGTGTTCTCCTCCGGGGTGAACGGCACGATCCTGGCTCAGCACGGCAGCGCCGAGCAGAAGGACCGCTGGCTGCGGGGCCTCGCCAACGGAGCCGCCCGGAGCGCCTTCGCGATCACCGAACCCGACGCCGGTACGAACTCCTACGCCGTCACGACCACGGCACGGCGAGTCGGCGGCGACTGGGTCATCAGCGGCAAGAAGTACTACATCACCGGCATCGACGTCGCCGACTTCGTGATCGTGGTCGCGCGGACCGCCACGGACGAGGCCGCGGGCCGCGCAAGGCTCTCGTTGTTCATCGTCGACACCGACGCGCCGGGGCTGAGCCACCAGCCGCTGCCCACCGCGCTGCAGACCCCTGAGAAGTCGTCGACCGTGTACTTCGACGATGTCATGGTCGGGCCGGACCGGCTGCTCGGCGCTGAGCACCACGGCCTGCGTGCGGCGTTCGTAGGGATCAACGCGGAACGGATCCTGGTCAGCGCCATCTGCACCGGCGTCGGGCGCTACGCCCTGAACAAGGCAGTCGCCTACGCCCGGGGAAGGTCGGTGTGGGGCGTGCCGATCGGCTCGCACCAGGCCATCGCGCACCCTCTCGCCGCGGGGAAGATCAAGCTCGAGAGTGCGCGGCTGCTGACCCAGAAGGCGGCGATGCTCTACGACGCCGGCCTCGACCCGGGCGACTGGGGCAACATGGCCAAGCTCGAGGGCGTCGACGCCGGCCTGGACTGCCTCGACGCCGCGATCCAGACCCACGGAGGCAACGGCGTCGCGCTGGAGTCCCAGCTCTCCAACTACTGGTTCCTGCTGCGCATGCTCAAGATCGGGCCGGTGTCCAAGGAGATGATCCTCAACTTCGTGGCGCAGAACTCCCTCGGACTCCCCCGTTCCTACTAGTGGGTGGGCGACGGGTGAACGGGCGCCACCGGTCCGCCGCACGCGGCCCCGCACTGTGGCGGTGTGCCGCGACGAGTAGATCTTCGACGCCGAGGAGCCCTTCTGCGAGCGCAGTCCACCGACGCGGTCAGGATGCACACCCCGCGGTCGCCGCCGCCGGCCGCAGCCTTTCGCCACGACCTCGCCGTCGGACGACGGCAGGTCGGCGATCACCACCGATGCCGCGCCCGCGTCGACCAAGCGCCGCGTGGTGGCCAGGCCCACCCCGGACGCGCCGCCTGTGACGACTGCGGAGATCCCGGCGACGTCCCCGTTCTTCCTCCCGAAAGCCGGCTCAGAGTCGCTCGATAATGGTGGCGTTGGCCATCCCGCCGGCCTCGCACATGGTCTGCAGCCCGTAACGGCCGCCGGTGGTCTCCAGGCCCCGCAGCATTGACGTCATCAGTCGCGCACCCGAAGCCCCCAGCGGGTGGCCGAGGGCGATCGCCCCGCCCCGCGGGTTGAGCCGGGCGAGATCGGCGCCGAAGTGTTGCGCCCAGGCCAGGGGCACGGGCGCGAAGGCCTCGTTGACCTCGTAGTGGTCGATGTCGTCGAGCGCGAGCCCAGAGCGCCGGAGCGCCTTCTCAGTCGCCGGGATCGGGCCGGTGAGCATCGTGATCGGATCGTCGGAGGCCAGGCCGAAGGCGTGGAAGCGGGCGCGTGGACGCAGCCCCAGCTGGTTCGCCCGCTCCTCGCTCATGATCAGCATAGCGGCGGCCCCGTCGGTCAACTGCGAAGAGTTGCCCGGGGTGATGCGCCACCCGATCTCGGGGAAGCGCTCCGCCATCTCCCGGGAGTGGAAGGAGGGCTTCAGCTGCCCCAGCTTCTCCACCGTGGTGCCGGGGCGCGGGGTCTCGTCCTGGTCGACCACCGTGCCGTCAGGTAGGGTGATCGGCGCGATCTCATCGGCCATGTCGGCGGCGATCGCCCGCTCGTGAGAGCGGGCCGAGTACTCGTCGAGGGCCTCCCGGTCGAGTTTCCAGCGCGCCGCGATCAGCTCTGCCGAGACCCCCTGCGGGACGAAACCGGGCGCGTAGCGGGCGTTCGCCGCCGTGCCGAACGGGTCGCTGCCCTGCCGTGAGGCGAACATCGGCACTCGGCTCATAGACTCGACGCCCGACGCGACGATGACATCGTAGGCACCGGCGATGATCGCCTGGGCTCCGAAGTCGGCGGCCTGCTGGCTCGACCCACAGGCGCGGTGCACCGTGACCGAGGGGACGTGCTCGGGGAGCCCGGCCCCGAGCCAGGCCCAGCGGCCGATCGGTCCCGACTGCTCGCCGACCTGGCTGACGCAGCCGGTGATGACGTCGTCCACCTCGCCCGGGTCCACCCTGGTGCGCTCGAACAACTGTCGGAGCACCTGGCCGAGAAGGTCGGACGGATGGAGCGAGGACAGCGCACCCCCGGGACGACCGTCCCGGGGGGCCTTGCCTCTGGCCATCGGGGACCGGATAGCGTCGACGATGACCGCGGTGCGGGTCATGCGGGACCTCCTTGTTCCCAGCGGCCGTGGCAGGCCGCCGGATGTGGTCGGTGATTGAACTCAGCGGCCGGACACCGTCGCTACCCGCGCGGCGCAGGCGGCGGTGTCCCGGTAGTAGGCATCGATCGCCGCGACCCGGCCGTCGGCGAAGGTCCAGATCTCCACGGCCCCGGTCGCGAGCGGGTCGTCAGATCCCGGTGCGTACCAGTCGAAGGCGAGTTCGACGGCGACGCGGTCGTCGCCGACGGTGACCGAGGTGATCCGCAGGTCCACCGGCCCGACCTTGACCGTCGACGAGGCCGACCCGGTGAACATCCGGCGCAGCCGCCGGGCGCCGGACACCTGGCCACCGTAGGGCAGCGACGGCGGCAGCGTGAGGACCGCGTCCTCGGCGAAAAGCTCGTCGATCAGCCGGCCGATCGCCTCGGCGTCCTTGGCCGCCACGGCGGCGTAGAACCGGTGGACCACATCCGAGCCGGACGGTTCCTCCATCGTGCGACCCCTTACCTCGTGCAGCGTCACCGAGAGCTCGGCCCGAGTTTTGAACATTCAATCTCAAATTAGGCTCCGATCGAAGGCCAGTCAATGCGACGAGCGAGAAGCGATCCTCGCGTGTCGACCGATGGCACCAGGATGGGTTTCTTCATGTAGGCATCTCAAAGCTAGATTATCCGGACTAATCATGTACCCCTGGCGTCGCTGCTCACCGCCCACGACAGCGCCGAATCACTCTTGTCCTTCTGAGATGTGAAGTCTATAAATAAAGGCGAACGTACGGTGTCGGCAGATCGAATGCCGGTGCCGGCCACCTCGGCGATGGAGGACGCCATGCGACATGTGCTCGAGCTCGCACCGTGGGGGTCCGAGGTCCGATACCTGGTAGGTGGCAAGGCCACTGGGCTGGGGACCATGCTGGGGCTGGGCCTCAACGTCCCCGCAGGTTTCGTGGTGACCACCGAGGCGTTCCGCGCCTCGGTGTCCCTCGACCTGCGTCGCGACATCACCGAGATGCTCGCCCACGCCCGGTCCCCCGAGCAGGTACGCGAGGCGTCGGCACGGATTCGGCAGCAGTTCGGCCCCGACCTCATCGGGCCGGAGCTGCGGGCCGAGATCGTACATGCCTACGGCAAGCTCGGCGACGATTCGGTCCCCGTGGCCATCCGCTCAAGTGCCACCGCCGAGGACCTCGCCGAGGCGTCCTTTGCCGGCCAGCAGGACACCTACCTGTGGGTCCGCGACGCTCCGATGGTCCTGAAGGCCATCACGGAGTGCTGGGGCAGCCTGTTCACCGCTCAGGCGATCGAGTACCGGCGACGCATGAAACTCGACACCGGCGACCTGGCCATGGCCGTAGTCGTCCAGGCGATGGTCCCCGCCGAGGCGGCGGGGGTGATGATGACGCTCGACCCTGCCTCGGGGAACCGCTCGTGGGCGTGCGTCGAGTCCGCCTTCGGCCTCGGCGAGGGAGTCGTCAAGGGGGACGTTCCCTCCGACAGCTTCCGGGTCCCCGCCGACGGGAGCGGTGCGGTGGTCGCCGAGGTGCGCACCAAGACGCACGCCTACCGGTTCGATGAGTCGACCGGTAGCGTCCGCCGTCTGCCGGTCGACTCCGAGCAGCAGACCCAGCCGTCGATCACCGAGGCCGAGGTGGCTCAGATCGCCGCGATCGGACGTCGCCTAGAGGCGGCGCTCGGCGGGCCGCAGGACGTCGAGTGGGCGTTGACCGGCTCACCGGGCAGCGCGCGCGAGCTGTTCTTGCTGCAGACCCGCGCGGAGACCGTGTGGAGCCGCAGGCCGCAGACCCCTGAGCCTGGTTCCGCCATATCGGCCGGCCCCCACGTCGACCCAGACGAGGTCACGCTGCTGCACGGCCACTCCGCCCGCGACGGACTGTGGACCGTGACCAATATGGCAGAGTCGATTCCCGGCGTCTCCACTCCGATGACCTGGTCGATCTGGTTGCCCGCAGCCGAATTCGTCAACCGCAACCATTACCGCTTCATCGGGGCGCTCTCGCGCATGGAGGCCGCTCTCCCCCACCGCACGCAGGACTGGATCGTCGGCGTCTTCTATGGGCAGTTCGCCCTGCGGGTCGACCTGCTGGCCGACTGGGCCGACCGGGTACCGGGGATGTCCGGACAGGACCTGATCAACCAGTTCTTCACCTCGTTGCCCGGCTCAATCGGTACCGGATCGTCGAGAAAACGGCGACTGCGCACCCTGCTGCGGACCCCAGGAGTCTACCTGCTTGTGCCACGCCGGATGCGGGCGAACAGGGCCGCGGTGGAGACGTTCTGGCACACAGCCGTCGACGAACTGGCGGACGCGGATCCGGTGGAAACGAGGCGCATCCTCGACGAGGCGGTCAAGCGCTTTACCCACAGCCTGGCGCTGCAGGTCAACCTCACGCAAGGCGCCTTTCTACGGACGATGAAGCTGCTGCGTGGCGTCGCGGCCGACTCGGGAGTCTCGCCCAACGACATCATCGGCGGGTCCGGGGGGCATGAGGAGTCCGCCCTCGTCGAGGACATGTGGCGCTGCTCTCGCAGACAACTGGATGTTCAGGAGTTCCTGGCCCGGCACGGCTACCACGGATGGCGCGAGGGCGAGCTGTCCCACCGCAGCTGGCGGGAGGACCCGAGCATGGTCCTGCGCCAGATCGAGGCCTACCGGAGCCGGCCCGACAGCGACGATCCGCGAGCGTCCGCGCGCCATCGCGTCGCGCAGAACCGGTCGCTGCGGCGCCGACTGCTCGCCGCGCTGCCGGGCAGGCAGCGGCCCTATGCCCGCGCCGTCCTGGCTCTTGCGCTGTATTACGCCCCGATGCGCGGCGTGTCGAAGGTCGCGTTCCTGCAGGCACTCGACGTCGTCCGCACGGCAGTGCGCCGGATGGGCGAGCACCTCGCGGCGCAGGGCGATATCGCCGATCGCGAGGACGTGTTCTTTCTGACCCTGGACGAGGTGCGAAACCTGCATGTGCCCCACGGCCGTGCCGTCGTCGAGGAGCGCAAGCAGCTGCGCAGGCGCTATGAAACCGTCGAGATCCCCGACGCGTGGCAGGGTGTGCCTGAACCTCGACCGGTCGACCCAGGCAAGATGATCGCCGCCGTCCAGGGCACGCCGGCGAGCCCTGGGATCGTGGAGGGTCCGGCTCGGGTCGTTCTGGACCCAAACGAGGCCCACGTTGAGCAGGGGGAGATCTTGTTCGCTCGCGACACCGACCCGGCGTGGGCCTCGCTCATGTTCTTGGCGGCCGCGCTGGTGGCCGACATCGGCGGCGTCATGAGCCACACCGCCGTCGTCGCACGTGAGCTCGGTATCCCGTGCGTGGTCAACGCCAAGGTGGCCACCCGGCACATCCGGACCGGTGACCGGGTCCGGATCGATGGTGCCGCCGGAACAGTGGAGGTCCTCGAACGCGCACCCGCACACCAATGACCCTCGTCACCGACGGCACCACTCAGCCCGCCCTGCCCCAACATGAGGAGGATGCATGACCCGCAAGACCGTCCTGGCCCCACCGATCGATCCGTCCCTCTACGACCACGACCCCGTCTGGGGCCCAAACAGCTATCCGGCAAGAGTCACCACCGAGCCCGGCTCACCGCCCTGGAAAGACCACGTCTACCTGGCCTTCTGGGACGTTACCTCCCAGGCGTACGGGTTCTTCCACTGGAACTCCTCACCCAACCACCCCACGACGAAGGCACAGCTCAACCTGGCGATCGGGGACACGTCCTTTGATCTGCGCGAAGAACTGCCCGCGCGGGTCGACCGGTTCGACAGCGCGTCGATCAGCTTCGACCTCAAAAGCAGAATCACCGTCAACCACCCCCGGCTGAACGGCGAACTGTCGCTGGCACCCCGCCGCGGCCCGGTCGACTTCGGGTCCAGTGGAGCCATCCCCCGCCTCGGTGAGCTGCCGCCGCTGCAGCACTACCAGCACCCGCTGACCATGACCGGCGGGCTGGTCCTAGACGGGCAGGCACACACCATCGCCGCGACCGGCTACCGAACTCGAACCTGGGGCTACCGGGACGACTCCGAGCAGTTCCCCGAGTACTACTACCTGTGGGCGTCATTCGACGACTTCGACGTCGCGGTCCTCAAGCACCTGCACCCGGACGGTGTGCAGCGCACCGTTGGCGCGCTGATCAGTGACGCCGGCACAGTGCCGGTCATCGACGTCCATGTCCCCAAGGACATCTCTGGCTTCGCCCTCGAGACGCGCTACGACCTGGCCGACGAGTCACACCTGGTACTGGTGGACCAGAAACGGCTCTGGGGAGGTTGGTGCCCCATCGGCCTGCCGCGTCGTGACGGGCCCACGTTCAGCGCCTTCGACGAGATCCTGGAAGTGCGCACCAGCGACGGGCGAACCGGGTACGGGCAGAGCGAGTACGGCACGATCCGGCGGGTCCACTGAGCACCGGCACCGGCCGGGTGCTGCTCATCACGGGCGCATCCGGTGGTGTTGGGCAGGACCTGGCCAGGCGGGCGGTCGATGTCGGCTACCGGCTCGTGCTGATCGCCCGCCGGATGGAACGACTCCGGCCGCTCGCCGAGGAGATCGGCACGGACCGCGTGCTGTGCGCCTGCGCCGACGTGACCGACTGGCCTCAGATGTCGTCGGTCGTCGACGCCGCGGTTCAGCGCTTCGGCCGCATCGATGCCGCCGTCGCGAATGCCGGGATCTCGCTGCCGGCCTCCTTCTTCGGCCGGTCCGGGGCGGAGCCCGAGCAGTGGCGGGAGATGGTGCTCACCAACGTCTATGGCACCGCCCTGACGGCGCGGGCCGTGCTGCCGGAGCTCGAGCGGTCGACCGGCCATCTCATCGTCATGGGGTCGATCTCCGGACGCGTCACGCGACCGGGTCTATATTCGCCAACGAAGTGGGCGGTCACTTCGCTTGCCGCCTCGATCCGTGCCGAGGCGGTGGGTACCGGCGTGCGAGTGACCCTGCTCCAGCCGGGTGTGATCGACACCGGCATCGTCCGCGAGGAGCTGCGTTCACGTCCCATGCTGGAGCCGGCGACGATCAGCCGTGCCGTGCTGTTCGCACTCGAGCAGCCGGCGTCGGTCGACGTCAGCGAGATCATAGTGCGCCCGACCGGAACTCCAGCCGACTGCTGAGCGGCCCCGTCCGGCCGGCGACGGACGGGGCCGCTCACAGTATGCCGACCGTGCGAGGCAGACTTCGACGCGGAACAGGTGACGGTGGAGCGTGTGCAGCGCCCTGGGCCCGAGCCGCCGGTGATCAGGGCGACGTTGTCCCTGGATCATTGCCATGGCCTGCTCCTCTCCCTGGTCAAAGCCAGCCACCGGCGTCGACCACCAAGGTGGTGCCGGTGACGTAGCGGCCGACATCGGTGACCAGGTAGAGCACGGTGTTGCTGATATCGATTGGTTCGACCGCTGCGATCGGCAGCTTGTTCAGGGCGCGCGCGGCCACCTCGAAGTCTTCGCGTTTCGGGTCGTCGAGGTCGGGGCGGAACAACCGGTAGGTCGGTTCGTTGAGGATCATGTCGGTGGCAACCGTGGTGGGGTGGATGGTGTTGACCCGGATGTTCTTTGGGCCAAGCTCCTTGGCCAGCACTCTCATGAGACCGACCAGGCCCGCCTTCGCGGCCGAGTAGTGAGCAATGTTCTCGTTGGCATGGAGTGCGGCCAGTGAGCTGGTGATGACGACCGAGCCACCCCGGCCGCCGGCGATGATGTGCGGGACGGCAGCACGGATGGTCTTCCATTGCCCGGTCAGGTTGATGTCAATCATCTGGTCCCACACGTCCTCGTCCATGTCCAGCGTGGGCGCGGGCGCGGAGATGCCGGCATTGGCCAAGACGATGTCGAGACGTCCGAGCCGGCTGACGCCGTCGTCGACCGCCTTCTGCACCGCGGCCAGGTCCCGGATGTCCACTTCGGATGCGATGATCCGGCGATCGAGCGCCTCGACCTCCCGCACCGTCTCCGCAAGGTCCTCCGGCGTCGACATCGGGTAGGGCACTGTCTCGACCTGACGGCAGATATCCACCGCGATGATGTCAGCGCCCTCGGCGGCGAGCGCCACCGCGTGGCTGCGCCCTAGGCCCCGTGCCGCTCCGGTGATGAACGCAACATGCCCGTCCAACTTGCCCATCGTTGCCTCCTTTGGCCTACTGCGCGACACCCAAAAAAACGGCTGCTCACCGAGGCCGGTCACGTCGATCTGAACGTGCGGCCTTCCCCGCTCACGGCTCGTGGCTGCGCCGTCATGGAGGGCGGTGAGGCGATCCGACGTGCGAAGGGGAACGTCTTTTCGCCAAGGTCACGCATGGGGAAGATCCTGCTGACCACCCCGAGGCGGTGGCCCTGCTCGGCGTCCACGGAGTCTCCCGTGAACAGGTTCCGCCATCGCCGGATCTTGTCGAAGCGATACCCGCCAACCTGCACAAATCGTCCGGGCTCACGGGCGCAGAGATCATACTTGCCACACCGAAGGCTCGGGGCCGGGCAAGGTGAAGGCACGCGAGCCCTGTCCACGCTCTGGGGTGGCCAGGTTGGGCCGCGGTCTGGTCGCCGAGCACGATCACGCTCCATTCGGCGTCCTCAGCACCGTCACGATCGCGTCATACGCTTTGGGCACCTTTATTCACCTTCGCCGGATCACTCGCCGGCCGCACGCTGCGACGCTCTTGAGCTTTTGAGTTGATATCTCTCAATATTGGTCGGAGCATGGCGGTCCGTCAAGGGCCTCTTCTGTCGACCCGCGTCGGCCACCTGCCTTCGTCCGAGCACATCGATGAGGTTGGCGGCATCGCATTTCGGTTACAATGAGAACCGCCATCTTAGAATTCCGGTGCCGAGAGGGATGCCCGATGCCTGCCGACCCGGCACGAACCGGCACGAATGGTGCGGAGAGGCGCAGGAACGGCGCCTCTCCCAATGTCGAAAGTACCCCCATGGCCAAGCGCCCCCCTGGACGACCCCGCAAGGAGATCGACCTGTCGGCAGTGGCGGAAGGCGTCGCGCGGCTGTTCGCCCACGGCGGGTACGAGGCGGTCTCCATTGAAGCGGTCGCGGAGGAGCTGTCGGTTTCCCGCGCCACTCTGTACCGAACGGTCCCCACGAAGGACCACCTCCTAGGAATCCTGTTCGAGCGGTCGACCGGGCACCTCGACCGCGCTGCCACGGCCTTGGTCGCCGAGGGCCGCGAGCCCGCCGACGAACTCGTTTCCCTGGTACGGCTGCATGTGCTTGCCGCGATCGAGACGCGCCAGTACATGGCCGTGCTCTTCGGCGGAGCAGGGCTTGCGCCGGATGTGTACGCCCGGTGGCGGAAGTTCCGCCGCAAGTACGAGAGGCTATGGGTTGGTGTGGTCCGGCGGGCAATGAAGGCGGGCGTCCTCGGGCCTGGCGACCCCGTACTGACCACTCGGCTGCTGCTCGGCATGGTCATCTGGGTGTCCCGGTGGTACCGCCCCAGTGAGAAGTACACGGCAGAGCAGATCTCAGAGGCGGTCATGGCGCTCATCGGGCAGCATTCCCCGCGCTGACCCGACAGCACCCGCCAGGGACTGGCCGGGGCCGGCCGGGGATGGGCCTGGGATCCCGTCAGTGTCCTGGGCCGGGTAAGCCCCGGCCGATCAACTGAACGGCGGCCTCCGCGATCTCGTCGGCAGTGACGCGCTCTGACGTGCGGTACCACCGGGAAACCCAGATCACCATGCCCAGCAGGAGCCGCGTCGTCACTTTGGGCTCACCAGCCGCGAGAACGCCCGCTTCCATCGCTTGCCGAACGACCTTTACCCACAGCCTCTCGTACTTGCGGCTCCACCGCTGCCACCGGGCGAAAACCTCGGGCGGTAGCCCAGCGCCTCCAAAGAACACCGTAAGGTAGCGCCGCATCCTGATGGCCGCCGAGACGTGGACACGGATCAGGCCGAACAGCGCCTCGGCCGGATCGGCCGTGCCCGCGACCTGCGCGCGCGCGCTTTCGTAGAGCTCTTCAGTGCTCCGCTCGAACACGATACCGAGCAAGTCCTCCTTGGCGGGCACCGTTCGATACAGGGTGGCCCGGGACAGCGACAGTTTCTCGGCCACCGCTTCGATCGACACCGCGTCATAGCCGCCCTCAGCGAACAGGGTCGCGGCGGCATCGGCGACCGCGTCCAGGTCGATCTCTTTCCTCGGGCGTCCACGAGGCCGACTCTGCGAGGGCAGGGCGGCGGGCTCACCGGTCGAGGGGAGGGCTACCTTGCGTGAAGGCATGTGCGGGCTGCTCCTCACGTCGATCACGTGTACTCGCCTGAAACATTACCCCGTACCTGCTCACCTGAGTCCCTGACCAGCCGACAGGGGACTTGCTCCTCGCACGAGCGGTCGGCGTGCTCTACTTTTGGTACGAGATGACTTAGAACACTCCCTGCCTAGGTCCATTACGATCGCGAAGTGCCATGGTGGGGCTCCGAACCGCTGCGCCAACGCGTGAGCCCTGAGCGCCACCACGTCAACTGGGTGCAGCGAGCGCTTCGGCTGGTCGGGCGCCCCGCCCCTGGGATTGTGCATCCATACCCACACCTATGATTTCTCGCACGGTGAGGCTGCTGGGGGCAGGCAAGGAGACGAGGGGTGGGCCCGACATGCCTGCGATAGGCGCCAGCGTCATCCACAACGCCGGCCGCGTCCCTGACCGGATTGCGCTGGTCGTCGGTCGGCAACGGTGGACGTGGGCCGAGATCGATCGCGAAGTCGCCCAGGTCGCGGCTCGCCTGCGCTCGGCGGGGCTGGGCGTGGGTGACCGGTTCGCGATGGTCACCGGAAACACCTCAGCCGCCGTCATCTCCTACTTCGCCGCCGCCCGGCTGGGCGCGATCGTCGTCCCGGTCAACGCCCGGCTGGCCGCTCCGGAAATCACACACATCGTCAATGACGCGGGCGCGACGGTCATTGCTTCCGCTCCCGAGTTGGACAGCGTAGTCGATGCAGCAGTGGCTGATGTGGACCACGAAGTCGTCCGCTTCTCCCTGGACGATGAATACGCCGTCGTGGTGCAACACCCAGCCGTGGCGTGAACGAGCTTTGACCAGCAACAGTTCGCACTGTATCTTTGAGACACATAGCCTCAAAAATGCGATGGCCACATACGCATGCCGCACGCGGTGCCAGCACCCGATGGCCACAATGCTGGCCGGTCTGGAGGCGACAGGCGGGCGGTACGGCCTGCAGACGATGTGCGAGGCGGGCGGTATGCCCAACGCGACCGTCATCGAACGACTCTAGGAAGGAACCGCAGGCCGAATGGATGTCAAGGGGATCACGGCTGTCGTCACCGGCGGCGCTTCGGGACTGGGGCTGTCCACGGTCAAGCGGCTGATCGACAGCGGTGCGAGTGGTGTGGTCATTGCCGACCTGCCGTCCTCGGGCGGCGAGGCCATCGCCAAGGAACTGGGCGACCGGGTGCGTTTCGTCGCAGCCGACGTTCGCAACCCGGACGAGGTGAACGCGGTACTCGATACCGCCGAGACCTACGGCCCCATCCGGGCACTCGTGCACTGCGCGGGCCGTGGCGGTGCGGTGCGGTTGGTGAACAAGGACGGCTCACCAGGCTCGCTGGAAACCTACACCGAGGTCGTCGGCATCAACCTGATCGGCACGTTCAACATGCTCCGGCTGACGGCGACCCGGATGGCACGCAACGAACGCCTCGACGGCGATCGGGGCGTGTGCGTGCTCACCGCGTCGGTGGCCGCCTTCGAGGGGCAGATCGGCCAGATTCCTTACGCATCGGCGAAGGCGGGCGTCGTGGGGATGACCATCGTCGCCGCACGCGACCTCGCGAGCAAGGGCATCAGGGTGTGCACGATCGCGCCCGGCACCTTCGACACACCGCTGCTGAATCGCCTGTCCGACGAGGTGCGCGCCTCGCTGGCGAAGGCCGTGCCGCACCCGAGCAGGCTGGGCCAGCCGGACGAGTACGCGAAGCTGGCCCTGCACATCATCGACAACGGCGTCCTCAACGGGGAAACCATCCGGCTGGACGGCGCGATCAGGATGGCACCGCGGTGAGCGACCTGGTGCGGTTCGACGTCACCGACGGCATCGCGATGATCACTCTGGACCGGCCCCAGGTACGGAACGCCGTGGATCGGGCGACCGCCCAGGCACTCGCCGCGGCACTCGACGAACTGGAGGCCCGCGACGACGTGCGCGTGGGCGTGCTCACCGGCTCCGGCACCGTGTTCAGCGCCGGAATGGACCTCAAGGCGTTCAGCACGACGGGCGAGCGCCCGATCGACGAACGCCGAGGTGGTTTCGGCATCACCGCACTCCCCCCGGACAAACCGATCATCGCGGCCGTAGAGGGGCCGGCCCTCGGCGGCGGATTCGAGATCGCACTGGCCTGTGACCTGATCGTGGCGGGGGCCGGAGCGACCTTCGGCCTGCCCGAAGTCAAGCGGGGATTGGTCGCGGCCGCAGGCGGCGTGCTCCGCCTGCCGCGACGCATACCCCACGCCATCGCGAAGGAGATGGTCCTCACCGGCAATCCGATCACCGCAGCCGAGGCCCAGCGGCTGGGCCTGCTCAGCCGGGTCGTTCCCGACGGAACCGCCGCGGCGGAAGCGTCCTCACTGGCACGGGAGATCGCGGCGAACGCGCCTCTCGCCGTTCGCACGGCGAAGCTGCTGGTGGACCGATCGGTGGACTGGCCATTCGCTGAGGCCTTCGACCGCCAAGGGTCGTACACGGACGCGGTGCGCTCCTCGAAGGACGCGAAGGAGGGCGCCGCAGCGTTCGTGGAAAAGCGCGCCCCGGTGTGGACCGGTTCCTGAAGCCGCCAGAGACGAGGAGACGACAAGATGTTCGAACTGACGGAAGAGCAGCGCGACCTCCGGGAACTGGCCGCGCAGGTAGGCGCGGAGCAGTACGCGCCGCGGGCGCGGGAATGGGATGCTCGACGGGAACACCTGCCTCGGGCAGAACGGCAGCGCCTCGCTCAGCTCGGCCTGCTGGCGCTGACACTGCCCGAGGAGTACGGCGGCGGCGGTCGCCCCCTCATCGATGCCCTGATCATCCTCGAAGAGCTGGCCAAGGCCAGTCCGGTCGCGGCGTGGCCGGTCTTCGAGGCCTCCACCGGTCCCGCCAGGGTGTTGCACATGTTCGGTACCGAGGAGCAGAAAAAGCGCTACCTGCCCGCGGTCGCCGCAGGCGACACGACCATCGCGGTGGCGATCTCGGAACCGGACGCCGGCTCGGCCGCCACCGATGCCACGACCACCGCTCGGATCGAGGGCGACGAGGTCGTCCTCAACGGCACCAAGCGCTGGTGCTCCGGCGCGGGCTTCTCCGAGAAGTACCTCGTCTACGCGCGGTTCGACAACGAGCGCGGGGCAGCCGGGATCGGCGCGGTCCTCGTCGACAAGGACGCTCCCGGACTGGAGTTCGGCCCGCAGGAGGAACTGATGGGCTTTCGCGGGATCGGCTCGGCGGACATGTTCCTGACCAACGTGCGGGTCCCGGTCGACGACATCATCGTGCCCAAGGGCGGCTTTCGGAACCTGTTCACCGCGTTCTCCGTGGAGCGCCTCGGCAACTCCACCATGTCGCTGGCGATCGGCCAGACCGCGCTCGACCGCACCGCCAAGTACGTTCAGGAACGCAAGCAGTTCGGCAAGGAGATCATCGAGTTCCAGGCGATCCAGGGGGCGCTGGCGGACATGGTGGTCCAGGTCGAGGCGGCGCGCCTGCTCATCTACCGGGCCGCATTGAACGCCGGCACCGGCGCGCCCGTGACCGTTGAGGCCTCCATCGCCAAGCGCTTCGCGAACGAGATGGCGAAGAAGGTCTCCGACCTGGCCATCCAATTGCACGGTGGGTACGGCTACTCGGCAGAGTACGAGATCGAACGCCTGCACCGCGACGCCCACGGCTGGGCCCTGGCGGGCGGAACACCCACCATGCAACGGCTGCGTATCGCCTCCGAGTACCTCGGTCGCCGTTTCGACCAGCGTCGCTGAAGGAGATCGCCATGCGTGAGGTGTTCGACGCCGACCATGCGGCGTTCGCGGAGAGCTTCCGCGCGTTCGTCGAGCGAGAGACCCGCGAACCGGACGCCTTCCACCGCGCCGGCAAGGCCGGCCTACTCGGCATGCAGGTGCCCGAACACCACGGCGGCGGGGGCGTGGACGACCCCCGGTTCTGCGCGGTGGCCATCGAGGAACTGGTGCGGGCCGGCCAGGTCGGCTTCGCCCTCGCCTACGCCGACCATGTGGGCGTAGGCCAGACGCTACTGGCCGACCATGCGAGCATCGAACAGCGAGACGACTGGCTCCCGGTGCTCGCCGCCGGCGACACCACCGTCGCCGTTGCGGTGGATCCCGTCACCGGGCAGGCCACAGCCGGGGAGGTCACCTTGCACGGTGTCTGCCGATCAGTGGTCAACGGTGCCCGCGCGGGCGTGGCGCTGATCCCCGTCCACGTGGACGACCGGGGCGTGGCCGTGGCGATCGTCGCCCTGCCCGGCAACGGAATACGGCGCACGGATGTGGACGGGCTCGCCGTGGCCGAGGCCGCGCTGGCGGACCTAGAGTTCGATGGCGTCCGTATCAGCGAGTCCAACCTGATCATCGGGTCGGCACTCCAGCATCTGCGCACCGACATTCACCTGTGGACGGCTGTGATCAGCCTGGCGGGCGCGCACACGGCACTGGACTGGACATGGAGCTATGTCCGCGACCGCAAGGTGTTCGGCCGTCCGGTCGCGAGTTTCGAGAACACCCGGCTGACACTCGGCGGGCTATCGGCGGAGATCACGTCCGCGCAGGCCTACCTCGATCGCTGCCTGCTGCGCCATGGCGCGCACAGGCTGCGACCAGAGGAGGCCGCGGCCGCGAAGCTCGTCGGCACGGAACTGTTCGGCCGCGCCGCAGACCAGGGCCTACAGCTGCACGGCGGCTACGGCTACATGCGCGAGTATCCGATCTCGACGTTGTTCGCCGACGCACGTTTCCTGCGCTGGTACGGCGGATCCAACGAAGATCTGCGCCTCGAGATCACCGGCACGATGGACCAGTGAAACCCGCCTGAACCAGCACAGCGTCGGAGTACTCCCGTGGCGGGCCGAGGGTGTGCTCTTTATAGGCCGAGCCCGTGGCCGACGATGACTTTCATGATTTCGCTGGATCCGCCATAGATGCGGCTGACGCGACCATCCAGATAGGCGCGACCCAGACGGCACTGCCGGGTGTAGGCGGACGGCCCCAGCAGCTGCAAACACCGATCGACCACCCTCCCCTGCAGCTCGGTGCAGTACAGCTTCGCCATGGCGGCGTCGACGGGGGACAATTCGCCGGCCTCCAGCTCAAGCAGGGCGCGGTCGACGAGTGCCTGCCCCGCATGCACCTCTGCGGCGCAGGCCGCCAGCTCGAACTTAGCATGCTGCCCAGGACGCCGCCCGCGCAGCAGCGCCGTCGTGTGCTCAAGCGCGGCGACTGCCGCGGCCTGCGAGTTCGCCGCGATGGACAGCCGCTCCTGGGCGAGGTTGGAGGTCAGGTACTCGAAACCGTGGTTCTCCTCACCGAGGAGGTTATCCACCGGCACCCGCAGGTCGGTGAACGACAGCTCCGCCAGGTCCTGCGCCTTCAGGCCGAGCTTGTCCAGACTGCGGCCGCGGTGAAAGCCGTCGCTGTCGCCGTCCACGACGAGCAGGCTGATCCCGTTTCGCCCCGCCGCCGGATCGGTCTTGACAGCCAGGACGATGAGGTTCGCAGCGGCCCCGTTCGAGATGAACGTCTTCGCACCGTTGACCACGTAATGGTCGCCCTCTCGAACCGCACGGGTGCTCATCGCCTTCAAATCGGATCCGGCGCCTGGTTCGGACAGGCCGAGCGCCGCGACGGCTGAACCGCCGGTCAGGCGCGGGAGCCAGCGCCGCTTTTGCTCAACGGTTGCGTACTCGAGGAAGTACGGCATGCAGATGTCGGTCTGCACCCGAAGGCCGCCGACGGCGAGGAACTCGCGCTGGATCTCCTCGGTGACGACGACGCTGTGGGTGAACGACGAGCCGGGGAGGCCGCCATAGGTTTCGGGAACGCCTATCCCAAGGATCCCGATCTCGCCCGCCCGCTGCCAGAACCGCCGGTCGGGCCGACCGCGCACTTCCCACTCCGGGTAGGCGGGTACGACCTCGTTTCGGATGAAATCGCGCACCTTCGCCCGAAATGCGTCGTGCAACTCGCCGAACACCGTCCTGCGCATCACGACCTCCCTGACCCCCGGAGAGCCGGCTTCTATCTGCGACGCATCGTATCAAATTTCTTTGCCTTACGGAAAGGATCGTTTACCTCCGTGACCGTCTTGCCGGCAAGCCACCAACGAGGCACGCTCGTCCGCCGGATCAGCGGAAATCCATCCAGTGGCCGTGCGGAGTCCAGCCCATCATGAACGGCAGTTCGATGCGGCAGATCGGTCCCTTGGTGATGTCGTAGGTGTCGAAGATCTGAAACTCGCCGCGCTTGTCCGCCCACCACGACACGGGAACGATGACGTAGCCATCTCCCTCGGGAGAGTCCGGGCCGCGGGGCGCGAACGTCGCTTCCAGCACCGCGGCCGGCTGGTCGGACCGGATCTGATACACCTGGTCGGACAGCGTCCGCATGTTCGTGACCACCAGGCTGTTCATCGACATGCCATTGCGCTTCACCACCCCACCGACCTGGTAGCCCCACGTGTAGCCCCGCCCGTAGAACCGCTCGTCGACCTTCGGCAACTCCGAGGGCCGGTCGGAGAGCTGCTCACTCTTGGCCGCTCCCGTCTTCAGGTCGATGGTCCACCGGCCCAGGTTGCTCTTCGCGATGGAGAAGAACAGGGCAATGTCGTCGCCAGCGGCGAAATCCTGCTCGAAGGGGAACGGAGGCCGGTTGAAGATCGGCCCGTCCAGCAGGAGCTTGTCGTCCACGACGTTCGCCGACATGGTGTGCATGATGTACTGCGGCGGCAGGTCGGTCCTGATCCACCGGATCTCGCCATGGACGTCGTCGCGCGGAATGAGCGCGATCACGATCGGCAGCTCCGGCTGCCAATTCCAGATGTTGAGATCCTTCTCTATGCGTTTGCGGTCCAGCGTGAAGGGCTGGAACGGCATCACGATCCACTTCGGCGTCAGCCACACATCGTGGGCGACAGTATTGTACGGGGCGTCCCACAGCTCCCGAGAGTCGACCGATCCGTCCGGGTGCACGATGTGCATCGTGACGTACGGCGCGAAATCACGGTACGTCCAGCCGTAGAGCGTGCCCGTCTCATGGTCCCACTTCGGATGCGCAGTGAACGCCGCGTCGCCGAAGCCGGCCGGCGCGTGCAAGCCTTGCGAGAGCTTGGGCGACCACGGCACGATTCCCTTGGTGTCCAGAGAGATCGGGTCGACCGCGATCGGCGGGCCGCCCTGCTCGCTGGAGGCCACCATCTCACCCTGGAAGGGGAAGATATTGATGTTGGCCGTACCTTGCGGCACACCGCAGTTGAAGCGGTCGCGCTTGACGTCGCCATAAGCCGTGTCGCGCCAATCGCCGAAGCCGCCGTCGGTCCACTCGAACATGCCCCGGCCGTACCGCTCCTCCAGCAGATACTTCGGGGTGCGGATCCAGCGGTTGCGGAAGTCCGCCCGGCCGTCCCGCAGCACCAGGCCCTGGACCATGCCGTCTTGGCCGAGCAGCGGGTTGGTCCCCTGCATGGTCGGCCGCCTCCAGGTCGGGCCTGTGCGGTAGAAGCCGCCGGCGAGGTCCTTCGGGATCTCACCCTCGGTGACGATGCACTCCTCGACGGTTGCCTCGAACCGCATCGGCCGAAAGGGCCCCTTGAGCGCATTCTCCTTCGGAAGCGGATACCCCATTGCGCCCTCCTCATGACATGCAACTCCGCTCGATCGTAGCAGCCGAGCCGCCGGAACATAACGATCGTTTCCATTAGATCCAATCAAGGAGAGGCCTGTGACGATCACGTGTGGTGTCCGCCTCCATTAGTCCAGGCTGCTGACATGGCATGCTGAAGACAGCAGTAGGCCGTCGTCGCGATCGAGCGAACCCAGCGCGATGTTATCGATCGTTCCGCCCCGACAGGATGTCTTCACGGCCGACGACAGCGAGCTGACGCCGGCGACGCCATCCGTGCTGAAAGGCTCCTTGCGGCGCTGTCCGCCGCCGCCCCGCGGTCGATCTCCTTCCGGGACCGCCCAAGCGGGCGTGCGCTCATAGCGGACCTTTGGCTGCCATTCTTCGCCTTCGTCCTCGAAACCCCGATGAGCCGGACAGCCGCAGGTTGATCGCCGAAGGCCGCCTTGACAACACGAGGGCCGGGACCCTACATATTGAGAGAGACAGACTCAATATTTTGCGAAGACGCCCCGGTTCTGCCCAGACCTCGATCGGTGGAGCGGTTGGCGACCGGGAGGAGACGGGTGGGCGGATACCGTTTCATCGAGTACGAGACTCTCGACGATGGGCACATCGCACGGATCGTGTTGAATCGTCCCCGTACTCGCAACGCGCAGAACCGCGGGCTGCTGGTGGAGCTGGATGACGCCTTCGGTCGTGCGGAACGCGACGACAACGTGCGGGTCGTGATCCTCAAGGGGAACGGGCCGGCCTTCTCTGCCGGGCACGACCTCGGCTCCCGTGAAGCGCTGGCCGAGCGCAAGCCAGGACCGGACAGGCATGAGACCTACACGTGCAACGGCGCCACCGCCGGTCCCATCGAGAGCCGGCACCGCCAGGAGTACCACTACTACTTCGACAACACGCGGCGCTGGCGAAACCTACGCAAGATAACTATCGCGCAGGTCCACGGCAGCGTCCTTTCGGCGGCCCTGATGCTCGCCTGGTGCTGCGATCTGATCGTGGCCGCGGAAGGCACGACATTCGCCGACGTCGTCGGGACCCGACTTGGCATGTGCGGCGTCGAGTACTTCGGCCATCCCTGGGAGTTCGGCCCGCGCAAGGCCAAGGAGCTGCTGCTCACCGGCGACTCTCTGGACGCTGAGGAGGCGTACCGGCTCGGCATGGTCAGCAAGGTGTTCCCGGCCGAGCATCTGGACGACGACACGCTGACGTTCGCGCGGCGGATCGCCGCGTTACCCACCATGACGGCACTGATGATCAAGGAGTCGGTGAACCAGACTGTCGACTCGATGGGCTTTGCCAACGCGCTCGGCGCCTGCTTCACGATCCACCAGCTCAACCACGCCCACTGGACCGCCGAGTCCGGCGGCACGTCGATCGTCGGCACTCCCGAACTCGGCTTGCCGGACTGGCGCAACGCACCGGCGATCCATCCGGCCCGGCGAAGCCAGGCGTGATGGCCGAAACTCCCGGCGGCGCGCTGGACGGTGTGCGCATCCTCGACCTGAGCCGGGTACTCGCCGGACCCCATGCGACGATGCTGCTCGCCGACCTCGGCGCGGACGTCATCAAGGTCGAACGGACCGGGACCGGCGACGACACGAGGACATGGGGTCCACCCTGGTACGAGGGCGAGGCGACCTACTTCCTCGGTACCAACCGTAACAAGAGGTCGGTGACCCTTGATTTCGCCGACGAGGCGGACCTGCGGACCCTTCGGGGCCTGGTGGACGGGTGCGACGTCTTCGTCGAGAACTTCCGCCCAGGAACGCTCGACAAGTACGGCCTCGGCTACTCGCAACTCGCGTCGACCCACGCGGGACTTGTGTACTGCTCGATCACCGGCTTCGGGTCGGGCGGCGGAGCGCACCTGCCCGGCTACGACCTGATCGCCCAGGCCGCCGGCGGGCTGATGAGCATCACCGGCTGGCCCGGGGAGCCGGCCAAGGTCGGCGTCGCGCTCGTCGACGTCATCACGGGCCTGCACGCCGCGATCGGGATCCAGGCGGCCCTGCGGCGCCGGGACGCGACCGGCGAAGGTCAGCTCGTGGAAGTCAACCTGCTCTCGTCGTTGCTCTCGGCCATGTCCAACCAGTCGTCAGCGCACGTGCTGACCGGGGCCGTACCAACAGCCCTGGGCAACGCCCATCCCAGCGTCGCGCCATATCAGCCGTTCGACACGGCGGACCGCCCGCTGGCGGTGGCCGCGACCACAGACCGGCAGTTCCGGATTCTGGTGAGCGCGATCGGCCGGGACGATCTCGCGGACGACACGCGGTTCACGTCCAACTCGTCACGGGTCACCCACCGGACCGAGTTGATCGCCGAGCTCGAGGCGACCTTCGTAACCGAGACCGCCGACCACTGGTTCCAGTTGCTGAGCGCGCGCGGTGTGCCGTGTGGCCCGATCAACGACCTCGGTCAAGCCTTCACCCTCGCGCATGAACTGGGCCTCGACCCGATCGTCCGTCCAGAGGTCGACCACGACGGTCTCCAGGTCGCGCAGGTGCGCAACCCCATCACGCTCTCGCGGACACCCGCTGCGTACCGGCGCGACCCGCCACGCCTGGGCGCGTACTCGGCCGACCTGGGATGGTCGGCCACAGAGTGAGTACCTCAGCGCGCGCCTCCATCGATGAGGTCGACGAGCCGGAACTTCTGGACCCCGACAGGTTGCCGCCGTGGCCGGCGTTGGTGTTGGGTCCGTTGATGATGAAGAAGTTCGGGAAGCCGGGCACCGTGATCGCGGCGCCCGCCTCGTACGCCTCGTCGACACCACTGCCCAGTCGCCCCAGGTGACGATCGTGGATGAATCTAGCCGAGGCCGCCGCGCACTGAGCACCCGAACCTCGAGAAAGGAAAGCAATTGATCACCGACGACTTCTTCTGCCACCCGACGATCGAGCCGCACGCGCACGTGTCGCGGGACGATCGAAGCTGGGCTGAACGCACGTATATTACACTCAGCACCCCGAACCGGTTCGCAATAGACGTCGGCATGTCGATGTACCACAACTGATCGAAGCTCCGCAGGCGTGCGATTCCGCGCTGGTGCGCTTCACCGCCCGCCGACCATTCCAGGGCATGTCAGCCCGTGGCCTGCGCGGCGGGTTGGGCCAGCCCCTCGAGTGCCGCCATGGCCAGATTAGTCAGCAAGGTCTGCAGCTTCGGAGCGCGCTTGCCACCGGGCGGACGGGTGGCGTCCGACATGATGAGTGCGTGCAGCGCCCGGATCGTGGAGAGCAGATCCTCATTGGAGTGCCCGGGATAGCACTTGTCCAGCCCGTCGATCCAGCGGTCGATGTAGCGGCGCTGCCGACGAAGGACGTTGCGCTGGTACGCGGCGGTCAGCGCGTGTTGCTCGCGAGCCCAGATGCCGGCCAGCCGATAATGGCCGACGGCGAACTCGACATGCGCGCGGACCAGGCGGGTCAGTTCCTCGCGGGGGTCGTCCAGCGGCTCTCCGATGCGTAGCAGCAGGGCATCCGTCGCCTGGTCGAAGAGCACCGCGAGGATCTCGTCCTTGCTGTCGAAGTGCCGGTAGATCGCGGAGCCGGTGACACCCGCCTCCTTGCCGATCGCATCGACGCCGACACCGTCGAAGCTGCGCTCGAAGAAGAGCTTCTCGGCCGCCTCCAGGATCCTCTGCTCCCGATTCACCACGTCAGTATACGGACCGATCGTTAACCTCTGCGGTGGCAGATGATCCACTTCACGCACCGCGACGCCCTACCCTTACCGCCCCCGAGTCCGGTTGCCGAACAGGCCCCGTCACTCACCTCACCCCCCGGGCGGTGCTCGCGGGCAGGCGGGAAGCTGGATCCGCTCGACACGACGATCTTCCGGCGACATCGTCGAGGTGAACCTCTTCGGCGCGTGGCACGCCATCGCCGCGGCGGCCCCGGCGATCGTCGAGGGCGGAAACAGCGGATCCATCATCCTGACCAGCTCGACCCGGGGCTGACCGGTTTCGAACCGGCGCGTGAGTGGCCGCCCGCGTGTCTCCGCCTATTCTGGACGGTCGACCTCCACCACGACAGCGCCACCTTGTCCCCCACCTGCGCACATCGCGGCAACTCCGATTCCACCGCCGGTGCGGCGCAACTGGTGCACCAGAGTCGTGAGCATACGCGCGCCGGAAGCCGCGACAGGATGCCCCAAACTGCAGCCGCTGCCGAACTGATTCACGATGGACTCGTCGATGCCCAACTCCTGGCATGCGGCGACCGGAACCGAAGCGAACGCCTCGTTTATCTCCCACAGGCCGACATCGCCCACCGACAGCCCGGCCCGGCCGAGCACCTTCGAGATGGCCTCGATGGCACCGGTGCCTGTCAGTTTCGGTGCGACACCCACCGCCGCACAAGCCCGCACTGAAGCCAAGGCGGTCAGGCCTTTGTCTCGCACGAAGTCTTCGCCGGCTAGGACCAAGGCGGCGGCGGCATCGTTGATCCCCGAGGCATTCCCGGCGGTGATGGAGAACCCGTCAATCTCCGGATGCAAGGGCTTCAGCTGCGCTAACCTCTCAACGCTCGAGTCGCGACGCGGGTGCTCGTCGACGGCGAACTCGATCAGCCGACCATCGGGCGTCGTCACCTCGATGGGCACGATCTCGTCGGCGAACACGCCCTCATCGATCGCGGACCACGCACGCGTGTGTGAACGCGCGGCCCACGCGTCCATACGTTCTCGGCTCAGACCGAACTTCTGCGCGATATTCCATCCCACAGTGAGGGTCACGTCATCGTCCGCGTCCTCAGCATAGGGAAAGGTGGGCGCCATGCCCTCTCGTACCTCGTCCGGCTTGCCAGGAAGCCGCCACGTCAGCGTTGGAGCCAGGGACGACGACTGCACGCCTCCGGCCACGACCGCATCCGCCATGCCCGCCATGATCGTGGCAGCACTGTTGCCGAAGCTTGTGAGGCTGCCGGCGCAATGCCGATTCACGGCCTGGCCCGGGACCGAGATCATTCCCGCCTGGACGGCGGCATAACGGGCGATGTCCCCGCCACCCTGCAGGCTCTCCGCCAGGATCACGTCGTCGATGTCGTTGGGCGCTATTCCCGATCGACGGACCGCTTCCGTCAGGACGTGAGTCGCCAACCTCTCGGGCGATGTTCCCGCAAGGGCCCCTTTGAACGAAGTGCCGATCGCCGTTCGCACCGCGCTTACAATCAACGCCTTTGTCATGAGATCCGCCTGTCGAATGGAGTGGTTACAGATCCGCGGTCCTGCTCAGCAACTCGGCGTGTGGTCACTCAACGTACAGCGCCTCGATCTGACGGGCGTACTTCTGATTGATGATGCGGCGCTTGACCTTCGCCGTCGGCGTCAATTCATCGCTGTCGATCTCCCAGGCGTTTCCCAGGATAATGAATTTCTTGATTTGCTCGTTACTATTGAGTCGAGCGTTGCTCCGGTCGACCGCGCGCTGGATCTCTTCGCGCAACTTGGCGGACGCCATGACCTCGTCGTAGCCGAGGATCCCGAGCTCGGGATCCTGCTTCGCGAACGTGTTGACCGCCTGCGGGTCGAGGGTCATCAGCCCAACGACATAGCGGCGAGCCTCGCCGATGGCGACGAACTGCGCGATCAGTGAGCTCTCCTCGAGGATCGCGGTCTCGATCACCGCCGGAGACATGTTCTTGCCGTGCGAGTTGATGATGATTTCCTTCTTGCGATCGATGATTTTGAGGAAACCGTCGTCATCCAGCTCGCCGATGTCGCCGGTGTGGATCCAGCCGTCTCCGTCCATGACCTCGGCCGTCTTTTCCGGCTCCTTGTAGTAACCCGACATGTTGAGCGGGCCCCGGCACAAGATCTCGCCGTCTTCCGCGAGCTTGAGCTCGACATCGGGCAGCGGCTTGCCCGCCGTGCCGGTTTTGAAGTCGTCGATTCGGTTGAAGACGTTGAGCGACACCTCAGTGGCGCCGTATGCCTCGAGCATCGGGGCACCGACGGCGCGGAAGAAGTGCACGAGCTCGGGTGTCACCGTCGCACCACCAATGATGACCGCGTCGAGCTGGTCGAGTCCGACCTTCTCGAGGATCGGCTTGAGTAGCTTCAAGCCTTCTTCGCGTTCCGCCTTCAGGGGCGCCAAGCCGGCCACCGACCCGGTAAAACCCGCGTCTTCGGCGTGCGCGAAGCGCAGACCAATACTGATGGCCGCCTTCAGCTTCCCGCGCCGTGGCTCGGGTGTGTCCTCGATGATCGCCTCGATCGCTACCTGAAGCTTCTCGAACATGCGTGGGGAGGACAAGAACAGGTCGGGGTGAACATCGACGAGCGCCTTGGGCACGTCGGTCGCATCGGGGCATACTGTCAAAGTCGCCCCGTAGACGAGGGCGTAATGGTGACCGTTGTTGCGGCCACCGGCGTGAGCCATTGGCAAGAATGACAGGATTCCACGGTGCGGCAGCGGGATCGCTTGGCCGACCGAGCGCAGGCCGGACATGATCATCCGGTTCGACCACTGCGCCGCCTTGGGTGGGCCCGTGGTGCCCGACGTGTAGATGATGCACTCGATGTCCTCTGGCTCGATGGCCTGCCAGGCGGCGTCGAAATCGAAGTCGGGTTTGCCGGACCCCTCGACCGCCTCCAGCGTCTTCTCGATGCCCTGCGAGGTGCCGGTTTCGCCATCGACGACGATGATGTTCTCGACGAGATCTCCCAATGAGGCAATCGCTTCCCGCACCTTGGGGAGGAATTTCGTCTCGGTGATGACGAGCTTGGCCTCGGCGTGGCCGACCTGGTAGGCGATCTGCTCAGGCGACGAGGTGTTGAAGATGCCGAACGGGATCGCGCCGAGGTGAGCCACCGCGTAGTCCGTCAGATGGTTCTCGATGAGATTGCGCATCAAGATCGCGGCCTTGTGCCCCTTCCTTACGCCGAGCGCGTCGATGCCGGCGGCGACGGATCGGACTCGCTCGTTCAGATGGGACCAGGTCAGTTCGACACCCCCTCCGATGGTCCGCAGAGCGGCCTTGTCGGGGTACTTCATTACGGTCCGTTGAAACGCTTCCGCCAACGTCGAGGCTTCGATCGGTTCACCGATGCTCGTACCGGGTTCGGTCTCGGCCGTCACGTGCTGTCCAATCACGCTGGGCTCCCTCACTTCGCGCGCCCGGCTCTTATTAGGACTTAGCGTCTTGAAATTATCGAGTCATGTCAAGGTAGGAGCCGACCGTCGGAGTGCGGGCCCGAGCTGCCACTGCTCCGGGTCCCGTTGGAGGGGTTTGCGGCCCGGTTTGACCCTGGTGGCTTATTCGTGATCAGGCGGCGAGGGTGCGTTCCAGCCTGGAGGTGGGGCTGGTCCGAGTTCGGTCGAGGGGGTGCCCGCTCCACCACGCGTCCAGTCTGATCAAGTTCAACGCCACGGCAGAGAAGACGTGGTCAAGGTGGACCTTGCCCAGCCCGCGATACCGAGTTCGGCGGATGCCGGTGACCGCGACGGCTTGACGGATGATCCCCTCGACTCCCGCGCGGAGTTTGTACTTCTGCTGCCATGCTGTGGTGGACTGCTGGACGCGGGCGGCATCCAGTGCCTGCTGAATCTTCTGGTCGCGGATGGTGAGCCGGCGTCCCCGGGTGGTGGCTGTGTGCACGCCGAGCGGACCGGGCAGGGCTGGCAGACCTCACCGGAGAACCTGATTGTCAACGGACATGAGGTTCTGGCTCTGGCACAAATTCCGTGATCTTGTTGCGCGATCATGATGCATGCTCATCGCGGATCTTCTTGGGGCGGTGTTCCCCCATCTGGCCGCTCTGCACATCGTGGACGTGGCGGTGCAGGTAGCCACGGTCCGTGTGGAGGTACAGACCGGCAGCCGAGCGGCATGCTGCCCGGCCTGCGCGACGGTGTCGCGACGGGTCCACAGCCGCTACCAGCGGCGACTGCTCGGTCCCGCGATCGGCGAGCGGGAGACGGTCATCCACCTGCAGGTACGCCGGTTCTTCTGCGACACCTTGTCGTGCGCGAAGAAGACCTTCGCCGAGCAGATCGACGGGCTCACCTGTCGGTACGGCCGCCACAGCATGCCGGCTCGCCACGGGCTCGCAGCCATCGCGCTGGCCGTCGGTGGCCGGGCCGGTGCCCGGTTGAGTGCCCGCTTGACGATCGGTGTCGGCCGGATGACCTTGATCCGCCTGATCCGTGCCCTGCCGGAACCATCGGTGACGACACCGCAGGTGCTGGGTGTGGACGACTTCGCCCTGCGCCGCGGGCACCGCTACGGAACCGTCCTGCTCGACATGGCCACCCACCAGGTGATCGACGTCCTGGTCGACCGCACCGCCGACACCCTCGCGGCCTGGCTGGAGGCCCACCCCGGGATCCAGGTGATCTGCCGGGATCGGGCCGGCTGCTACGCCAACCCTCGGGAATTGCATCAGACGGGCGAGGAGTCGCAGGTCGCCACGTCGTAAGTGGTTCATTCTCGCGCCTGCTGCGGCTGTGGCTCGAGTGTCTGATCAGGTAGTTTGCCAGAGAGATCCCATCTGATGCAAGATATTCCCTTCAGAAGGGATGGTCCGGGGTGGTGCAGCGAGGCAGGGTGGCCTTAGCGGGGTCAGCAGGGCTGGAGTTGGTCTCCGGGGTGACGCTGCTGCGGCCTGAGGAGGCGATGTTCGATGCGATGCTGCGGGGTTGGCGTGCTCAGCAGAAGTCGCGGGGGCTTCGGGATGAGACGGTCGAGGACCGGGAGAAGCTGATCCGTCGCTTCCGTGAGTTCACCGACGAGTTTCCCTGGCGATGGTCGCCTGCGCATATGGACGAGTGGTCGGCGTACTTGACGAGCGAACGGCATCTGGCTCCGTCGACGATCCGGGCGTACCAGGGCGACGTCCGGTTGTTCACCGAGTTCCTCATCGATGCCCGTTACGGCTGGGTAGCGGCTTGCGAAGAGGAGTTCGGCACCTTCCCGGTGGCGATCTGCCACGAGTGGAACACCCGAGTGCACCTCAACGATTACGAGGGCAGCCCGGAGGCCAGGCCGTTCACGCGCGCGGAGCTCCAGCAGTTCCTGGACTACGCCGATGATCAGGTCGAGCGGGCGGTGCGTTCCGGGCGCAAGGGCGCTTTGGCCGCCTACCGAGACGCGACCATCTTCAAGACCATTTACGGGTGGGGACTACGCCGGACCGAGACGTCCAAGCTGGACCTGGTCGACTGGGGACGCAACCCCAAAGCGCCCCAGTTCGGCCGGTATGGCATCCTCGACGTTCGCTACGGCAAGGCGAAGAGAGGGCAGCCGCCGCGGCGCAGGAACGTGTTGTCGGTGATGGACTGGGCGGTGGAGGCGGTCGCTGACTACGTCGAGAACGTCCGGCCCCGGTTCGGTTACCCCGACCATCCGACGCTCTGGCTCACCGAACGCGGCGGGCGGGTGAAGCCCTCGGAGATCAACGCCCGGTTCGTCGCCTACCGAGAGGCGCTGGGCCTGCCGAATGAGCTGACGCCGCACTCCGGACGGCACGCCTGCGTCACGCACCTCACCGAGGACGGGGTGGACCGGCGGTTCATCCAGCAGCAGGTCGGCCACGAATGCGACAGCTCTACCGCGATCTAAACCCACGTCAGCGACGACTTCATGAACGCGGCCCTGACCCGGGCATTGGCACCGGCGTTCGCCGAAGGGCGAGGAGGCGATGGGGAATGAACGGCAAGCTCGACTACCGCTGGCATCTACGCAAGGTGATGGCCGACCGCGGCATGTTCTCCACCACCGACCTTCTCGCGCCGCTGGCCGAACGCGGGGTCACATTGTCGACCAGCCAGGTCTATCGGCTGGTGGTGGAGCGGCCGGAACGGCTCAGCCTGAAGATCCTCATGGCGCTGCTGGACACCCTGGACTGCACGATGGACGACCTCATCGAACCCATCGCGGCCGCCATACCCAGCACGCGTCCCAAGAAGGCCGCTGCCAGCGGAATCACGACCACCGACAGCATCGGTGACCTGCGTCCTAAGCGCGCCCGGATCACCGGGACCACACCGTGACCGGCCGCCCTGAACCTCCGGCTCCGGACGATCCGGTCGATGCTCTACTCGACGTGCTGGCCGGGCTCGAGCCCGCTCTTGCGCGGGAGGCCCTCCTCGCGGCGGTGAATCGGGCCGCGGCCCGGCCCGACGGACATCGCCGTCTGGCCCAGGCCATCGTGAGCCAGCCCGATCTGCTCACGGGCCAGGGCGCTCGCGCCGAGACGCCCAGCGTCCTGCGCCTCATCGACGCTCTCGCAGAGGCCGGCGCCAGGGCCGTGGTCGTGCCGTCATGCCCGCGCTGCGGCAGACGCAAGCAGCTCGGTTCGCCTATCGAGGGAGTACGCCTCTGCCACGGATGCGGGCCCAAAGCCCGGGCAGTGGCCTGCGGCCGCTGCGGCAAGATCAGGCCGACCGCGCGCCGCAACGACAACGGGCAGTCCCTCTGCCAGAACTGCTGGCACCAAGACCCACGAAGCTGGAAACCATGCGTCAGCTGCGGAAACAACCGGCGCGTCGCTGCGGTCACCGAGGCCGGGCCGGTCTGCCAGAGCTGTCGACCCGGCCACGATCTTCCCTGCAGCTTCTGCGGTTCGACCAGCAGCCGGGTCGGTATCTCCCGCGCGATCGGCAAGCCCGTCTGCGAGCGGTGCCGGAAGCGCTGGATCGTGTGCTCGAACTGCGGCACCGGCGCCATCCTCAAGGGCGGCACCCTTGAGGAGCCGCTCTGCGCCCGCTGCCTCAACCCCGATCCGACGTTCTGGAAACGTTGCGCGGTCTGCCAGACGACCTGGCGGCTCTCGACCGCCGAATGCGCGCGCTGCTCTCTGGACCGCAAGCTGACCGAGCTGTTCACCTCGCCCGCTGGTGCCACGCCGCGCGAACTCGATCAGCTCCGCGAGGCCTTGGTCCAGACGGACCGGCCCGACAGCGTGGACACCTGGCTGACCAGGCCCGGAGTAAGCACGACGCTACGCGAACTCGCGAGCGGGCACCGACGGCTCTCCCACGAACTAATCGACACCATGCCGGCCGGCCTCACCCTGAACCACCTGCGGTCGATGCTGGTCACCGCAGGAGCACTCCCAGACCGAGACGAGCGTCTGACCGCCCTCGAGGGGTGGATCGACCAGACCATCGCGGCACGCACCGTCCCTGAGCACCACCGGATCCTGCACGGATACGCCGTCTGGCACCACCTCCGCCGACTCCGCGGCCGCCTCAACAGCCAGCCCGTTTCCCACCAGCAGGCCATGAACGTCCGCCAGCACGTCACCGCCGCCGCGGCCGTCCTGGACTGGCTCGAAGCACGCGAGCTGACCTTGGCGACCTGCACCCAAGCCCACCTCGACCTCTGGCTCACCGATCACACCCAGAGCCACCGGGACCGGTCGGCGAACTTCGTGCGGTGGGCCGTCGTCCACCGGCACGCGTCCCGCCTCACCGCACCCAGCACCCGCTGGCATGCCCCATCCGGACCGCTTGACCAGGGCCGTAGCGGCGGCGGCCCTTGGCCATCGCCGCCGCCGTCCGCACCATCATGACCTGAGGTCGACAGCGGACGGGCGCCGCGCAGCTGCTCCGCATGTCCTACAAGCTGACGCGGCGATCTCTCCACACCTCGGAGAATCCACGCGTCGGCCCGTTGGACGTGGTGCAAGACCGCCAACGGCCAGGGAAGGGGCGGGGGAATTGTCGCATGAGGAAGCAAGTTGTTTACAGGGCCGCGAAACTTTTGCTAGTTTCAACACGTCTTTCGACTTTAGTGACGAAAGTTCCGAACCTTCCCCCCTATACCCCATCCCCCCTTCCGCCGGCCATCCGCCTGGCCCGCTCGGGGCCGGCAGGCTGATTGGAGATGCCGTGCCCGCTTTCCGCCGCCTCACGGTGGCCTTGTTCTCGCTGGCCCTGGCGCTGGCACCAGCGGCCCAAGCCACCGCACATCCCGGACCGCACACCACGCCGCCTCCCCCCGACGACCGATTCCAGAAGGTCCTGCTGGAGAACACGAACCTGACCCAGCCGGTCCGGCTGAGCGTCGCCCCCGACGGCCGGGTCATCTACATCGAACGCGACGGCCGGGTCAAGGTATGGGACCCCAAGACCAAATCCTCGGCGGTCGCGGGCACCGTGCCCGTGCGGGTCACCGGCGAACTGGGATTGATAGGGCTGGCTTTGGCCCGCGACTTCGCCAAGACCGGCCACCTGTACCTGCACTTCTCCCGGCCGGACTGGGCCACCTCCTACATATCGCGGGTCTCGCAGTTCACCCTGAGCGACAGCAACGTGCTTGACCTCGCCTCAGAGAAGGTGATCATCGACATCCAGCACCCGAAGGGTGTGTCCGGCGGGCACAGCGCCGGTGACCTGCTGGCCTCGAGTGACGGTTACCTGTTCATCTCGACCGGCGACAACACCAACTGCTGCGCCTCGCGCGGCTTCCCCGGCACTGATGAGCGGCCCGGCCAAGCCGACGGCGACGCCCAGCGCACCTCGGCCAACACCAACGACCTCAACGGCAAGATCCTGCGGATCGTGCCGACGGCCGATGGTGGGTACGGCATCCCCGAAGGCAACCTCTTCCCCGAGGGCACGGCGAAGACCCGTCCCGAGATCTACGCGATGGGTTTCCGGAACCCGTTCACGATCGGCGACTACGATCCGGCGACCGGCAAGCTGTGGATGGCCGACTACGGACCGGACGCCGTCCTGCCTGATCCGCAGCGTGGACCCGCCGGTCACGTGCGGCTGTTCCTGATGGACGGACCCGGCAACTACGGCTGGCCGTACTGCACTATGAACAACGTTCCCTACAACGACTGGAACTACGTCGAGGACAAGCCCGGCCCGTGGTTTGACTGCGACAGCCCGGTTAACGACTCGCCCAACAACACCGGCCTGGTGAACCTGCCGCCGATCAAGCCGGCGACGATCTACTACACCTACGACAAGCAGGAGTACTTCCCCGACCTGTACGGCGGCGGAGCGATGGCCGGACCGAAGTACCACTACGACGCCGACAACCCCTCGACCGCCAAGTTCCCCCAGTGGTTCGACGGCCGCCGGTTACTGTTCGACTGGACCACCGACTGGATTCAGACCACCGACTTCGACGCGCAGGGCGCGCCGAAGGAGATGCACGAACTGCTGCCGGACATGGACTTCCGCAAGCCGATGGACATGGAGTTCGGCCCGGACGGATCGCTGTACCTGCTGGAATACGGCAACGGCTGGGGCGCCAGCAACGACGACTCCGGCATCTACCGCATCGACTACGTCGAGGGAAACCGCGCTCCGCTGGTGCGCGCATCGGTCAGCGCCGACTCCGGCCCACTTCCACTGACCGTCGAGTTCGACGCCTCGACCTCGACCGACCCCGACGGTGACGCGCTCACCTTCTCCTGGGACTTCGACGGCGACGGCACCGCCGACGCCACCGGATCGAAGGCCACCCACACCTTCACCACCGCCGGACAGTTCCACCCGCGCGTAACCGTCACCGACACCGGCGGCGCAGAGGCGGTCGGCAACCTGTCGGTGGTGGCGGGCAACACCAGGCCTACCGTGACCATCGAGACTCCCACCGACGGCGGCTGGGCCGAGTTCGGGCAGAACCTTCCCTTCAAGATCAAGGTCACCGACCCCGAGGACGGCACCGTCGACTGCACCAAGGTCAAGGTGACCTACCAACTCGGCCACAACATGCACGGCCACCCCATGGCAGAGGCGACTCCCAAGGCCGACTGCACCGGTGTGCTCGTACCGGGGCGCGACGCCGCACACGGACCCGGCGCGTACGTCTTCCATGTGGTCGAAGCCATCTACACCGACGGTGGCAGCGTCGCCGACACCCCCGCGCTGACGGGCTCCAGCGACGTCGTTCTCCACCCTCGCCAGTACGCCGGATCCACCTACCAGAAGGGGCAGGGAGTCGGCCTTTACACCGGGCAACTGTTCATCCCCGACACCGGCAACTGGTTCATGTTCCCCCGCATCAACGTCAAGGGCGTCGACCACCTCAACGTCGAGTTCGCCACACGACTGGCCGGCGTGAACCTGACCGTCCACACCGACTCTCCCACCGGTCCGGTCCTTGCCAAGTTCAGTGGCGTGCCCAGCACCGGCTCCACCTCGTTGAGCAGCCGGGTCTACAAGTGGTTCAGCACCCGCGTTACCGACCCCGGCGGGGTGCACGATCTGTACTTCGTCGCGGACTGGAACGGAGTGCAGCCGGAGTTGTTCGTCCGCAACATTCAGTTCCAGACCCTGCCGGATGTCACCGCGGCCGCCGCCCCGGCCGACCCGACCGGTGACAACGGCTGGTACACCGGCGACGTCACGCTCACCTACTCCGGTCTCACCCCCGGACTCTGGACCGGCCAGTACTCCCTCGACGGCGGCGCCACCTGGGTCTCCGGAACAACCGTCATCAAGACCGACCACAAGGGAACGGTGCTCTACCGCGCCATCGACAGCGCGGGCGTGACCACCCAGAACCGTCAACTGCCGCTCAATCTCGACAAGACCCCGCCGGCCGTCGACCTAGCCGGTGTCGAGGACGGCGCCTCCTATGGAGACTCCACCACCATCACGCCCTCGTGGACGGTCACCGACGCCACCTCAGGCCCGGGCAAGAGCACCGCGTCCCTGGACGGACAGCCGGTCGAGTCCGGCAAGCCTGTCGACCTGTCCCTCCTCCCGCTGGGCGAGCACCGACTCGTGATCACGGGCAAGGACACGGCCGGCAACACCACCGGTAAGACCATCACATTCACGACCACCACGTCCTTCGCCGACCTGCTCACCCTCATCGAGCGCCACCAGGGTTCGGGTGCCCTCGGCCGAAACGAGGCGAAGCAACTCGCCGACGCGCTGACCAAGGCGCGCGACGCCGACGAAGCGGGCCGCACCAACGAGGCCCTCGCCCACCTCAACAGGTTCGTCGACAGGGCCACCAAAGTCGATGCTCCGGCATCGCTGACACGCGATGGAAAGGTACTGATTACCCAGATCCGCAAGTGACACCGGACGGGAGGGCGGGACACCTGCATAACAGCATCGGCTCCCGCTCTCCCGTCGGCGCTAACTGCCTCTGTTCCATCCCGAGGCCTACAGTCCGCCGTCATCGCGAGCGATAGGCGGGGCCGCATCCACCAGCACGCACGCCGCGGCCTGCCGCCGTCGAC
The DNA here is from genome assembly GCF_040683095.1 of Sphaerisporangium sp. NPDC051017. Taxonomy (NCBI): domain Bacteria; kingdom Bacillati; phylum Actinomycetota; class Actinomycetes; order Streptosporangiales; family Streptosporangiaceae; genus Sphaerisporangium; species Sphaerisporangium sp. NPDC051017. The sequence goes on from NZ_JBFBCI010000047.1 coordinate 38,758, forward strand.
CATCCTCACACCCGGAAACGTGCACGACGCGACCGCATCCGAGGCGCTCGTAAGCGGCGATCCCGGCGACGCGTACGTCGAGGCCCTCGATCGCTGGCTCGCCCTCGGCGGCGCCGATCACGGCCACGGCCAGCAGCAGCCCGAGCTGTCGGCGTAGTCGGCGCCGGGCGGGCCGGTGAACCCGTCGAACTGGGCCCGGGCGACTACGTCGTCTACCCGGGCGACGCGCCGCTGGGCACCGCTCCGCACGGCCTGGCGGGGCCTGGTCGGCCAGGTCGAGCCGGGGACCGCGAAGGTTTCAGGAAAGGCGCCACTCCGCGTCGTCGCACGCTGCCGCGCGCTCGGCCATATGAGCGCGGGCCGGTGAGCCGTCCGGGCAGCCGGGTACGTCTAAAGGACATGAGGGCCTGGCGTACCGCGTTACTCACAGCGTTACTCACAGCGCTCGTGCCCGCACTGGTCACCGGCTGCGCGTCGCCCGCCGCCCGGGCCACGTCCCCCCAGGCGCGGCAGGCGCCGCCTGTCACGCGGGCGGTCGTCCTGGAGGCCGCGGGACAGCGGCCGGCCGTCCAGAAAAAGAGGACCTCCCTGATCAGGTTGCGCCGTCAGGGCGGCTTCGTGGGCGCCGACGACCGCGTGACGATCTACACCGACGGGTGCGCCGTCGTGAAGCACCGCACCGGGCCGGCGCGCGAGCCGTGCCTGGCCGCGCACGACATCCGCGCATTGCGCGGCGACCTCGGGCGGCTGCGCCTGGGACGCTCGCAGCCGGAGCCGCCCGGCGCGGACATGTACAAGCACACCCTCACCTACCACGGCAGGAGCGTCGTCCGTTACACCCTGCCCCCGACCTGGAGCCCGGTCGTGCGCCGCCTGGAGAAGCTCCTCTCCCTGTGACGGACGCACGTCCGCGCGGCGAGCGGCGGCCGTCCCTCCGCGGCCACGAGCCGGCCCGGGGCACCGGCCCGATCGCCGGGGGCACGTGGAAGCCGCGCGTCACCGGCTCTCGTCCCGTCCCGGCGGCGCCTCGCCGGCCGAGGGGCCGTGCGCGGGCCTCGCCGTGGAACGGATCAGCCGTCCTTGGTGATGGAGCGGGAGATGACCAGCCGCTGGATCTGGTTGGCACCCTCGACGATCTGCAGGACCTTGGCCTCGCGCATGTACCGCTCTACGGGCCGTGGGTGGTCCACGCCCTGACGCCGTCCAGGACGTAGCTGCCGTCCGCCGAGGCCCGCGCCCGGGTGGTGAGCGCGGCGGCGTCCGAGCCCGACTGGGGCTCCGAAAGGCAGTACGCGCCGAGCAGCTCGCCGCCGAGTATGTCCGGCAGCAGCGCGGCGCGGGTCTCCCCGGTGGCGTAGGCGGCGACGGGGAAGCACGACAGGGTGTGCACCGACAGGCCGAGGCCGACGGCGAGGAAGGCCGCGGCGAGCTCCTCGACGACCTGCAGGTACACCTCCTGCGGCTGGGCCGCGCCGCCGTACTCCTCCGGGTACGGGAGGCCGAGCAGGCCGCTGCGGCCGAGGGTGGTGAACACCTCGCGCGGGAAACGGCCCTCGGCCTCGTCGCCGGCCGCCCGGGGGGCGACCTCCTTGGCGACGAGGTCTCTCACGAGGTCGAGCAGGTCGTGGGCCTCGGGCGTGGGCAGGACGCGGTCGACCGCCATCTATTCACTCCGGATCGCAGAGGTCGGGTCTGGGGGGTACGGGCAGGGGACGCGCCGCGCGGAGGATCGCCCCGCGGGCCCGGCCGGCCCGAGCGGCCGTGACGGAGATCGGGTCGTCACGGCCGGAGATCACACGACGACCAGGTCGCGGGGCCGGTCGTTGAGGCGCTCGGCGCCGGTCTCGGTGCACACGACGATGTCCTCGATGCGGGCGCCGTGCCGGCCCGGCAGGTAGATGCCCGGCTCGACGGAGAAGGCGAAGCCCGGCGCCAGCGGCTCGGCGTTCCCCGAGACGATGTAGGGCTCCTCATGGGTCTCCAGGCCGATGCCGTGGCCGGTACGGTGGATGAACAGGTCGCCGTGGCCGGCGTCGGCGATGATCCGCCGGGCGGCGGCGTCGATCGACTCGCACGAGACCCCGGGGCGCACGGCGGCGCACGCGGCCTCCTGGGCCTGGCGCAGCACCTCGTAGTAGGCCGCGAAGTCGGCGGGCGGCTCGCCGACGCTGTAGACGCGGGTGGAGTCCGAGCAGTACCCGCTCGGCATCTGACCGCCGATGTCGACGACGACGGGCTCACCGGCCTGGATGACGCGGTCGGACAGGTCGTGGTGCGGGCTGGCGCCGTTGGGGCCCGAGGCCACGATCACGAAGTCGACCGTGACGTGCCCGGCGGCGAGGATCGCCTCGGCGATGTCCCTGCCCACCTCGCGCTCGGTGCGGCCGGCCTTCAGCAGCCCGGGGACCTGGGCGTGGACGGCGTCGATGGCCGCGCCCGCCTCGCGCAGCGCCGCGACCTCCGCGGGGCTCTTGCGCATGCGCAGCCCGCCGAGGACGGACCCGGCGAGCACCTGCTCGGCGCCGGGCAGCGCGGAGCGGAAGCGCAGCGACTGCATCGCCCACATGCGGTCGGCCAGCCCGACGGTGGCCGGGGAGCCGATCCTCGAGGCGACCAGGGCGTACGGGTCGTCGGTCTCGTCCCAGGCGACGAACTCCAGCCCGAGCCGCGCAGCCGGGGAGTGCTCGGCGGCGGGCAGCTCCAGCCTGGGCACGACCAGGAACGCCTCGCCCTCGGCGGGCACCACCAGGCAGGTGAGCCGTTCCGAGGCCGGCGCGTCGTACCCGCTGACGTAGCGCAGGTCGGGGCCGGGCGTCAGCAGCAGGGCGTCGATTCCCGCGGCGGCAGCGGCCTCGCGCACGGCCGCGACGCGGGTCACGGGGTAAAGATCAGACGACGTCGTTGTCACATCGCCCAATGTATTCCACCCCGATTCCCCCCGTCTGCCCCACCTGCCGCCCCCCGATCACGAGCCTCCGGGCATCTTGTCCCATTTGTCCCCCCAGCGGGATCGGCGCGGACGGGCCCGCGATTCCCTCCCGGAAGCCGCCGGCCGCCCCAGGAAGGTCGGCGCGTGCCGCCCGAGCGGGCGCGCGGGTGCGGCGTGACGTCCCGGACGGGCGCCGGGGGCTGCCAGGATGGGGGCATGCCAGGGCTGATGCTTCTCGATACCCCTTCGTTGTATTTCCGGGCGTTCTACGGGATACCCGAGTCGATGACCGCTCCGGACGGGATGCCGGTCAACGCCGTGCGCGGGCTGATCGACATGATCGGCACGCTCGTGCGTGGCCACGCCCCCGACGAGCTCGTGGCCTGCATGGACGCCGACTGGCGGCCCGCGTTCCGGGTCGCGGCGATCCCGTCCTACAAGGCGCACCGGGTCGCGGAGGGCGACCAGGAGCAGGTACCGGACACCCTGGTGCCGCAGATCCCGGTGATCGAGGCGGTGCTGGACGCCGTCGGAGTCGCCCGCGTCGGCGTGCCCGGGTACGAGGCCGACGACGTCATCGGCACGTGCGCGGCCCGGGCCGCGGGAGCGGTCGACATCGTCACCGGCGACCGCGACCTGTTCCAGCTCGTGGACGACGCGCGGCCGTGCCGGGTGCTGTACACGGTGAAGGGCATCCGCAACCTGCAGACGATCGACGAGGCCGAGGTCACCGCCAAGTACGGTATCCCCGGCCGCGCGTACGCCGACTACGCCACCCTGCGCGGCGACCCGAGCGACGGGCTGCCCGGCGTGCCCGGCGTCGGGGACAAGACGGCGGCGGCGCTGATCACTCGGTTCGGCTCGCTGGAGGCAATGCTGGCGGCGCTGGACGAGGGCGTCACGGACGGCTTCCCCGCCGGCAGCCGCACGAAGATCATCAAGGCCCGCGACTACCTCGCGGTCGCGCCCGCCGTGGTCAGGGTCGCCCACGACGCGCCCCTCCCCGATCTCGACATGGCCCGGCCGGTCAAGCCGCGCGACCCGGAGGCGCTGGTCGCCCTCGCCGACCGTTACGACCTGGACGGCCCGCTCAACCGCCTGCTCGCCACGCTGGCCGGCTGAACGGGCGTATCGGGCGTATCGCCCCTAAGATCCGGGTTGTGCTTCCCAAAGCGATCCACGTGTCCGGCGCGCCGAAGCTCGCCGAGGGCTTCGACCGCATCCGCGGCGAGCTGGAGCTCCCGGACGCGTTCCCCGAGCCCGTGCTGGAGGAGGCCCGCCGCGTCGCGGAGACGGCGGCGTCCGATCCGTCCGCGCTGCCCGGCCTGACCGGCCTGCCCTCCCTGCCGGACCGCACCGACCTGCCGCTGCTGACCGTCGACCCGCAGGGGTCGATGGACCTGGACCAGGCGCTGTGCATCGAGCAGCGCGCCCGGGGCTACCGCGTGTGGTACGCCATCGCCGACGTCGCCGCGTTCGTCCGCCCGGGCGGCGCGATCGACACCGAGGCCAGGAAGCGCGGCGAGACCGTGTACATGCCGGACGGACGCGTCCCCCTGCACCCGGCCGTGCTGTCGGAGGGCGCGGCGAGCCTGCTGCCGGGCGTGGTCCGGCCCGCCGCCCTGTGGTGCCTGGACCTGAACTCCGACGGCGTCACCGTCGGGGCCGAGTTCAACGGCGAGCCGCCCCGGGACGCCGGGCACGCCGCCGTCGCCGCACCGTACGCCCACGTGACCGCACCGCTGCGCCGCCTCGTGGACCGCTACGCCGGGGAGGTGTGCCTGGCGGTGGCCGAGGGCGTGCCGGTGCCCGAGCCCGTGCAGGAGGCGCTGGCCGGGCTGCCCGCGCTCATGGCAGGCGGCGGGCGCCGCGCCGCCGCCGTCGACCGCGCCTGCGTCGACCTGGTGGAGGCGTTCGTGCTGCGCGACCGGGTCGGTCAGACGTTCGGCGCGGTCGTGATCGACACCGAGGACGGCAGACCCGGCGGGCTCGTGCAGATCGCCGAGCCCGCCGTGGTCGCCCGCTGCGACGGCGACGGGCTGCGCCTCGGCGAGAAGACCGACGTGCGCCTCACCCGCGCCGACCTCCTCACCCGCGAGGTCCGCTTCACCGTCGCCTGATCCCGCCCACCCCGCCGCCCCGGACGGGGCGAGGGCAGGCGTCAGGCGACGGAGGAGTAGGCGACGACGCCGCGGCGCAGGGCGTCGAGGGCCTTGGCGGCGTTCTGCTTCACCTTCCCGCCACGCGGAGCCGCCTTGCCGATCTGGTCGAGCAGGTCGAGCAGCTGCTTGACCCAGCGGACGAAGTCGCCCGCCGCTAGGTCCCCGTCGGTGAGCACCGCGTCCAGGCTGTGCCCCTTGGCCCAGCGGAACGCGGCCCAGGCGAACCCGAAGTCCGGCTCGCGGATGAACGACAGGCCGTGGTCGCGTTCGATGTCCTCCAGCTCGGCGAAGATGCGCACCATCGCGGCCAGCGACTCCTTCGCGGCCCCCGCGGGGATCTTCGGCGGGCGGGCGTCGTCGGCCTGCCGCGACTCGAACACCAGCGAGGACACGCACGCGGCCAGCTCGGCCGCGTCGAGGTTCTCCCAGATGCCCGCGCGCAGGCACTCGGAGGTGAGCAGGTCCAGCTCGGTGTAGAGCTGGGACAGGCGGCGGCCCTCGGGCGTGACCGTCTCGCCGTCCAGGTAGCCGAGCTGGTCGAGCACCCCGCACACCCGGTCGAAGGTGCGCGCGATGACGTGCGACCTGCTCTCGACCCGCCGGCGCAGGCCGTCGGTCTCGCGCAGCAGCTTGTGGTAGCGCTCGGCCCAGCGGGCGTGGTCCTCACGCTCGTCGCACCCATGGCATGGGTGGGCGCGCAGCTTGCGGCGCAGCTCGGCGATCTCCCACTCGGGGCTGCCGGGGGTGGAGCCGCGGGTCGGGTCGGCGTCGTGGTCGCGGGCCCGGACCGGACGGCCGAGGTCACGGTCGCCGATCTTGGCGTGCAGGGTGGCGACAAGGTTGGCACGGTCCTTCGGCGCGCGCGGGTTGAAGCCCTTGGGGATGCGCAGCCGCTCGACCGGCTCGACCGGCACCGGGAAGTCGGCCGCCGACAGCCGCTTGACCTGCTTGCCGATGGTCAGCACGAGCGGCGAAGGGCCCTCGGTGCGCATGGTGAGGCCGGGGTCGAGGATGACGGCGAGACCCGCCCGGCGCCCACCGGGGACGCGGATCACGTCGCCGGGCTTCAGCGCCTCCAGCGACCGCACCGCCTGAGCGCGCCGGGCCGTGCCCCGCTGACGCGACAGGTCGGACTCACGGTCCGACAGCTCCCTGCGCATCCCGGCGTACTCCTGGAAGTCGCCGAGGTGGCAGGTCATCGCCTCCGCGTAGCCGTCGAGGGCCTCCTCGGCCCGCCGGAGCTGCTTGGCGATGCCGACGACCGCGCGATCGGCCTGGAACTGGGCGAAGGACGCCTCCAGCAGGGTGCGGGCGCGCTCCCTGCCGACCTGGCCGACCAGGTTGACCGCCATGTTGTACGACGGGCGGAAGCTGGAGCGCAGCGGGTAGGTGCGGGTGCTGGCCAGGCCGGCGACGGCCACCGGGTCGGTGCCCGGCTGCCAGGCCACCACCGCGTGCCCCTCGACGTCGATGCCGCGCCGCCCGGCCCGCCCGGTGAGCTGCGTGTACTCCCCCGGGGTCAGGTCGGCGTGCGTCTCGCCGTTCCACTTGTCGAGTTTCTCGATCACCACCGAGCGGGCCGGCATGTTGATGCCGAGGGCCAGGGTCTCGGTGGCGAACACCGCCTTGACCAGGCCGCGGGTGAACAGCTCCTCGACGACCTCCTTGAAGGCGGGAAGCATTCCGGCGTGGTGGGCGGCGAGGCCCCGCTCCAGGCAGTCGCGCCACTCCAGGTACCCGAGCACCGACAGGTCCTCGTCGGGCAGGTGGGCGGTGCGCTCGTCCACGATCTGGCGGATCTCGTGGCGCTCGCTGTCGGTGGTGAGCCGGATTCCGGCGTGCAGGCACTGCAGGACGGCGGCGTCGCACCCGGCGCGGCTGAAGATGAACGTGATCGCGGGCAGCAGGCCCTCGGAGTCGAGCTTCTCGATCGCGTCGGACCGGCTGACGCCGTTGGCCGAGCGGCGCGGCCGGCTGTAGCCGCGGCGGCCGCGCGCCTGGGCCAGGCGCTGCTCGTCACGGGAGATGCGCATGAGGCTGGGGTTGATGCGCGGCCGGTTGTCCTCGTCCACGAACAGGTCGTACAGGCGGTCGCCGACCAGCATGTGCTGCCAGAGCGGCACGGGACGGTGCTCGTCCACGATCACCGTGGTGTCGCCGCGCACCTCGCCGAGCCACTCGCCGAACTCCTCGGCGTTGCTGACGGTCGCCGACAGGGCCACCACCCGTACCGACTCGGGAAGGTGGATGATCACCTCTTCCCATACGGCGCCGCGAAAGCGGTCGGCGAGGTAGTGCACCTCGTCCATGACCACGTGACTGAGCCCGGCGAGCGTGGTGGAGCCCGCGTAGAGCATGTTGCGCAGAACCTCGGTGGTCATGACCACGATCGGGGCGTCGCCGTTCACACTGTTGTCGCCGGTGAGCAGCCCGACCTTGGGCGCCCCGTAGCGGCGGACCAGGTCGTTGTACTTCTGGTTGGACAGCGCCTTGATCGGCGTGGTGTAGAAGCACTTGCTGCCCTGCTCCAGGGCGAGGTGGACGGCGAACTCGCCCACGACGGTCTTGCCCGACCCCGTCGGGGCCGCCACCAGCACGCCGTCGCCCGCCTCCAGCGCCCGGCAGGCGTCGAGCTGGAACTCGTCCAGCTCGAAGTCGTACAGGCCGCGGAAGGAGGTGAGGGCGGGCCCACTGCCGGCATGCTTGTCACGGAAGGCGGCATAGCGTTCCGCAGGCGTCGTCATGCACTTCAGCCTACCGATACCGCCTTTCCGGTCCCGTCGCCTCCGGGCCTCTCCCCCAGGCGTGCAGGCGATCACCGCAGGTCCCCCGGGTCCGGGTCCGCGCAAAGTAAGCGCGGGCCCGCGAACGGCCGGGGTCAGGGGCGCACGCGCACGACCTGCGGGTTGTGGTCGCCGGCGCGGTCGTTGTTGGCGACCACGCCCGGGGGCTGTCGAGCCTCCCCAGGCGCTTTGATCACCCCTGCGTGAGAAGTGCCGCGATCCTGGCCGCGCACCCATGAGCGTCCCGGACGATCTCACCTCCCCAGAAGGTGAGCACCGTCCAGCCGGCGTCTCGCATCGCGGCGCGCTTGACCTGATCGGAGGCCTGGCGCTCCGGGGTGTGGTGGTGTCTCCATCCGTCGCAGAAAACGGCGACCTTCCGCTCCGGCCAGGCGAAGTCGGCGATCGTGACCGGCCGGGGAGTGCCGTCGGAGGAGCCGCGGTCCCCCCAGGGGAACTGCGCGTGACCGCGCGGCGCACCAAGAGCCACAAGCGCGATCGCCAGCCGCCGCTCGATCGCAGAGCGGGGACGGCCTACGAAGCCATCGGCATAGGTGGGGACGCGCCTACCCTCCACGTCCGGCGCGCCGGCGAAGCGGCGCAGGAAATCCGCGGCCATCCGGCGATCGAGCAGATCTTCTTCGAGCTGGTTGCCGTAGGACCGAAGGCAGGCGTAGCAGGAACGCTCGCAGGCGCACCCGTCGAGTACAGGAACCAGGGTCGCCGCGACCTCCCCGAAGCGCTCCGCGAGTTGCCTCAGATATCCCGCACCGCCCGGGACCTGCTCGTACAGCACCGCCAGCCGCAGTGCGGCGTCCTCTCCCTCCGGATCGGGGCGAGGCCAGTCGAACCCCGCGACCTCGTCCTCCCCTGCCTGGAGCACGACCCGGCAGCCCAGGTCGAGCGCGGCGCGGATGCTGGCGAGGAACTCCTGGAGATGGTCCGGTGTGATGCCGGGCTCCTCCAGGTCGGGCATGATCTGAAGACAGTCGACCCGGCGGTCGACCTGGAGAACGCTCGGTTCGAGCCGTTGGTCGTTGCATATGGCATCGTGAAGCTTCTCCCGGTTCTTCTGGGCCTGGGTCGGCTTCGGCCCGGGAATCGCGTCGAACCACAGGCCACACCCGGTGCAAACGATGAACCGCTCGCTATCACGGTGATCCTTCGCGACGCGGCCCCGGTTGAGAACGGTCAGGTCCGCCCCGCGCTCCCAGTGGAGCACGAGACCGGGCCGCTCGAACAGCCACGTCTCCGCGGTGTTGGGAGCGCCGAGGTGGTGGGTGACGTCGAACGGGGTGCGGGCACGGTGCTCCTCGTCGGCCGCGATGCGCTGGCGCCGCGTCGCCAGCATCGCTCGCATGGGAACGCTGAGCTGCGGGGCCAGCTCGTCGCTGTTGCAGGACGCGCAGTGCGCGTCGGTGGGCTGGTTGACGGTGTCGCATCGAAGGCAGATGTTCACCGTCGGCAGCGCCCCGACCCCAGCGGCGTTGATCAGATTGGCCCTGCGGTAGTCGACCTGATCGACCAGCCACTTGGCTCCTCGCGCGTACACGAGCTGGCCCGGGGCGTAATCCTTGATCGCCTGGACGGAGTCCTGGGAGAGCTCGGTCGGTTCGCGCTCGAGCGTGAGCGCGGTGGTGTCGGTCGGGAAGGCATAGGAGGGCAGGAAACCGACATTGCCCAAGTAGGACAGCACGTAGGCGCGGTTGCGGTCACCACGGCTCATCGCGCTCAGGCTCGCAACGATGCTGCTGACCGCGCGAACCGACTCCGCGCTGGGCGGACCGGCCCCCGCCCGCTGCCACTCCTCCAGAAGGGTCTTCTGCTTGAGGCGATAGGTCTCGACCGCCTCGTCGAGATCGGCGATGAAGGCGTCGACCACCGAGCGGGCCCATATCTCGTCGAGCCAGGGCAGGTCGGAGGTGCCCAAGCCCAGTCTGAACGCCTGGTGGATCCGGGCGGCGATCCGCTCGGCGTCCTCGGCCAGCGCGACCTGCACGTCTTCGATGCCCTGGAGTGTGCCGGCCTGGTCGGCCGTCACGAGGTCGCGCATCCACAGGGGAAGATCGTGGCCGCACAGCTCCAGCGCCATGGCGCGGGCGTGGCGCTTGATGACACGCTCGTTGTCGAGTAAGAAGGCGGGCGGGCGGATCGCCCCGCGGATCATCTCCACGGGACGGGCGTAGTAGTAGCTGTCGTGCGGCATGCCGCCCGCGAAGGTGACGATGAGCGCCACCCGCTCCTCGCGCCGACCGGCCCGCCCGGCACGCTGGGCGTAGTTGCTGGGACGCGGCGGCACGTTGCGCAGCATGACCGCGAGGAGTTGGCCGAGATCAACGCCCAGCTCCAGCGTCATCGTGCAGACGAGCAGGTTCAGATCGGCGGTCTTGAACCTGTCCTCGATCTTCTCCCTGTCTTCCAGCGGTATCTGCCCGGAGTGCTCCTCCGCCTTAACGACCAGGGGCGACTCACCGCTCACCAGCAGCCGCTCGTGATCGTCCGGGTCGCCGTTCCAGGGTTCGAGGCGGCCGAAGCAGTTGAACGTCGCACACCGATCGCGGGGCGATCGCTCGGGCTGGACGGCGCGGCAAGCACGGCAGCGGTGCAACGGCCCGGTGACCGGACGGATCTCCATCTCCTGGGGTGCCACCTGGCGCAGCAGCACCCGCGCCCGGCCGGTGCCCACTTGAGTATCGATGAGCAGGCCATGGCTCGAGAGCAGTTCGACGGCGGCCCTCGTGCCCCGCTCCACGGCGTCGCTGTCGGTGACCAGCGGGAAGGCGAGCTTCAGCAGACGGGCGATCGAGCCCTTGGCCCCCATGCTGAGCGCGGACGCTCCGGCGACCTTGATCGTGGTGTCACCGATGCCCGTCACCGTCTGGCCCCCGCTCAGGGTGGCCCCGGCCGCCGCCAGCTCAAGCTCGACCTTCGCGCCCAGCCGGGCACGCATCAGCTCATGGCCCACCGCGCCGCGCGTCCTGGCCAGGTCGAGGATCCGGGCCAGCAGCCAGCGCGCCGCGGCGACTTCTCCGCCCACGTGCGAGAGAAGAGGTCTGAGATCCTCGTCGCTCAACGCGTCGAGGCCTGGATATCCGACGGTCACGACGCCGAGCCGTTCGAGCGTGGGAGGCCGCCGTTCGTCGCTGGCGATCTCCCCGAGCACGTCCCACTCGCAGACCCTCAGTGCGCGCTGCCGGGCGTCGGTGCCCGCCGGGTCGTCGTACAGCCTTGTCCGCTGGCCACGCTGGAACACGTCCGCCACCAGGCCGTTGAAACTGGCCGGCGGTTCATCGGCGGTGGCACGTGCTCTCACGCTGTCCACGATCAGGCGGCGCACCTGAACGGCGCGGGACCGGTCCCTCAGGTAACCCGCCTGGAAGGCGGTGTCCTGGCGCGAGTCGGCGAAGATCAGCAGACGGCGCAACATCTCGTCGTCGCTCTGCTCGGCCAGCCCGCTGTGCAGGCTGAAGGCCGCGGCGGTCACGGCGGCTGCCGTACGAGCGGTGAATTCCTGCACCGCTCCCCCACGGGAACGCAGGTACCCGCAGACCTTGCACCGCGTCAGCGGCTTGCCGGGGTCCGGGACGGCGACGACGACCTCCCGTGCGGGAGCGTCACACCCGAGGCACATGCCCCCGTGGACGTCCTTACCGCAGACGGCGCATCTGCCGGCCGGGTACCACTGGCGGTCCCGGGCTCTTGGCTCCTCCAGCGGCTCGGCGATCAGGTCGCGCACGACGTAGCGCGTCACCGGGCCGCCGGGCTCGTCGTACTCCAGGTCATAGTCCTGACCGCAGCCCAGGCAGACCCCCAGGGCGGTCGTCGACTCGGCCGCGCAGCCGTCGACGCCACAGGTGGTCGCCCCGTCGAGGAGAAGATGCCCGGCCTCGGCGGCACACCGCACCGGACTCGGCAGACCTCGCAGGAAGAGGTGAACCTTTGCCTCCAGCACCGGCGGACCGGCGGCCGTGTGGGTGCCCGCGCCGAGCAGCAGCCAGCCCACGACCTCGTCGTGAAGGGCCTCGCGGTCCGCCCCGGCCCGCTGGGGTACCTCCGCGAGTGCGTCGACCAGATCGTCGATCGTACGCGGCTCCGCCAGGTGCGTGCGGAACATGTCCAGGACCGCACTGGCCTCTGGATCTCCCAGTACGGCGCGCAGCCGGGCGGGTTCACCGCCATCCGTGAGCGCCTGACGCAGGGCGTTCCCGTCCGGAGCCGACCCGATGGCGGTGATGTCCGGCTGCAGCACGGGAACCGCGGTCTCCTCGACGATCGCGTCCACATCGAAGTCAGAGGCGAAAAGCCGACCGGCGAACGCGGCGGTGCGCCGCAGATCCGCCTGGTGATCGCCGCCAGCGCTCACGGTCGCCGACAGGCCGACGCAGACCAGACCGTCGGCGTCGACGTGGCCGCGCAGCCTCCGGATGAGACCGGCGATCTCCGTGCCGAGCGCGCCCTGATAGGTGTGGACCTCGTCGAGGATGAGATGCCGCAGCACCCCGGAACCGAAAAGCTGACGATCGTCGCGCCGGGTCAGGATGTATTCGAGCATGGAGTAATTCGTGAGCAGGATGTCGGGAGGGTTCTCCTGCATCCGGGCGCGTTCACTCTGCGCCGTCGCGCCCGTGTAGACGCCGTAGGTGAGCCCGAGCGCCTCACACGCGGTCTTCACCCGGTCATGCTGGTCGTTGGTTGACCAAGGCGTTCATCGGATACAGCGCGATCGCCTTCACGCCCGGCCGGTGCCTGTTGCGGTAGGCATGCGCGACGACGGGGATGAGGAACGCCTCGGTCTTGCCGGAGCCGGTACCGGTGGCGACGAGGGTGCTCCGGCCCTCGTTGATGCGGGTGATGGCGGCGACCTGGTGGGTGAAGAGGCGTTCGACCCGCGGGAACGCCTTCACGATCTCCGGAGGCAGCCCGATCCGCGAGGCGAGCTCGGCGAGCGTGGCATCCAGCCGGAACCTCGGCTGCACCGAGAGATACGGCCCGCGCCAGAGCAACGCCTCGTCGTCGACCATACGTTCCAGTTGTGCGCGAAGGCCCTCGTTGGCGATGGGGTAAGTGGTCCAGGTGAACCGCCGGTAGTCATCCCGAAGCCGCTCGGCCAGCTCTAACGGGTTCACCCGGACTCCTCGCTTCCGTCGCCGTCTTCTCCCATAACGCGCGGCAAAGCCCCCGCCCATCACGCGCATGCAGCGCTCAACCTAACGGACACCACCGACAATCCGCGCCACGCCCGGAAGCCGATCAGGCAGAGGATCCGTCCGCAGGTCGTCGGCTTCCTGCGATGATCCAACAGATCAAGACATTTCTCACCAAATCGGACAGACGCCGAACTGAAGCGAGTCTCAATCCTCGGAGACGTGCCGATACGCAGGCCCGAATCACTGACAGCGACACTGATTCACAGACAAGGCAGATTTTCTATCACCTTCCGGCCGACGTGCAGCGCTGAACACTGCTTCTTTCGCTGCTTGTGCGAGCACGCCTTGTCCCGTGGCGGGGAGCCCGATCCGGTTCCAGTGGTGGATGACGTGCAGGGCGGTCACCGCGCGGATCCCTCGGGTGAGGTCACCGCGTTCTCTGATTTGCCGCAGCTCGGCACCCGCTTCCTGGAACGCGGCCAGCCAGCCGTCGGGGAGAGCGCCCGGGTGGGCGGTGCCGAGCAGGAGTTGGCGGACTCCGCTGGTGAACTCTGCCCATGTGGTGGGGTCGGGTGGTTCGCTGAGCAGGGGCGCTCGCTGCTCGGCGACCTGTGCCCACACATCGCCCTGTTCGGTCCAGTCCAGACCTGCGGCTCGCATGAGCGTGATGAGCAGGCTGAGGGAGCGTTCCCGCCGGTCGGGCGCATCGCCGGAGATGCAGTCGATCAGGTGGCGACTGTCGCCGTGGAACAGGGTGTGAGCCGTGGTCATGCTGTCGGGGCCACCAAAGGCGTGGGTCTCTGGCTCGTAGATATCGCTCGTCCACTTCATGCCGTCGGCGAGTAGGTCGCGCACCGGGTCGTTCCGCGTCGGGTTGGGGAGCTGGTAGCGGATGCGCCACGGGCCTTTGCGGATGAACCACCATGCGGTGATCGTTCCGGCGGCCTCGGCGGCGGGGAGGATGCGGGCCAGGTGGGTGCAGGCGTGCTGTTCGCGGTCGCGGCCGTCGCCGGGATAGGTGATGTCGATCTGCCGCCACCGGGTGCCGGTGTCGTCCATGGTCGGCCTTTCAGATGAGAAGGAGGCAGGCGTCCCAGCCGGTGGCGGCTGTTGCGGTCTCGACCAGCGCGATACCTGCCGTTCCCTCCAGGAGTCCGGCGGGTTCGTTGGAGGCCGCCGTCGTGTGCCGGTGGTCCGCCGCGCGGGGGCCGAGCTCGACCGGAGCCACGCCGGCGAACCTGCCAAATGGGGTCGCGCGGGTCGTCCACCTCAGCAGATACCGGACCGTCGCCTCCACCAGGCGCCGTAGCCTGCGCGTCTGGATCGACTCGCGGGCCAGAGCGCGGGTGATCTGGGCGGCCAGGTGTGGCGCGGCCTGCACGACGGCGGCCGCGAACTCTGGCAGCGCCCACGCCTTCCGGAGCCATTCCAGCCACTCCTCGGGCTGGTCCGTGGTCAGGTCGGGCCACGCGGGCAGCGTCAGATCTCGGGGGTAGGAGGCGGCCCTGATCAACGCCGCATCCGCCGCTTGGAACATCTCTCGCTCCGCGTTCCGGGGGTTAGCGGAAGGAAGGGGAGGACCCGGCCTCTGGAGGCCGGGCCCGATGGGTGGGCGGGTTCAGCTGGAGCCGTCGCCCGAGCAGGCGTCGGAGCCGGTGTCGCCCGAGCCGCAGTTGTCGTCGGTGTTGGTGGCGTAACCGCTCGCGGCAGGCCCGGCGTCGACCAGGCGAAGGTTCAGTTCGTACTCCATCAGAGGTTCCCTTCTCATCGGGAGGTGAAGGCGAGGACGAGGCGGCTGTTCCGCTTGTCCAGAACCACCCCGTCCGGCAAGTCGCCGTCGGGGGCATGCGCGGGAAGCACGTGCAGCACCGGAGACGGGCTGCCCGCGTCCACCCACGCGCGCATGTGCTCGACCATCCGCCCGGCCGCCGCAGCGGCGTCGGGCCCGTGCGCGTATGCGCCGAGATCGAAAAGCCGGCCGGTCCAGCGCAGGGCCGACCGGTAGGCGAACGTGCCGTCATGGAGGGTGGCCGGGGTACCGAACCGCCACGAGGGCGCGACGATGCCGGACGCGACGGCCGCCTCCTGCGCCGACAGCACCACGAACTCCCGCACCTCGCGTATGAGGTGGGTCGCCAGCCACAGGTTCAGGTCGGCCAGGACGGTGCGGGGCGGCAGGCTCAGTCCGGCCCACGCCTCCTCGCGGGGCTTGGTGAGGAGGCCGGCGACCACGGCGGGGTCGATCTGCTGGCCCTCATCCAGCCGCAGGTGGACACCTTCGGCGAAGTCGATGTACCGCATCTCGTGGGCTCCGGCACCCTGGATCGATACGAACCCGCACTGGCGGTGACTCTCACTGACCAGACGGTCCCCTGAGCGTCGCAGCGCCCACGATCGGGTCATCCCGAACGTGCGCAGCGGTACGACGAGGACGCCGTCTTCGGTGAGCTGGTCGCGCCACGCGGGCGCGACGTCCCACGCCCCGGCCGTAACGATGATCAGGTCGTAGCGGCGGCCCGGCTTGATCGGCTGCTCGGCGTCCGCACACACCACGATGACGTCGTCGTAGCCCGCCGCTTCCAGGCACGCGGCGGCCCGGTCGGTCACGTCGGGGTCGATGTCGACGGTCGTGACCGATCCGGCCGGGCCGACGAGTTCGCGCAGCAGCGACGCGTTGTAACCGCCGCTGCCTACCTCAAGCACGTGCCGGCCCTCCAAGCGGCCAAGCGCGTCCGCTGCCTGACCGAGCATCTCCGCGATCAGGAACGGAGCCGACACCGAGCTGATGTTCTCCTCGCCGACCCGCTTGGTGATGATCGCGGTGTTCTCGTACGCCTCCTCCAGAGGGATACCCGGCGTGTACAGCTCACGGGGCACGGCTCGCATCGCGGCCTCCACCTCGGGGCGCAGGGCCAGACCCTTCGCATGATGATCTGATGCCAGGCGGTCGACCATCTCGTTGCGGAGACTCTCGCTGTCTATCGTCCCGACGCTCATGACGGTGCCCTCTCCCGATCGTGTGGGCCGCCGCGGCGCGGGCGGCCCCGGATGCCCACCGGGGGATCCCGGTGGCGGGTTCTCATGCTGCCCGATCGGCGAACCGCTTTCAGTCGAACGACTCGGCCTGCCCTCGGCCTACGAGTCGGACTCGGGCATGGGTTGAGCATGATGGGCGGTCCGATGACTTCGGGAGGTCGTCGCCAGTGACTTCTCGCGTCCTGTCAGGACGCCGATGTGACTTCTATGCGACACGGACGGGACATCTGCGACATGTCGGGCGGGCTGCTTTCACAGCCGAGCTCGGCGGCCTACGCTGCCAGCGACAGGACACGCCGGGAAGGGCTGGCTTGCCATGAAGCAGGTAGAGGAGACCTACCTCAAGCAGCTCGTCCGGGCACGGGATGTGCTGCCGTACAAGAGGTTCGTCCGCGTTTACGAGAAGACCGCCCGTGACCTTGAGCTACGGGGGCTCAGCGTGGAGCGGCGGCAGTATCTGCGCTGGCTGGCCGGCGAGGTGAAGGGGCTTCCGCTACCGGACGCCTGCGCGGTCCTTCAGGCGATGTTCGGTCAACCGGCCGACAAGTTGTTCACCAAGGTGCCCGTCCAGGTGAACGTTCCCGCATCTGAACGCAACCCTGAGGTGATCGACTTGTCACCGCGTCGCGGTGCCGTGTGGTCGACACCCCAGTCCTCAGCCGGGCCTGATCCCCGGGCCGTTCCCGCAACCCTGCACGAGTTGATGATGTCCGCTGCTGAGCAGTCCCGCGATTCCGCTGCCAACGCCGAAACGGCGCTGGGCCGATCCACCCTGGAACTACTTGAGGGCGACGTGATAACGCTCGCCCGAACCTACCTTTCCCAGTCGCCCGTCGTGATGTTTCCCAAGATCAGCGAATTACGGACCCGAGTGGAGGCCAAGACACGGCAGTCTCGGCAACCAGACCAGCTTCGCGATCTGTCCTTCATGAACGGCGTGCTCTGCGCACTGCTGGCCGAGGCGAGTAACGACCTGGGCATGCACCACATGGCCAACGACCATGCCCGTGCCGCGTGGGTCCACGCCAACAACATCGGGCACGTGCCGCTCGCGGTGTGGGCCCGCGGCATGCAGGCGACCTCGGCCTACTGGAACAACGCCCCCAATGACGCACTGGTCGCGATCTCCCGTGCCGAAGAGCACCGTCCCACCGGGGTACCGGCGGCTCGGCTGAACAGCATCAGAGCGCGCACATGGTCGCACTTGGGAAACACCGAGCGGACGCTACAAGCCGTGCGGGACGCTCAAGAAGCTCGGGCCACCGCCCCAGACGATGAACACGACGACTTGGCCTACGTAGGTGGCGTCTTCGACTGGGATCGTGTCCGGGAAGAGCGGTGCGCCGCCACCGCGGTTCTCGAACTGATCCGGCGGCTACACGCCGAACTGGACCCGCGCGCGTTGCAGCGCCTCACGAACCTGATTCTCGATCATGCCGACCGGGCGCGGACCATGTCACAGGCAGAGCCCGCCGAAAAGCGCTCCCCCATCGTAGAGGCGACCATCCTGCTGGACATGGCCACGGCCCGGCTCCTGCTCGGCGACGTGTCCGGCGCCCATGACACGCTGCGCCCCATATTCAGCCTCCCGGGAGACATGAGGACCTTCCCGGTGCTTCACCGGTTGCGAGGCATGCGGGCCCCGCTCGCCCAGATTCAGACGACCCGCGCGGTCCAGGAGCTGGCCGAAACGCTCAGGGACTTCAATGCCGGATCGACGGTGCGAGCGCTTCCCCCGGGGACGTCCTAGCCGGCGGCCTCTGTGCGGGTGTCCCATGTCGCGATGAGTTCCGCTTCCCGCTCGCGCGAGATGCCCAGCTCCGCGGCCCGTTCGGAGGAGACCGCAGCGCCGCCGCACAGCCATTGCCAGGTGTCGGCGACGGTCTCCTCCAGCGGCCGGCATCTCAAGCCTGCGGCGCGAGCCCGGGCGGCATCCACGTGCCAGGTGCCTTCGTAATCGCGCCACAGGGGCAGACCGACCCATTCGGGAACACCATGCTCACGTAGGAACGCGTCCTCCACCCAGACCAGCTCGGCGCCGGCACCGGTCACCTGGAGGCAGGTGTTCAGGAACCGCCCGAACGTGGAATGGCCGATCGGCGCGGTCACGTTGTAAGACCCGGCCAGATCCCGTTCAGCGACGTCGAGCGCGAACGTCGCAACGTCGCGTACGTCGACCGGCTGGATCGGCCAGTCCGGCCGGCCTGGGGCGAGCACCCGGCCGCCGGCACGGACCCGGTTCAACCACCAGGGGATCCGGCCGACGTACTCGTGCGGGCCAAGTATGACGCCGGGGCGCAGCAACGTAGCCCGGTCCCCGAAACAGTCGGAGACCGCCTGTTCACATCCGGCCTTGAGACGGCCGTACTCCTCCGCGCCGCTCTCCCCGGCCGGGCCGACCGGGGTGTACTCGCGGACCAGTGAATCATCCGTCAGCGGGAGGTCGGGCCACCCCTTGTACACATTGACCGTGGACACGAAAACGTACCGCGCGACAGAACCGGACAGGGCGCGGGCGGAGCGCTGGACGAGTGAGGCCGTCATGCCGCTGGTGTCGATGACGCCGTCCCAGTCACCCTGCGCGGCGAGTGCTTCCACGTCCTCACCGCTGGTGCGGTCTCCGCGCACCGCTGTGACACCGGGCACGTCGGCACCGGACGCGCCACGGTTGAACGTCACCACCTCGTGGCCACGACACAGCGCCTCTTCCGCTACCGCGCGCCCGAGGAACTTCGTACCGCCGAGGATGAGAAGTCGCATGGGTCAGATCCTGGCGTACGCACGCGCAGGAAGGCCATTCTCCCGTACGTGCCTCCCTTCGCCTGTGCGGAGGGCAGTGCCGTCTCCTCGCCGTGTCGCCTCTTGACCTACCCGTCGCGCGCCTCTTGGTAGGTGGCGCGACTGCTGCCGGCCAGCAGAGAGCCTGGCGGCTCGTCGTCCTGCGGGGGCTCGCGGGGGTCGAGGGCGAACCAGACCGTGCAGCCGGTCGCCTCCTTGATGAAGCCCCAGCGCCTGGACAGGCTCCGGACCATGCGGATGCCGCGTCCGCGCTCGGCCAGGTCGTCGGCCAGGGCGCGGCAGACGCACGGGACCGTCGTGCCTCCCTGGTCGGTGACCTTGACCTGGACGGTCCTGTCCCACTCGATGAGGACGGTCACCGGAATCTCCGGCGACCGCGTGTACGCCACGGCGTTGGTGAAGATCTCCGAGAGCAGCAGCACGGCGTCGTCACGGCGCGGGTGGTCGCCGAGGATCTTCCCCAGCCACCGCCGGGCCTCCCCGACAGATGCCTCGTTGCCGGGGAAAACGGCGCTTTCCTGCTGTCCGTCGTAGGAATAGATTCTCATTCGTCCGGGTGTCCTTCTCCAGGGGGAATCCTGCCCTCAAGACAACCGGCCAGGTGCGGGACCTCGGCGATCTTCCACCCGTCATACGGGACGACTTTTCTTTGCCAACGGGCTTTCCTTCCCTGGACTTTCGATTACCCTCCGCATTGAGACGATCACGTGGAGGTGGACATGGGACGGCAGGGGGCGCTGTTCGAGCAGGCGTGCGCCGATCGGGGGTGGGACCGGCCGGCCGCGTTCCTGGCCGCGTTCGCGCAGGCGGCGTACATGGTGGGCGAGCCGGTCGAGCTGACCGCGCGTCAGTTCCGCCGCTGGTGCCTGCCCAACCCGCCCCGGCCGCGCCAGAAGGCCTGGCGGGTGCTGCACGCCATGTTCGGGGTCAACCCGGCCGACCTGGGTTTCCCACCCGCGCCGTACGGTGAAATAAACCCATGTACGTTTCTAATAACAGACCAGACAGAGGAAACGGACGTGAACCGTCGTACATTCGTGACGGCTGCAATGGGAACCACGGCCGGTGCCGCCCTCGGCGCCTTCACCCCTCCCGAGGCGGTCGGCACGCCGCACGTCCAGGAGCTGCGCGCCGGGCTGCGCGCCCTCGACACCTTGGTAGACCTCCATGGTGGCACCGATGTTCGCGCGCTGGCCGTCCGGCACCTCAACCGCATCCGCCGCATCATCGAAACTAGCACCTACTCCGACTCAATCGGCCGACAGCTCCACCTCCTGGCCGGCCAGACAGCGAACTCCTGCGCCTACATGCACTTCGACGCCTGCGAACAGGATACGGCCCGCCATTATTGGTATGAGGGCCTGACCATCGCCACGATGTCGGATAACACCGAGATCAAAATTGAAGCCTTGGCGATGCTGGGGCTCCAGGCTAATTACGAAGAACGGCCGCGACATGCCCACCAACTGCTGGCTGCCGCGCGCCATCACGCCGAAGCGCTTGGATCACCAGTGCTGCTCTCGATCATCGCCAGCCGTGAGGCAAACGCCCTCTCGCTCCTGGGCGATCACGCTGGCGCCCGCGCCGCCCTGACCCGGTCCCTGCGGCTCATGGAGCGACCGCGAACCGGCCGACCATCTCCGGGTTGGACGGCATTCTACGACCAATCAGAAGCCGAGGTGATTCAGGCCCATCTATTCACCAAGGCTGGCAAGCACAAAGCTGCGATCCCGTACTTCCAGGCTTCTGTTGCCCACACCGGAGCATCGTACGGACGCAATCTCACGGGCAGACAATTTGCTCTGGCCCACAGCCTCGTTCAAGCGGGCGAAGTCGACGAGGGCGCAGCCCTGGCTGTCACCACCCTCGGCAAACTCCGTGAGGTCTCATCCGGTCGAGTGCGCCGCCGTGCGGTCGAAGTGCGCGACGCACTGGCCTCAGTCGACTCCCACACCGCCCGAGAGGCTGCTCAAGCACTGACGAACCATCTGACCTAATTAGACGTGTCACCCAGTCGCGCAAAGTGATCCCGAACGAGCTGCTTGTATTCCTCGTTCGGCCGCACAGGACTCCCTTCAGCGTCCGCGCTCTGTCTGAAGTCCGCAAGGATCAGCTCAAGATGATCCTTCGACAACCCGTACAGGTGGGCAACCCGAGCATCCAACTCAGCCCCGCAAGTCGTACTCCACGTCTTTGGGTAACGGCTCACACTCAACACCAAGGACTTCAGCCAGTTCATCGAACTCCACAACACGGCATGTCAACCTTCCAGAAAGCGCCACGATCTGGACACCAGGAGCAACCTTTAGCGAGACGTCGGCAATCGGCAGCGTCGCCATGATGGACTTTGTTACATGGAGACTGGCCTTACGGCGAACCAGGAAGTCCCATACAAGACTATTAATTAGCGCCACCACATACACCATCGCCTCAGCCGACAGCACTGTGCGATACCCATCGTGCGCTAGATCGAAGCTTGACCGATAGAAGTAGTGGACAGTATGCGCCACTGCAGTTCCCGGAGGTAGCACGGCGGCGATCAAGGTCCGTTCATCGCGGCCTCGCGCAGTCTCACGGAAGCATGGGCGAAACTGATCAACCGGCAATTCTAGGGTACCTTGCCGGAGCTCGACAGAGGAGAGAAACCTTTCCCCCCGCTCTCGGCGAAGCCCGCGCACGTTTTTTCTCTTAGACCGTTTTCTGGCCCTGTTCACAAGAGCCTTATCCCCAACATCTTCCTTCAAGTGATAGACAGGCATGGCAAAGTCGTGAACATATTGGTGTATGTGCTTGCCTTCGCGCATTGGGACGCCAGTTCCATCGGATGCGAACAGGGACTTGTCGTCATCTAGATGGAATTCTCGTCCCCAGTCAACCCGCCAGCCGCCGATCGACATCTCATCCAGAAGGTAGGGCTTGTCCGTGTAGATCACGGACATGAGCTCCAGCAGAGCCGCATCCCGGGTGTCAGGAATGGCCAACGTCTCAGGGGCCAAGGCTTCGATCGTTATGCGTGGTATAGGAAGTGTTCGACGTTCCAAATCTAGTAAATGTTCAAGCTGAGAAACATCGCTGGTGAACGGCAACGGATCGGTCGAGCCGCCAACTCCAGCAACAAGCAATAGAAACTGCTCGCGACTGTCGATGTGGTCGAGCAGTTCGCCCTCTCGTGCCAGCGCCTCGCCGTACGCCTCGGTCAGCCGGTGGACGGCGGGGACCAGGAACGCGCCGGAGCCCATCGCCGGGTCACAGATGCGCAGGCTCAGGATCTGCTCGGAGGTGGCGTTCTCGGTCAGCGGGCGCAGGGTCTCCCCGACGACGAAGTGCGCGAGCGGCCGGGCGGTGTAGTACGACCCCGACCCCTTGCGCTGACCGGTGGCCTCGAACAGGTAGAACGCGCCGGTGTCGTACCGTTCGACCACCTCGGCGCCATCGGGTACGCGGTCGGCGTCGAGCACCTGGACCACGGCAGACTGCCCGCGTCCGACCCGGGCGAGCACCTTGGGGACGTCGGCGATCTGCGGCTCGAACGACAGCAACCCCTCGTAGATGCTGCCGAGCTGTTCAACGCCGAGTTCACGGTAGTTGACCGGACGGCGTCCGACGACCTCCTTGCCCTTCGCGTTCCTGACCGGCTCTGTATAAGAGAGCGCGTCGATGACGTCCCTGACGAAGGTGTCCCCGATGGTGAGATCCTCGTCGTCGAGGAGGGGACACTTGTCCGGGTCGAACAGTGCCCCGTCGAACGCGGTGATCTGCAGCTCGCCGGCGTCGACGCCGTCGCGGAGCATCCTCCATTGGGCCCGGAGGGACGCCCACAGGAAGCCGCCGTCCGGTGTCCACACCGAGGCGGGGTCGACGATCTGCCTGCGCAGGCCGCGCAGCGAGTAACCCTGGTCGTAGGCGGGCGTGCCGACCGGCAGCAGGCCGCGGTCCTCGGCATAGGAGACGAACAGCAGCCGATAGGCGATTTTGAGTGCGTCGGCGAACAGGTCCCGGGGCGCCGGGATCGGCTCTGCCAGCCGCCGCCAGCCGGTGAGCGCGCCGTTGGCGAGGGCGCTGAGCGCCCTGCGCACTCCGCCGGACAGGTTCTCGCTGACGGCGGTCGCGGCGTCGGTGCTCGCGTCCTCGACCCGGTCCCACAGGGACTTGCCGTCGGCGTCGGGGGTGAACGCCTCGGGCCGCAGGAGTGCCCACAGCACCCGCCACTCGTGATCGTCGCCCAGCTCCGCCAGCCCGGCGAGGTCCACGGTCAGGTAACTCGCCTCGCCGCCCAGCCCGGGGTCTCGGCGGATCACCCGCAGCTCGGACCCGTTGCTCAGCAGCACGGCGGGCAACGTGCCCTCCCGGGCGCAGACCTCCGCCTGGCGCTGCGGCCGGAGCCTGCCCGCGCGCCGGCCGCTGGGCGCGGCGTCCAAGTGCTGCCCGGCCGGGGAGATCAGCACCCAGACCAGATCGTCCGCGCCGTCCGCCGGGTGGGCGGACACGGCCTCGCCGACGCCGGGAAGGCTCGTGGGGAACCGCCAGCCGAAGCACCCCAGCCAGCTCAGCATCCGGCCGCGGGTCTGGCCCGCCGTGCTGGTCTCGTCGATGTCGGCGACCAGGGCGCGCAATTCGCGACGCGCCACTCTGACGCCCTCGGCGGCGTCCTCGGCTCCGGCCCGTCCGCGCTGCTCGCGAAGGAAAAGCGCCGGGTCGGACAGGTAGCACGAAGACAGCGTGGTTCCGGCGACGGTGATGTTCAGCACGGCTCAGGCCTCCACGCACACGACGCAGCCCACTGGGTCGGCCGCGCTCACCTCGGCCACCCCGAAGCCGCGGGTCAGCGCGTCCCGTCGCTTGGTGAACTCGGCGTCGACCACCGCTTTGGCCTCCTCGGGGCTGTGGAAGGCGCCGTGCCCCATGTCGGCGAACAGGCCCATCTGGACGAGGTCTCCCACGCTGGAGGCGAACCGGCGCTCGGTCTCGGCCAGTTCGACCTCGTGCCAGCGGTCCAGGTCGCGCCGTACCCGCTCGACTTCGGCGGCCAGGTGGTCCCGTACTCGGTCCGCGTGTGCGGCAAGCCTGCGCACCGCCTCACGTTCGGCGAGCCCGGCGGCATCGTCGAATCCGTCGGCCAGCCGAACACGGGCCCGTTCGACGGTGCTCTCGGTGCCGGCGGTGCCACGCTGCCGGAGCAACCTGAGGTCGGCGTCCTCATCCTGGCTCGCCGGTCCGCCTGGTGGCACGAAGACCGGGATGAGCGGCTCCTCCAGGATCCGGCCGTCGTCGGAGAGGATCCGGCCCAGGAAGGTGAACAGGTAGCCCTCCGGTGCACCGGCGACAGGGCGTATCGCCACCCTGTCGGTGATCTGCTCGTCGTACAGTCTGGTGCGCACCCGGTGCAGCACAGCCCGTACCAGGGGGTGGGCGGGGGTCAGGAACGCGATGCCCCGGTTGGACGGGTCGAGGGCGACGGCCCGGCTGAAGGTGGCCTGGAACGGCTCTTGCGGCACCTGAGGATACTGGCCGAGGAACGGGCCGGGGTCGATCTCGATCACCTCGCCAGTGCCTTTCACCCGTCCGGAGCTCTGCATGACGACACCCGTCACCAGGCGGCGGAACTCCTCGAAGTCGGGCAGCAGCCAGCGGGCCCGCTCGCGGGCGGCGTCGGTGTCGGCCTCGGCCTGCTTCTCGTCGCGCATGCCCTGCATGAGGACGAGGGCCCCTGTGCGTTCGAGGTAGTCGCGCACCTGCTGGACGGCACGTTCCAGGCGGGCCTCCAGCTCCTGTTCGGAGACGTCCTCCAACAGCCCGTCCACCACATCATTCTGCCCCGCCATGCCGAGCACGTCGCTGCTCGAACCGAGCTGCCTGGCGATCACCGCCAGTTTCTCACGGAGCCGTTGGAGGATCTCCTCGTCACGGGTGTCGGCGAGGTAGAGGTAGCTGATCTCCACGATGTGCGGCTGCCCGTACCGGTCGACACGGCCGTTGCGCTGTTCCAGCCGGTTGGGGTTCCATGGCAACTCGTAGTGCACGATGACGTGCGATGACTCCTGGAGGTTGAGCCCTTCCCCGGCCGCGTCCGTGGCGAGCAGGATCGCGCCCGGTGTGCCGGCGAAACCTTCCAGGACGGTTTTCCGCTTCGCCAGCGGAACGGAGCCGTCGACGCGGAACAGGGGGCCGAGGCCGAGGTTGTCCTCCAGATAGTCCAGCGTGTCGCGGTACTCGGTGAAGATGATGATCCGCTCACCTCGGCGTCCGGCGCGAAAGCCTTCCAGCCATCCGCGCAGGCGCGTCAACTTGCTGTCGTCGCCAGGGCCGAGCGCCGCGACCTGCTCGGTGAGCACGCCGACCAGGCGCCGCTCCTCGCGAAGGTCCTCATCGGGCAGATGCGCCGCGACCCCTTGCAGGGCCAGTTCCTCGACGGTGAGCAACTCGGCCTCCGGGAGGGCGACGTCCCCGCGGTATTGCTGCAGTGCGTCCATCCGCCTGCGCCCGGCATGGTCGACGGGTGCCATCCCGAGACTCTGGGCGCGGCGCTCCAGGCTCTTCAGCAGCGCGTGCGGGCTGGACAGGGCGCGCTTGCGCAGCACCTCCAGCGCGAACGCCTGGACGTGGTAGGAGTCGGTGCCGCGCAGGGCCCTGAGCACGCGCTTGGAGTGACCGCGGAGCCTCTGGTGGATCTCCTTCTCCCGGGCTGTGGGCAACACCTCGATCGGCTGCGGAGGGTGACGGCGGCTGATGGGCTGCGGAGGATCGCCCTTGGCGACGTCGTCCTTCAACCGGCGAACCAGATAGGGACGGACGAGTTCGGTGTCGAGCCGGCCGTCGTCGGCCGCCAGGTGCGGTGACAGGAGCTGGAGCAGGCTGGCGAACGACTCCTGATATCCGTTGTGCGGTGTCGCGGAGAGCAGCAGCAGCTCACGGCTGTGGTCGGCCAGGGTGCGCGCCAGACGGCTGCGGCCAGTGCCGGACGAACGGCCCTCACCGGCAAAGGCCCGTGCCACATGATGGGCCTCGTCGATGATGACGACGTCGAACTGAGGGGCCGCCGTGATCGCTGACAGGTTGTTCTTGAGGTAGTCGACCGAGGAGACCGCGTAGGGAACCGCCGTCCACGGACTGACCGTCGTCGGGTTGTCGCGGCGCAGTTCCAGCCACTTCTTGCTGTCGACCTTGGCGAACTCCAGGTTGAACCTGAACCGCATCTCCTCGACCCATTGGTCCTGCAGGCCCGCCGGGCAGGCGATGAGCACACGGTCGGCGCGACCGCGCCGCGCCAGCTCCATCAGGACGAGCCCGGCCTCGATGGTCTTGCCCAGACCGACATCGTCGGCGATCAACAGCCTGACCCGCGGCTGCCGGATGCCGGCGAGGACGGGAACGAGTTGGTACGGCTCGACGTCGATCCGGCCGTGCTCGACGGCCAGCAGGTCACCACGCCCATGAGCCATGGTGAGCGCGAGGGCGTCGTGGAGCTGGGCCAGCACAACGGGATTGCCGGGTTCGAACCGCAACCGCGTCGCCGCCTGAGCCTCCAGCGTCGGCTCGGCTCCGGCCAGCACCTTGAGCCGGCGAGGCCCCGGCCGGTCGTCGGTGCGACGCAGATCGAGAAAGGCCCCCTCCCCGGCTCCTCTGACGTCCTCGATCTCCCATAGCCGGTCCCGGAGCCGCACCCGCATCCCGCGCTCGTACATGCCCCTGAGCTCTCCCCTGTCCCGCCGCGAACACAGACCGCTCAGGTTAGCGGCGCCGAAGACAGCCGTCACCTCGCCGTCACGACCTCGTATGTCTTAGTGTGCGACGCGCTCATGCCGACGATTTCCGGACGGCGGAGGCGGACGGTCGTGCCCGACCCCGTCGGGGCCGCCACCAGCACGCCGTCGCCCGCCTCCAGCGCCCGGCAGGCGTCGAGCTGGAACTCGTCCAGCTCGAAGTCGTACAGGCCGCGGAAGGAGGTGAGGGCGGGCCCACTGCCGGCATGCTTGTCACGGAAGGCGGCATAGCGTTCCGCAGGCTTCGTCATGCACTTCAGTGGCTTTCCGCTCCCGTCCACACCGTAACGATCTTCGTCCGCAGCGGAGTTCCTCCGGCGGCATTCGGCGACGCGGCGCTGGACGAACACAGATCCATCTCGCAGGACCGGGCCCCATCGGTCAGGTCCTCCGGTACGTCTCCGGCGTCACCGACCTGCACCCTGCCGCGACCAAGATCTCGTGCTCCGAACACCGCATCCAACCGTTGAACGCATGGCGGCGTTCCCGGCAGCGCCGAACGTAGGTGTGAGGAAAACAACCACACGCAATGACCGTCAAATCGGCGTCAAACGAGACCCGGCTCCTCAGATCGAGCCATCAAAACGGCACCGGGCATCGCATCACAGATCCGCGAAATACTGCGCGACGTCATAGTTGGCGATCAACTTGGCCAGCCCTACGGGGGTCTGCCCGTAGTTGTTCTCTCGACATGGGTCGGCGCCCCGCTCTCGCAGGAGAGTAATGAGATCACCCCTACCACGAGAGTTGAATACCGCTACCGACAAGGGCGTATTGCCATGCCTGTTCTCCACATCAACCTCTGCACCATTGTCAAGGAGCGCTCGGGCGGCATCAACATGCCCTTCCTGCGCGGCCATGTGCAAAGGAACGAAACCGTCATCGTCGGCAAGATCGGGATCAAGGCCGGCCGCAATCAGCTCGGACACCCTCCCTGCATCGCCCTCAAGAGCAGCATAGTGCAGCTCGGACCGCCCCTTTCGATCGATACTAGCATTGCTCATGACGATGACTCATGTTCTCATGTGCGTCTTCAATCTGATACATGCCGGGATCGTTCTGATGCTTGATAAAATCTTCTCGCGACATGGTTCCTTCCGCCTTTGCCGCATCCCTGGCACGCCAATATTCATGGCCAGGCTTATGCCCATAATGGAACTGTTCGGTAATTGGTTTACCTGTGTTCGGATCAATGAAGCGGTCACTCGCATCCCTCGGAGCAGCATCTCGAATATCTCGTTTTGTAGACTCCCAGAGCGTCACTCGATCGTATCTAGAATCCGGATCAAGGGGGTTGGGGTTCGGCAGGAATCGACCATCTGGTCCACGCCCTCTACCACCGGGTCTAGCGTTATGAACCAGGATAGCCTGATCGCCTGCTACCACATGGTAGGTATGCAGGCCGTCTACTGTGAGGTTGTAGACCCTCTGGGACGCCGTCCATCGCTGGACAGCGGTTATCTGGACCCAGGTGCCGGCGCTGGTCTGGAGCCACATGCCGGGTTCGAGGGTGCCTGCGTTCAGCCACTTGCGAGGCTCGGGAAGCCAGAAGGGGTGGCCGTCGGTCGCGGTCAGGGTGTCCGTGGCGTCCCCGCGATCACCATCGATGTCCACAGTGATCGTGACGAGCTGCTTGAGACCCTCACCGGTGATCAAGGTGGTGACGGGTTTGCCCGCGGTGCGGGCCGTCTGCGGGTCGGTGGCCATGACCTGGTCGTCGACTTCGATGTCCTCAATGGGCTTGCGGCTGCCGTCGGCCATGAGCACCAGGGTTCCGGCGACGAAGCTGTTGCCGCTCGGACACGCCGCGTCGCTGCCGGGCGGTTCGATCGGCAGGTCCGGGCCGGTCTGATCTATGAGGTCGTCCACGACGTCGTCGACCACGTTCTCGACGACGTCTTCGACCAGCTCCTTGGCACAGCCTCTCAAGCTCGAGCACGAGCTGCCGACGGGGTTGACCAGGTCGTTGAAGCACTCCGCGACCGAGACCTCGCAGGAGTCCGGCAGATCGTCCGGATCGAAGTCGTTCTTCTTCGGAGACTTCGTGGTCGGAGAATTCGTGGTCGGCTTGTTCCCACCGGTCCCTCCGCCCCTCCCGCCCGATTTACCACCGGAGCCACCGTTCGACTTACCGCCGGACTTATTGCCCGACTTTCCACCGGACTTGCCCGTCGACTTGTTTCCCGATCTCCCCGTGGACTTGGAATTGGGTTTGACTCCGGGCTTTCTCGCGTTGTTCCCGTTCGGCTTGGTCCCGCGACCGGACGGCGCCTTGTAGCCCGGGCAGCCCATGGCCTTCGGCGAGCGCTGGCACTTGGTAGAGCGATTGCGCATCTGTTTCTTCTCTTTGAGGACCTCTCTCTTCTCCTTGTCCATCTTCCGCGTGGAGTTCCTGCGCTTGTAATCTCTGTTCTGCCGCTCGTAATACTTTTTCTTCTCTTCCTTCCACTTCCGTTGCTTTTGGTTGTCGAGCTTCTCGCGGCGTACGTCGTTGCCGTTCTGCCGATCGGCCTTCGCGCGCTTCTGTTCGTTGATCCTCCGGGTCCTGGCCTGCGCCCGCATTTTCGGGGTGGTGCGGTACCAGCGCGGACGGCCACCGCTTCCGCCCGCGAAGTCCTTGTCGTGTCCGGACGGATCCGTGCCGGTCAGCGGTGAGCCCTCGACGTAGGTATAGCGATTGAGTCCCACGGAGGGATCGCCAGATAGCGTCAGGTCGTCGCGAGAGGAGAATTGACCGGTGCCCGGCTGGTACCAGCGGGCGTGCATGTTGACCGCACCGGTGTCCGGGTCGGTCCACTCCCCCTGGTAGCCCAGCGAACGGGTGGTCCCCGACCGGGCGAGGACCTTTCCGAACGGGTCGTACGCCGTCGAATCGACCAGCGCCGTCCCCGAGAAGGTGCCGACGACGTCGTCATGCTGGTCTGTCATGACGCCCAGCGCGGGCCCGCCGCCCTCCTGGAGGCTGATGGGCACGCCTGCGGCGTCCCGCCCATACTTAGCCTGCAGGACTCCCGCACTGTTGGTCACGGCCACGATGTCGTTCTCCAGGCCGGCGTAGCTGAACCGCTGCTCCGCGCCGCCCCGGACCCTGGAGACGAGCCTCCCCAGCGCGTCATAGCCATACGTGGCGTCGCCGTCGGCCACCATCCGGTCGAAGGCATCGAACACGAGCCGGCGGGTGACCCCTCCGGTGGTGGACGTGGACAGGGTTCCGCACGGGGTATAGGTGTAGTCGCTGCCGGCACCCGAGATCAGACGGTTGCGCTGATCGTAGACATAGGAGTCGTTCCCGGCCTTGACCCGGTTGCCGGACGCGTCCCAGGTATACGAGGTGACGTTTCCGTTCGGCGCCGTCCACGACGTCAAGCGGCCGGCCTGATCGTATCCGTAGGTGTTTGCACCGGCACCGGCCGTGCCCTCGGTCGTCTTGGACACAAGAAGGTCGTCCTTGTCCCATCCGTAACTGATCTTCGCAAGCTGGGCACCGGCGCTGTTCTTGAGTGTGTGCGAGATCAGCCGATCGAGGTCGTCGTAGTCGAAACTCTGAGTCGTCTGCGGAGTGGCCGATGTCAGCGCCGTGAGCCGGTCGGCGTCGTCGTATCCGTACACGAAGGAGCGGCCCGTGACCGGATCGGTCGCGGTAGCCACCCTGTCGTTCTTGTCCCAGCCGAAGACGGCCGTTCCCGAGGCGTCGGCCCGATCCGTGACGTTGCCCACAGCGTCGTAGGAGAACGCCGCCATCTGCACCGACGACTTGGTCACCTTGGTCAGCAGGTCCCTGTCGTTGTACTCCAGCGCGTAGTCCCCGATGGCCGTCTGCCTGCCCGCGAGGTCATAGCCATACGAGCGCGTCGCGGTGGCCGCCTCCGCACCCGAACCGGACGCGCTGACGAGCCGCCCGAGGTGATCGTACTGCCGGTCGGTCCGCACCCCGCCTGGCTGCAACGTCGAGAGCAGGTTGCCCGCGGCGTCGTACACGTTCGTCCAGGCACGATCGGCCATGTTCGGATGGGCCGTCGTCGCTGGCTCGGTCAGCGACTCGACCACGCCGAGGCTGTTATAGCTCGTCCAGACGGTGTTGGCACGCCCGTCAGTGGTCCGGGTGAGGGCACCGGTCGCGTCGTACCCGAAGGTGGTGGTGATCGACTCCCCGCTCTTCACCGGCTCGACCAGCTCCACGAGGCTGTCGGTGGCATCGTATTTCCGCTGGACCGTACGGCCCTCGGCCGATGTCTCGCTGATCCTGTTCGAAGCCTCGTCGTAGCCGAAGCTCAAGGTGCGAAGCACCGTGCCGGACGTGTTGAGGTCCTTGGCGGTGATTTGACGACCGGCTAGGTCGTACTCCGCCACTGCGGAGTTCCCGAGGGGATCCGTGACCTTGACGGTGCGGCCGAGGAGGTCGTAGGCGAACGTTGAAGTCTTGCCTGCGGGATTGGTCTCGCTGATCACTTCGCCCGCCGCGTTGACCGCGTACCCGGTGATCCTGTCTCCGGGCTCGACACGCTTGGTCAGGTCGTCGGCGTCGTTGTACTCGTACGTCGTGGTGTAGGCGGCGCTCGACGGCCTGCGTTCGACGCTCGTGGTGGTGATCACGCGGCCGAGGTCGTCGTAGGTCGCCGCTTCGCGGGCGCCGGTGGGATCCACCGTCGCGAGCGTCTCTCCCAGGAGATCGACTTCGGTGACCCATTGGCCCCCGGGCTGACCGCCCGGACCCGGGTCGGTGACGCGTACAGGGTTGCCGAGCGCGTCGTACTCGGCACGGAAGATCTGACCCCGCTCATCGGTGAACCGCGTGAGCCTGCCCGCCAGGTCGTGGTCATAGTTGACGGCCGGGGTGAGGGGGGAGCCCCCCGGCGGGGTGTACGCGGGGAAGGTCACGCGTGTCGTCCGCCCGACCTTGTCATAGTCGGTTCGCGTGACCCGGCCCTCGGCGTCCACCGCGTGCGTAGGCCGGCTCGCGTTGTCGTAGCCGTACTTCTCGCTCGTCCGGGCGGTGACGGCGGTTCCTTCCTTCTCGACGACCACGGCGGGAGAGGTGGCCTCCACGAGCCTGCCCATCGCGTCGTAGCGGAAGGATGTGGTGTACGCGCCGGGGTCGGCACCTGGGACGTTTCCCCTGGGGTCGACGATCTCCCGGCTCAGACCGCGCCGATCGAGTGTCCATGTGGTGACCAGGTCCTGCTGCCCGTTCTCGACGCTCCTGCGGATCATCTGCCCCGCGTCGTCGTATCCGTACTCGACCGACTCCGTCCGG
Organism: Sphaerisporangium sp. NPDC051017; assembly: GCF_040683095.1. NCBI lineage: Bacteria > Bacillati > Actinomycetota > Actinomycetes > Streptosporangiales > Streptosporangiaceae > Sphaerisporangium > Sphaerisporangium sp. NPDC051017. The sequence goes on from NZ_JBFBCI010000047.1 coordinate 70,628, forward strand.
CTCTCACCCTGCTTCGAGGAGGTTTCCTTGATGACGTTGTCATCGGCGTCGTAGGTGTACGAGGTCTTGCGAGCAAGGCCGGCCGGGTCGAAGGTCTCCGATGTCAGGCGACCCGCCGCGTCGTACACGTAATCGACACGAGCCTGCGCCCCGTCCGAGAGCCGCGACTTGAGGTACCCGGCGGCGTCATAGGTGTTCTCCTCCAGCACTACGTCGCGCGGAGTGGCGGAACCGTTCAGTCTCGCGTCATCGGCGATCACCTTGAAGAGATCGTCGTTGTCGAAGTAGGTGAAGGACAGCTTCCGGCCCATGGCGTCGACCTGCGTGGCCAGACGTCCTTCGGGGTCGTAGGAGGCGGACCGCGTCACGACGTCTCGCGGGGTCTGGGGATCGACGGGGCTGCCCGTCCAGTTCTTCAGGATGGTGGACGCCGGCTCACCTCGGGGCGTGTAGGTGTAGTGGTAGGTGGTACCCAGTTCGTCCACCATGCTCGTCCGGGCGCCCGTGTGGTCCCACGTATAGTGGACGACACCTCCTTCGGGACCGGTGATGGACGCGATCCGGCCGAAGGCGTCGTAGCCGTAGGTGATCTTTCGCTCCGGTCACCGCCGGTCAGGTCCACCACGCTGTCGGTCAGTCGGTAACCGTCCGCGGTGTAGGCGTACCGCGCCTCAGCGGTATGCGTGACCCCGGTGACCTCGTTCTTCACCCCCTGACCGGTTTGCGACATGACCCTGCCCTGCGGGTCGTACGCCACCGTCGTGGTGAACGTGGCCGACTGCTGGGGCGGCTCCCTTGGGTCTTGGCCGGTAACCACGGGGGTGTCGCGCGCTGTACGGATTTCCGCCTCCGGCAGCGCCCGGTTGTAGACACGGACCTCATCGATGATCCCGGAGAAGTGCTCACCCCACACGCTGTTGCCGCCGATTCGAAACGAACCGCCGTCCCCTCTCAGGGAGCCGGTGAAATCCGACTCCGCCGCGAGGTCGCCGTCGACGTAGAACCGGAGCTTCGAACCGTCATACGTCGTAGTGATGTGCGACCACGTGTCCACTGGCAGTCCCTCGGGCGCGGAGACCGAGCCCTCCGTCCCGGAGGTGTTCACCGCCCAGCCGTTGGGCACCGACCCATCGGACGCGTACAGCGCGTACGACAGCCCGCCGGAGTACTCCTTGATCAGCGCGTTGCGCCATCCGTCCAGTTCCGCGGGCTTCACCCACGCCATGAGGGTCATCCCCTGCGCCAGCCTGAACTCGGGGGCGTCGGGCACGGTGACCCACGACGAGGTGCCGTTGAAGGACAGCGCCTTGCCGAATTTGCCCGAGGTGTTCCAAGAGGTGCCGGTGGCAGTGCCCGCGTGCGAGTTGCCGGAGTCATCGGCGACCACCGAACCTGAACCGGCCTCGAACCCGTAGGCGGCGACGAGACCCGTCTGCGCCGCCGCAGAGGCCGACAGTCTCGCGGGGGCGTTTTCCTCCCATACCTGAGAGCTCGATGTCACCCGGCCCAGCGCGTCACGGACGTAGGTCGTGATCAGGCCTGTGGGGTCGGTCTGCTGCGCCAAATCACCCTGGGCCGTGTAGGCGTAGTTCCACATCTTTCCCTTCGCGTCCCGCTCGGACTTGAGCAGCCCGGCTGGCACAGTGCCACCCCCGACGGCGGACTCGGTGCCATCGGTGTAGCTATAGGTCAACGAACGTCCGTTGGGAAAGTCCGGCGTCGCCGGAGTCGTCTCCTTCGCCACCTCACCTTGAGTGGTGTACTCCCATTTGGTGGCATACGTGTCATCCGTCGAGCTTGACGAGCGGCCGTCCCGCGAGACGATTAACTGATCGTTGCGCGGGTCGAAGCGGTCGGTCGCGTTCTCGTGATACGTGTAGTGGTCGGTTTGACAACTCGTGGAGGTCTGGCAGGTCTTCCGGCCGATGCGGTTCCCGCGATCGTTGTAGTAGAACTCGGTGGTACTACCATTCCGGTCCGTTATCTTGCCCAGGTAGCCACCGGTGTCGTACTCGTATTTCGTCACCTTCCCAAGCTGGTCGGTCTGTGAAATGGTCCGGTAGGCCCTGAGCGCATCGTGCACCGAGACACGGGTTCCGTTGTGGGGGTCGGTGACGGTGATCGTCGCCTCGGCTCCGCCTCGGCTCCGCCTCGGCTCCCCCTTGCGTACTGTAGGGCGCTCAGCTTCCACAAGCCGCCGTTGGAGTCGGTGTGGGTCTGCAGCCGACCGCCATCGGCCAGGTAGGCGTTCTGCGCCCACACCCGTCCGGATGGCGTCGTCGCCTTGGTCATCTGGGCGGCTGCCGTGCCGGCCTGGTAGTGGGCGCGGATCTCGGTGGCGGGCAGTGTCCGGTTGTAGGTGGCGATCTCG